>NZ_JAYLAA010000037.1:0-268584 GCF_035819015.1 Chryseobacterium salviniae | reverse complement strand
GAAGTGCTTTTTGTTTGATGTTTCGGAAGATCGTACATTAAATGCATAAGCCAGAAATAATAATTGAGGCAAAGCGGTAAAACTGAGATTATGCATATCCTAAACCTAACAGGTTTTGAAAACCTGTTAGGTTTTTTGAATTTCAAAAAAGATGATTTGTTGTACAGCAATTTTACGGAAGTCTTTAAATTCCGGATCTACATTTAATGAATAAATTCTAGCCCGGATAGAAACGGCATCCTTTTTTCGGCGCGGCAGCGAAGCTGCCGCGCCGAAAACTGAAAAAATGAGCTCAAACAATTGCTGCAATCCGGGCTAAATAGGACTTTCTATTTAAATTCAGGGAATAACTGCACTTTGTTGTCCTTCTCAGATTTCAGCATACCAAACAGCAGCAAATAAAATATTTGCAGATCTGTGGGAGAAGAAAAAAACAGTTCAGAGGCTTCCGGCATGACTATCTTTACGAACTTTTTAGCATAAAAATCTGCGTAATCTGCGAAATCCGCGGGATATTTAAAACCACAGCTTTCTTAACTTCTTCATGTTAATAAATAAAAGAATCATATAAAACTACCTTTCATCCAAGCTAAATGGGACTTTCTCTATTTAAATTCATGAAATAACTCCACTTTGTCGTCCTTCTCAGATTTTAACATAAAACAAGCAGCGGAAAAAAATTGCTAATCAGTAGAAGAAGAAAAATCAATTAAATTAAATGCTTCTCGCATGAAAATCTTTACGAAATCTTTTTAGCATAAGATCTGCGTAATCTGCGAAATCCGCGGGATATTTTAAATAATAATTAGTTTAATTTCTTCATGCTAACAATTAAAAGAACCATATAAAACTACCGTACAGGCTGTATACAAATTTGTATCACGTTAATATTTCAATGAACTATTTTTCATAAACAATTTCTGAAAATTTCGCAAAAATCATAGATGATTAAACGTTTACATTTTTTAAATTCGTATAAAAATTAAAGAATATGACTTTTGGAATCGAGGCGGCAAGTTACCATGTACCTTCATTATATTTGGAAATTAAAGATTTAGCAGAAAAAAGAGGAATTGAACCTGCAAAACTGGAAAAAGGACTGGGTTTACACAAAATGGGGTTTCCCGATGTGCATGAAGACGCCGCAACATTGGCAGCAGAAGCGTTGTTGAAATTAATTAAAGATTACCACATTCATCCGAAAGACATTGCAAGAATTTACCTCGGAACAGAAAGTGCGCTTGATGCGGCAAAACCAACGGCAACCTACGCAATGCAGATGGTAGAAAAAGTGTTGGAAGAAGAGTTTGGAGAAAGATGTTTCAGAAACTGTGATGTGGTGGATCTTACTTTCGCCTGTATCGGGGCAGTAGATGCCCTTCATAACTCTCTTGATTTTGTAAGAGTAAATCCGGATAAAAAAGCCATTGTTATCGCAAGCGATTATGCAAAATATGAGCTGGCTTCTCCCGGAGAATATACACAGGGTGGTGGAGCAGTGGCCGTTTTAGTTTCTTCAAAGCCGGATCTCATTGAAATTGAAAATAATTGGGGAGTTGCTACAGAATCGGTTTTTGATTTCTTCAAACCGAGACGCCATTTTAAAAAAGAAAACCTCACCAACGCTCCCGGAAATTTCCCTGAAAAAATTGAAATTTTTACAGATGAACCGGTGTTCGACGGACAATATTCCAATCAATGTTACCAGGACAGAATCAGGGAAGCCTACAACCATTATAAAGAAATTACAGGGAAAAATAAACCTTATGAACACTGGAAATATTTAATTTTCCATCTTCCGTACGCATTTCACGGAAAAAGAGTTTTTACGGAAATTTACAGCCTCGAAAACGGATTATCCTACGAAACGCCTGAAGAGCAAAAGGCAGTTGCCAAATCAGATGAATATATTCAGTTTATTAATGACAAAATTGAAAAATCCCAACACGCATCTTCTGAAATAGGAAATATGTACACCGCTTCAATCTTTATGGCACTACTTTCTGCGTTACAGACTTCTTTTAATGAAAATGAAGAACTGGCAGGAGAAAAGATTGGATTTTTAGGATATGGAAGCGGCTCAAAATCAAAAGTTTTTGCAGGGAAAGTTTCAGAAAACTGGAAAAAAATCGTTTCAAAATGGAATATTTTTGAAGAACTAAAAAAAAGAACAGCCATCGACTTTGAAACCTATGAAAAGCTTCACAAAAAACAATTGGAAAATTCTGTTAATCAAAACTACAAAGGTTTCGGACTGAAATATATAGAACTGGAAAACCCTGTTTTAAATGGAGCAAGGTATTATCATTACCTGAAATAAAAAATGGAAAACTCACATTGGAGGTTATGGGAATAATAAAAATGTTATACTTAAAATCTACTGTAGATTTGGCAGATGTTTGGGCTTTATAATTATAGTAAAAGGGCGAAATATTCGTACGATTTGTGTTTCAGGAAAATCAGACTTTCACAAACCGGTTCACAAACATCGAAGCTACCAATTGCCCGACTGCATTCAGCACAGTTGCCAGAGGATCTACCAAAGTTCCGATTATCATCACGGCTGGAATTGCTTCCTGCGGTAATTTGTACACCGAAATCATCAGCATTTCCCCGATATACCCGCCGTTGGGAATGCCTCCAGCTACGATACTCACGAAAACCGTAATGCCTAAAGCTAAAAGAAGATTCATCGGATCAAAAAAATCTCTCCCGATAATCAGAAAAGCCACATAAATCTTAATGATTGACGACATGGAAGATCCGTTTTTATGAAGCGTCGTTCCGATAGGGATCACAATATTGAAAATCTGACTTGGGATTCCGATCTTTGCTGCTGCCTGTAAATTCGCAGGCATGGTCGCAAAGCTGCTGCAGGTGCTCAGTGCTGTTACAGACGGATAGATTCCGTTTTTCCAGAAATTTTTAACACCATTGATTCCTCCTGCCATAAAAGCATATATTGAAAAGAACAGCAGGAAATAAATGACTCCCGCAATATAATAAAGTCCGAGAGGCTTGGCATAAAACCCAAAAAGCTGAGGCCCCAATGTGGCTACCTGAAATGCAAAATAGGCGCCTAAACCAATGGGAGCTGCCTTCATAATCAACAACAAAAGCTCTTTCATGACTTCATATCCGGAAGCAATAAACATCCTGAAAGATTGTCCTTTTTCTCCTGCTTTTCTTGCTGAAAAACCTGTCATAAAAGCGAAAATAAGTAGGGCAAGCATATTCTGCCGTGAAAAAAGCTGTGTAAATTCACCCACCGTAAAAAAGCTCACAATCCTGTTTCCCCAGCTTTCTTCAGAAGCTACTTCTTCCACAAGTTCTTTACTCCCTGAAACTCCCGAAACCGGAAATAAATAGACGGCGAAGATGGTAAAAACAGCTGCTGTTAAAATAAAAAAAAGAAAGGTAAACGCCATAGTCACCATAATCTTTCCAAACTTTGACGCTTGTTCCAGCGAAGCAATGGAATTGGAAACAGCGAAAAAGACAAGCGGAACAACACTTACAAAAAGTAAATTCAGGAAAATATCTCCTAATGGTTTTATATAATTTACAATTTGGGGAGCAATAATTCCGATAATGCTTCCGGCAACAATTCCAAGAAGCAAAAGCAGGATTCCCGAGTAGTTTTTCAACACTTCTTTCATAGAGCGCTTTTTAATCAAAGATAGCTTTATTTTTAACACTTTATTGTATAAATTTCGTTTCTAAAATCCTTAAATTTGAGTAAAATCGTTTCTATGGCTTATATAGACTACTATAAAATTTTAGGCGTAGATAAAAACGCAAGTCAGGAAGATATCAAAAAAGCATATCGAAAGCTGGCAAGAAAACTGCACCCCGACCTAAATCCCAATGATAAGGAAGCGGAACGGAAATTCAAAGAGATCAATGAGGCCAATGAAGTGCTCAGCAGTCCTGAAAACCGCGCTAAGTACGATAAATATGGCGAAAACTGGAAACACGGCGAGGAATACGAAAAGGCACAACAGCAACAGCAAAGACAGTATCAAAGCTACGGCAATGATAACGGCGGCGGATTTTCCGGAGCAGATTTCGGGGAAGGAGAAGATTTTTCGGATTTTTTCCAGAGTATGTTCGGCGGTGGAGGAGGTTTCGGGAGAAGTTCGAGAGGGAGCGCGTCCGGAAAGTTTAAAGGACAGGATATTCATGCCGAGCTGAATCTAAGCTTAAAGGATGCTGCAACTACACATCAGCAGACTTTTGATATTAACGGGAAAAAGGTGAGAATCACTATTCCGGCTGGTGTTTACGACGGACAGCAGATTAAATTGAAAGGACACGGAAACCCAGGCTATAACGGCGGCCCGAACGGAGATTTGTATATTACCTTCAATATTCCGACCGATCCTGATTTTGAAAGAATAGGGGATGATTTAAAAACCAGAGTTTCCATCGATTTGTACACGGCTGTTTTAGGAGGAGATGTTAAAGTCAATACTCTGGCCGGAAGCGTCAATCTTAAAGTAAAGCCTGAAACCCAAAACGGAATGACCGTAAGGCTGAAAGGAAAAGGATTTCCTGTCTACAAAAAAGAAGGACAATTCGGAGACCTTTTTGTGACCTATGATGTGAAACTGCCTACCAATCTTACCGATAAGCAGAAGCAGCTTTTTGAACAACTAAAAAATTCTTAAGTCATGAATGAAAGAATATCACGGGAAGAACTCGTAAAAATATACAATATTGAAATCACTTTTTTTGATGAACTGGTAGATTCCGGGTTACTGAATATTCAGAAAGAGAATGAAATCCACTATCTGATGTATGAAGACCTGCCGTCTTTTGAAAGATTTGCCAACTGGCATTATGATCTGGAAATCAACCTTCCCGGGCTTGAAGTAATCCACGATATGCTCAGAAAAATGGAAGACCTGAAACAGATAAACCGTGAGCTGATGAATAAGCTTTCTGCCATCAGCAATAAATACGAAGAAGGGAGTTTTTGAGTGAGAGTGTTTTAGAGTATGAGGGTTTAGAGTTTTAGAGGGAGCGTTTGATGTCGATCTTTAAAATGATATTGATCAATGAAAAACTTATCTTTGCTGCAGAATTAATAATATGACTGAAGAGAAAGTAATTATCCTGAAGCCGAAAAGAAAGGATTTTGAAGAAATATATTTCAACGGGAACCAGGGAAGCCTGTTTTTTTCGCCTACTACAAGAGGAAAAACCGTAACCACAATTGTGATCGGTCTTATTTTGGTTATTTTATTTGTTTTCAAAGATGATTTCAGTAAGGAAAAATCCGGGATTTTGTATTTTGTAAGCTTCTTATTCCTGCTTTGCGCAGTTTTTTTATCGGTAAGTATTAATAAAGTTTCAAGATGGAAAAAGCAGGTAGCCCATTATTTAAATAAAATGGAAAACTGCAACATCTACGAGATCAGAATGGATGAAAATTTTTTCACCGTAAATATCGACGGCGATAAAGAGACCAGCGAATGGAAAGATTTTGAGTTTTTCGACAGCAACAATGATTTCATCAGCATCGAAGGGAAATACAGCTATATGTTCCCCAGAAAGTCAATGAACGAGAAAGATTACAGCTACTTAAAACAGATTTTAAAGAAGAATATTAAGGAATAAAAATTTGATCAGCAAATTTTACAAATCCAGATAAAATAAAAACTCAGAACAATTGCTCTGAGTTTTTTTTATGATTGATGGTGACTGATTACTCCAGCCAGCCCATTTCTTTCATCCATTCGTCGTTGTAGATTTTTCCTACATATCGTGAACCGTGGTCGTGAAGAAGCACTACAATTACATCATCTTTCGTGAACTGATCTTTCATCTGTATCAATGAAGCAATGGCACTTCCGGCGGAATATCCGCAGAAAATCCCTTCCTCTTTGGCTAATTTTCTTGCGTAAATGGCACCGTCTTTATCCGTTACTTTTTCAAAATGATCAATAACCGCCATATCATAGTTTTCAGGAAGAATGTCTTCACCAATTCCTTCGGTAATATAGCTGTAGGCATTTTCTAATTTGATTTGTCCTGTCTCATGGATTTCCTTTAAAATGGAACCGTAAGTATCTACACCGATAACTTTGATATTAGGATTTTTCTCTTTGAAGAATGTTCCGCAGCCGGTAATTGTGCCTCCAGTTCCTGCTCCCACTACGAAGTGCGTAAGCTTTCCTTCTGTCTGTTCCCAGATTTCAGGAGCGGTAGATTCGTAATGCGCTGCTCTGTTGGATAAATTATCGTATTGATTAACGTACCATCCGTTTTCCGTTTCCTTAGCAAGTCGCTTAGAAACAGAATAGTAAGAACGCGGATCCGTAGGTTTTACGTCGGTAGGGCAAACAATTACTTCAGCACCTACGGCACGCAGAATATCGCATTTTTCTTTAGATTGTTTTGAATTAGTTACAAAAATACATTTGTATCCTTTGATAATTGCTGCAAGAGCCAGCCCCATCCCTGTATTCCCGGAAGTTCCTTCAATGATAGTACCTCCCGGCTTCAGCCTTCCGTCTTTTTCTGCGTCTTCAATCATTTTCAGGGCCATTCTGTCTTTCACGGAATTTCCCGGATTGAACGTTTCCACCTTTGCCAAAACCAGTGCCTGAAAATCTTCACCCAAAACCTTATTTAGTTTTACAAGTGGTGTATTTCCTATAGTTTCGAGGATGTTGTTTGCGTATTTCATAAATGTTTTTTAAAGCATGGCAAAGATACAGCTTTAAATTTTATTCGCTGGATGATAGCGTCAATTACATGAATAAGTAAATTCATTCTCACCTTTTACTTTCACTTTTTACCAACTTTTAGTTATACTTTATCGCCTTCACAGGAGAAATTTTACTGATGAGATAGCTTGGAATAATTAACGCAAGACCGGAAATAATAAGGATTCCCACAGAGATAGAGATAATCATAAGCGGATTAAGATCTACAGGAACCGTGCTTACGTAATAGTTTTCAGGATTTAGTTTGATAATGCCGAAAATTTTCTGGATTAAAATCAGTCCCAATCCGATTACATTTCCATATAAAAGTCCGGGAACCATAATGATTAAAGTATAGTTGATAAATGTAGCCCTGATCTGGGAATTGCTGGCGCCAAGTGTTTTAAGAAGGCCGATGGAATTGGTTCTTTCGATAATCAGGATTAAAAGAACCATGATTATGTTGATAACCACAACAATCAGCATGATGATGATAATCAAAGCAATGTTGGTATCGAAAATACTGATCCAGTCGGTAATCTGCGGAAATTTCTCAGTTGCTTTTTCTGCGTAATTTTTATATCCGATCAGTTTTTCAATTTCAGGAAAATCAGCATCAGCATCATTTACATTTTTAAAGAAAATATCAATTCCGCCTGCTTCGTCAGGTTTCATATCCTGAATTTTACGAACATGGTTAATATCTCCGATAACGAACTGATCGTCAATCATTTTAATATCCGTTCTATAGATTCCCAGGACTTCAAATTTTCTATAGATAGGCTGTTGGTCGGCTTTTGAAAATACGGTAACGATGCTGTCCTTTACCTTCAGATGAAGGTCTTTTGCTGTTTTTTCAGAGATTACTACGCCATTGTTGTAGCCTTTTTCAGTGACCTGCGGAGTGGTTCCGGAGATCAGGAATTTCTTAAATCTCAGGCTGTCGAAATCCTTTCCGATTCCTTTGAAAATAATACCTGCAAAATTATGTTCATTCCGCATAATTCCTGTAATCATGGCGTATTTCTGAACACTTGCCACATCAGGGATTTCCTTTATTTTTTTTATATCAAGTCCCTGATTATCGAGTACGGATGTATTGTAGGAAGAGTTTGATCTTGTGGATCTTACGGTAATGTGGCCGCTGAAATCTGCCAGTCTTTCTTTAATAGCTTTTTTAGAACCGAATCCTGTGGATACGGTGATTAAAGAAACAATGATTCCCAATGCTACCGAAAGCCTTCCAATGAAGATGATAACCCGTGAGAGGTTATTTTTGTTATCTTTGGAGAACGCTATTTTTCTAGAGAAATATAAAGGAAATTTCAAGCTTATGAATTTAGATCTCAAAATTAAAAATTTACTTCTTATTTGCCTAATTTTTTTAGGAGTATTCCATCAATATCATTCTCAATCCAAACCTTTGGAAGGTTTTAAAACAGGAGCCGATCAGCCGGAGGTGTATTTGCCTTTGCTAAAGGGTAAAACAATAGGTGTGGTAACCAATCAGACCGGATTGATGAGCGACAGAACGCACGTTGTCGATTTTTTGGTGAAAAACGGAATTAAAATTAAATCTATTTTCGCTCCGGAACATGGCTTCAGAGGAGACGCAGATGCCGGTGAAAAGGTAAAAAACGGAGTTGATGTAAAAACAGGAATTCCTATCATTTCTCTTTATGGAAACAATAAAAAGCCGAAACCTGACCAATTAAAAGGGATCGATATTGTAGTTTTTGATATACAGGATGTTGGAGTGCGGTTCTATACTTATATTTCTACACTAACCTATCTGATGGAAGCCGGCGCAGAAAATAATGTTGAGGTAATGGTGCTTGATCGCCCGAATCCGCATGACGGATATATTGACGGCCCTGTCCTGAATAAAAAATGGACAAGTTTTGTGGGAATGCATGAAGTGCCCGTCGTTTATGGTCTCACGATCGGGGAGTACGGAAAAATGGTTAACGGGGAAAAATGGCTGGAAAAAGGAGCTCAGGCTAAATATACTTTAATTCCGATGAAAGATTATCATAAAAAATTAAGGTATCCGATGCTGGAGAAGCCTTCGCCTAATTTACCCAACGAAAAATCAGTCAACCTCTATCCAAGCCTTTGCTTTTTTGAAGGAACGCAGGTTTCCGTAGGACGGGGAACTGATCTTCCTTTCCAGATTTACGGATCTCCATGGACGAAAAGTCTGCCTTACCAATTTACACCGAAACCCAATTTTGGCGCCAAAGATCCTTTCCTGAACGGAAAACTTTGTTATGGTGAAAACCTTTCGGATTATCCGCAGGATTTAAGGGAACTCAACATAGAATGGGTTATCAAAACCTATCAAAACTATAAAAATCGGGAACTGGGCTTTTTCCTGAAGCCTTCATCCGGCAAAAATTTCTGGTTTGATACCTTAGCAGGAAATGATACGCTGAGAAAACAAATTATTGCCGGAAAATCCATCCATGAGATTAAAGCATCCTGGAAGCCAGGCCTGGAAAAGTTTGAGAAAATCAGAAAAAAATACGTAATCTACGAAGATTGATAGGGTAATGGGAAATCGTAATTTCAGCTTGAATTAAAAAAAATTCATAGTGGACCACTCACATTTAATCAAAATTCTGAGGTGGGGTTTTGTCGTCTTTGCCTTTATTCATAATCAATAAACCAAGAGACAAACCGATTACTCCCGCAGCACCGATCATTAAAGCTCTTTCCAGTTTATCTGCCTGATCATTGCCGAGGTAATTCATCAGAAAGAGAATGATGAAGGTGATTGCACAAAGAATGAGATGGTTTCTTCCGAATAGTTTCATTGGAATTTATTTTAGCTTATAAGAAATCATGACACCTCCTCTGTAAGGAAGTATTTCACCGCTTCTGTTGAATTTGTTATCTTTTCTGTCGTAGCGTTCCCCGGTGGTTCTGTCGTACCCTTTATAAAAATCCTGTGAAGTTCCAATAGTTCCATACAGATCAATATTCCATCTGTCGGAAACTTTGAACTGATATCCCAGCGTAACACCGAAAATTATCGAATAACCTTTCTGGTAAAGATTGGAACTTGTGAAGACTTCGCCATAATCATTATAATACGGTTCATCCGGCCAGTAATTCCATTTCTGTAAGGTAAAAGCTGATGTAGCAATATTGGCTCCCACATAAAAATGCCTGAACGCTTCATTAAAATAATATCTTCCTTCGGCTGATATCGAATAATACTGTAGCTCGTGACCGTCAAAAGATTTCCAGGGAGAGATGAGAACGTCGCCCTGTACGGTAAATTTTTTGCTGAGCTGATGTTCGAGGGCAAGGTTAACAATTCCGATAGGGATAAAAAGGGCATTGCCTTTTATATAAACACTTGTTTTATTGTTGTTTTCCTGCTCCTGGGCGTTTAAATTTATGATTCCAAAAAGAACAAGGAATGCTGCAAATAGTCTCATCTTCATTATTTCTTATTGATTTGTTGTAACAATGCATTTGCTAATGCAGAATCTTTCTGTGCCTGGGTAGCCATATTTCTTGATATTTCTGCGTAGGCTTTAGCCTGTTCTTTGTTTCCTGTTGATAAATACAGTTTCGCTAAAATGTAGGTGTTTTCGGAAGTTTCGCCGCGCATAACAGATTTTTCAGCCCATTCTACAGCTTTTTTCAGAGAGGCAGGATTGGTGATGTGTTCGGAAAATATCCATGCTGCTTTTAATAATTCATTAGGTTCAAAAGCTTCTGAATTTCTGTAATAAGCAAGTGCTGCTTTTTCATATTCCGGGAAATTTGCGTTTTGTTCGTAATAGCTTAATTTAACCTGGTTAAGCTTTACTTCCGCATCATGCTTTCCTACAAGAGGCTCAGCGGTTTTCATGAAATAATCTTCATTAATTCTTTTATTTTGCTTGTCGATAGACTGCTCAACAACTTTTCCCAATTTAATCTGATTATCGAATTCACGATAAGTTTCTTCAGGTAAAAATTTAATGATTTCTGATTTTCTTTCGGTGAATACGTTATAGTTTTTGTCCTCAGAAGATTTGAGGAAGTAGAGTAAAAGACCTACATCATCTTTTGTAAATTCGGATGTTTTTTCTTTGTTTTCAAAATATCTTTCTGAAGCTTTTTTAGCAAAATCAAAATCTGAAGAGGAATTGAGCTTCATAATATTGATCAGGAATTCAGGGTCTTTTTCCCCTTTTTCAAAACGTTCTTTTAAAGAGCTTTTTTTGTTGTTGGGTGAACTTATGCCCTGTGCCATGGTGAGAAACATACTTTCTTCCATGTATCCGTAATTTTGGGAAACAAGCTCTCCGTCGCCATTCAGGAAAAGATAAGTGGGATAAGAGCGTACACCGTATTTTGCAGCAATTTCTCTCCCTTCTCCTTTTTCCATATCAAATCTGGCATTCACAAAATTAGCATTAAAATAATCTCCAACTGATTTTTTGGTAAAAATATTTTTTTCCATCATCTTGCACGGACCGCACCAGGAAGTGTAGGCATCTATAAATACGATCTTGTTTTCTTTCTTTGCCTTTGAAATAAGATCTTTAAACGGCAGCTCCTGAAACTGAATGGCCTCCTGGGCAAATGCCATAATCACTGAAAATAAAAATAAAACGGAAACAATCTTCTTCATTTTTCAATAAAAATTTGAAAAGCGAATATACTTATTTTATGCTTACAATCATTTAGAAAACAAAAGTTATCAACAGTGTAGTTCTTGTTAAAAAGTGAAATGACATTTATTTTTCGTGCATTTTGTAAGATTTATCAGTAAGAATTTTTAAAGATAATATGGAAATTAATGTTATTCTTGATAATTGATAATGCAATATGTGTTAATTATCAGGAATTATCATTACTGTGTGAATATTAATTTAATTTAAATTTTTATTAATAATATGTAATGAAAAATTAACTTTTGTTGATTAATATTTAATAAAATGATTATAAATTTGCATATACTTAAAAAAACAAAAATGATGTTATCCTTATAGTTCTATATTCTAGATAGAAAAATTCTTCGTTGCAATTTCATTTTATAAATATACACATATGCGAAATTTAATTTTAGTTGCCTGTTTAGGGATTGGGACAAATTTTTTATTTTCTCAGCAAACTTTAGAGAAAAAAAATATTTATTTCCCGATGGATGAAAGACTTGTAGAAAGAAAAATGATTACTGATCCTATTGAAGATACTCTTCTGATGGACCGGTTTAGTAAGCTTCCTTTCTATAAAGTATCTTTTACAGAAAAGGATCTTCCTTATGCCAGTAAAGAGCATTATTATTTTCCAACAGATGAAATTTCTTTATCTGTTCCTGGTTTGGTTGATTATCAGACGGCTTATATTCCTGATATTTATTCAAATACAGAGAAAGTAAGCTACAATCGTACTACAAATTTGCTCGAGCTCACTATGCGTAATAAACATAATCTTGTTATTGGGGATTATGTAATGCTTGAGAACAAAGACGGCGTTAAGTTGGAATCCATGGTTGAAGCAATTCCCAATGAGTTTACCTTTTCTGTAAAAAATAACCTTCCTAAATCCTATTCTTATTTTGTAAGAGGTAAAAAAGTTCCGGATCTAAAGCACCTTGACAGGGATGAACTGATTATTCTAAATATGAGGGTCAGCCAGCTTTTAGAGCTCAACATGAAAGAATGGGCTAAAAGAACAGAATTGCTGGAAGAAAAAGTAGAATCTCTGGAAAAAGAGCTGCGAAGAATCACAAATACTTTAAATAAATTAAGATGATCATGAACCGTCTATTAACAACCTTATTATTACTATTGACTTCAATTTCCTTTTTCGGACAGGATTATAAACATGAAGTTGGTGTAAATGCTTACTATGAAAGGGTTAACCACACGTATTTAAAGTTTTCCGGATTACAAAAGCAGAATTTGTTATATAAAGGGGCTTTTTCTGTTCAGATAAGCTATAATTATCATATAGATCCTTTATTAAGCCTAAGGACGGGAGTGAGCTATAGTGAGAGAGGTTTCACCACCGAAAATACAGATTATTCTTCCAAATACATTCAAATACCTTTGCATTTAGGATTTGATGTGTATAAAAACAGATATATACAGTTAACTCCTTATGCGGGAGGCTATGCTGGTATCCCTTTAGAATCAAGTAAAACAATAAAGGATAATTTCTTCTCCATACCTGTTGACAGTAAAAAAGTAGATTTTGGAGTGGAAGCCGGAATCAATATCGGATTTAAGCTGAATGATGTTTATTCTGTAAGCCTGATCCCAAGAATGCAGATTGGGCTGTCCAATGTTTATCAGGAGTTTCATTATGAGAAAAGAGGAAATATAGCTTATTCAATTGGCTTAGGAATAATCAGAAAAATATAAAATCTATGAATATATTAAGAAGAATAAAGGTATTGGCATTAATCATTACCCTTGGTGTACTGATGAATTGCAACAGGGATGAAGATTCGGTGTTGCTGAAATTTTTAGGGGAATATACTGTTAATGACTCCTGTGGGTCTTCCACAACAGTTTATACCATGAAAATTAGTGAAAAAAATGAAAATCAGAACGAAGTTTATCTTGAAAACTTCGGGGGGTATGGTTCAACAATAAAGGCAACTGTGAGCAGCAATAATCCGGATAAATTAATTATTGATGATTATGCAGATAATTTATATGTTGTAGGAGAAGGTACCATTAATAATGAAAGAAACCAGATTGTCTTCACTTATGATACAAGTAATAACGGGACATCTATTAGCTGCAGTTCGGTTGCCAAAAAATAATACATTGCGATGAGAAAAAAATTATATTCGTTCGGTATTGTGCTGTTTTCCGGTATAATTCCCTTAAGCTTTGCACAATCACAAAGCGTCTACACAATCCAGGAAATGAGCGAAGAATCAGAAAATCTGGATATCAACACTTACAGGCTTTATCCTGAAAAAAAATCCGGCGACGAGCTTGCAGTGGTATTGTATCCCAATCCTGTAGATGATTTGCTGAACGTGAGAATATCTCGGTCTAAAGGAGACAAAATATCCTATAACCTTGTAGATATATCCGGAAAGTTAGTTGCGTCAAAAATCGAAGACACTTCCAATTTTAGCATCAATATGGTTAATCTTATTTCCGGAGTATATCTTCTTGTTATACAGGATGAAACATCTAAAAAAACATTTAAAGTAATAAAGAAATAAAAAAAAATAAATGATGAAATTATACAAATATGCTGTAGTATTACTATTCATTAGTGCAGCTCATAAAGTAAAAGCCCAGGAAAGGCCTTACAATAGCATGATCTTCAGATCTCAAATCTTCGATAATAGCCATCAGCCTGTTAAAAATGAAAAACTAAATATAGAAGTCGAGCTCTTTACCAAGGACAAAGTTTGGTATTCGGAAAAGCAGCAGATTAATACCAATAACGAAGGATATATTTTTATACCAGTAGGTAAAGGATCCTCAATAACCGGAAATTTCAGCGAAATTCCTTTCAGCAATCAGGAAATCAGTTTAAGGATAAAATATAAAGTATTAAACAGCAACGGTACCCCTACAGGAGAATATGTGCAGCTTCAGTCAACAGACTTGTATGCTGTTCCTTATGCTTTTCATGCACTTACGGCAGAATCTCTCACTGATAAAACAAATCCCGGGCAGGTATCAGGGAACAATGAACCGGATAACTCATCCTCAAATCAGGCATCCAAAGGAAACACCTGGTCTGTATATGGAAATAAATACATTGGTATGAGAGGAGGCTTTCTGGGTACGGTAGATAACTCGCCGTTAAACTTTAAAACCAATAACCAGACGAGAATCAATATTACACCGGATGGGAAAATCAACTTTTTAGGAGACATTAATCTGGGGAATACAAATACACTTACGGTTACCAACCTTACAACACAAAATATTACCGCCAACAATGCGTCGGTTACCAATTTAACTGCGCAAACGGGAGTGATAGAATCAACGGCACAATCAACAAATCCTGATACGGGAGCACTTATTGTAAAAGGAGGTGCAGGAATCAAGAAGAACCTTAATGTCGGCGAAAATCTTACCGTATATAACAGTACAAACCTGATGGGTACTGTTAAGGCTAATAGTACTGCCCAGTTTATGGAAAAAGCAGATTTTGAGAAACAGGTGAAAATAAATGATGCCTCAGAATCAAATATACTTAATGAAGGTTCCTTAGTAACTGCGGGTGGTGCTTCCGTTGCAAAAAATCTTAATGTTGGAGGAAATGTGAAATTGTCTGGAAACACTATAGTTAATCAGAATCTTGAAATAGGGCAAAACACTAAAATAAACGGTATTGAAAATGCGACTAACAAAGACCACGGAGCTTTAATCATTGAATCCGGAGGGCTTGGTGTTGAAAAGGATATTGTTGCTGGCGGAAACATTAAATCCAATACCAATATAATAGCAGATAATAACCTTACCGTAGCAAATACTGCCAATCTTAATACCCTTAACGTTGCAGGAAACAGTACAACCAATGGAATTACAAAAATAACAAACAACAGTTTTTCCACTACTCCCACAGAAGGTGCTTTAGTCGTGCAGGGAGGTGTAGGAATTGGCGAAAATCTTAATGTAGCCCAGAATGCCAAAATAACAGGAACACTTACAGCTACCAATTTGGCCGTTAATAACGCATTGCAAATTTCAGGAACAGCAGATGCAGTAGACCAAAATTCAGGAGCACTTATTGTAACCGACGGAGGTTTAGGAGTAGAAAAAAGCATCTATTCCGGAAAAAATATTACTGCAATTGAAAATATTACTGCCAACAAAAACCTTGCTTCATTACACAATACCAACGTAGGGCAAAATCTTTCTGTAGGAGCAAATACCACAACAAACACCTTAAATGTAAATGCCGCTTCCACTCTTGGAGGAATTACCACCATCACCAACGGAACAACTTCAACAAGCCCAGCCACAGGGGCATTAGTTGTAGCAGGAGGTCTGGGAGTAAATGAAAGCATTAATGCCGGACAAAACATTAATGCCGGCGGTAATCTTAATGTAGCACAAAATGCAAATATTAACGGAGCACTTACAGCGAGTAATCTCACCCTTACAAATGCTCTGCAAATCAATGGAACTGCAGATGCAGTAGACCAGAACTCAGGAGCGCTTATCGTAACAGATGGCGGATTGGGAGTTGAAAAAAGCATCTATTCCGGGAAAAATATTACTGCGGTTCAAGATATTACAGCCAATAAAAATCTTACTTCCTTACAGAATACCAACGTCGGGCAAAATCTTTCTGTAGGAGCAAATACCACAACAAACACTTTAAATGTAAATGCAGCTTCTACGCTTGGTGGGATTACCACTATTACCAACGGAACACTTTCAACAAGCCCTTCAACCGGAGCACTGGTTGTCGGTGGAGGTTTAGGAGTCAATGAAAACATTAATGTAGGGCAGAACCTGAATGTTACAAAAGACACCAATCTCAACGGGAACTTATACACCAGCAAGCTAAGCACATTTAATGACAATGCTACATTTAACAAGCAGGTGGAAATTAAAAGCACGGTGGATGAAGATAATAATAAGGCATTGGAAATAGACGGAGGCGCTATCGTAGGAAAAAGGCTCCACGTTAAATCTACCTTAAACCAGCCTTATGGAGATTTCACCAATGCTGCTTTGAAAGTCGACGGTGGAGCAATCATTAATGGAAATTTATCTGTATTAGGGAAAGTTTTTGCCCAAAATGCAACAGTGAATACGCTTACCCCATTATCGGTAGATACATATACATATTACAGCAACCCTTATCAACAGCCACTTTTAAATAATACCGGGTATGGGCCTGATAACCTCATTGATTCCTATGCCCTTAAAGTAAACGCCGTAGACCAGGGAATCGCTATTAAAGTAAACAAACATGCAGAAAGTAATTACGGAGCAGCACAAGGAGCAGAAAATTCCGTAGATGCTACTACAGGAAATAACTTTATTTCATTCTGGAACAGAGATGGAAAAATGGTTGGAAGAATAGAAGGGGAAAATCTTTCAGAACTCGTTAATAAGAATGATGAATATTTAAGAACAGCTGAAAAGAAGAGATTAGAAACGGAAAAAGCAGTGCTTTTGGGAGTTTTTAGAGGAATTGAAAATACTCTTCAGCTAATAGAAACAGAAAAATCTTCATTAACCGCGGCCACGTCTGCTGCGCTTACTGGTGGTGCGGCCATTGCACAAGCTGAAAAAGCACAAAAAGAAGCGAGCGCACAGGCTCAGATTCTTGCTAAAGTCGGTGCTTACGTTACCGATATAGCAATTTCAGCACAGAAAATCCAGGTGTATGATGATCAGTTAACGTTTATGAGAAACACAGTAGGTGTTAAATACTCTTCCAGTGCCGGAGATTATGCAGAATATCTGGAGCTGATGGATTATAACGATAGTAAAAAACTGATTCCTGCACAGGTAGTAGGAGTTAAAGGAGGAAAAATTTCTCTTAGAACAGATGATTGTGACAAGATTATGATCATTTCTATGAATCCTGCCGTGGTAGGAAAGCAACCGTCGAAAGAAAACGAATTTAAATTTAAGCCGATAGCTTTTATGGGGCAGGTGCCGGTATTTATCCTCAACAGAGCCAAAATCGGCGACTATGTAATCCCATCAGGAAACAATGACGGATATGCAATTGCAAAATCACCGGACGATATGACCATTGACGACTACAAAAAAATTATAGGTATTGCATGGGAAGAAACAAATGCTTCCAAAACCATCAATGTGGCAGTAGGGATCAATACCAATGACGTAGTAGATCTGATAAAAAAACAAGGCGAAAAAATAAATGTTTTAGAGGAAAAGATCAGTCGTATAGAAAAATACCTGACTCAAAATTCCGGAAATACGTTCAGCATCCAGGAATCTGATCAAAAAGCTGATAACCCGGAAAAGCTTTTATACTCTAAAATCGCACAAGACCTGCAAACAAACCCGGATTTTCAGAAATTAACTTCAAAAATTGCAGAAAATCTTAAAGCTAAAAAAATCAGCACACTGAAAAATCAGGATCTTTATATTGAGAATGAAATCAATAATTATTTTGCAGGAATGTTCTTTGATAAAAAGTTTAATGATGATTTAAATGAAAATGAGAAGGAGCTTATGAAAATCTATTTCAGAGGTATTAAAGAAAACATTAAAAGCATTTTGCAATAAACTGAAATATTTTTCCTAAATAATTGTAGTTTTAGATTTTAAATTAAACTATTATGATGAAACAAGCTCTTTTGGGTGAATTCCTGCACGAAGCAGAAAACACCCGTAACTTACTGAAAGCAATTCCGGATAATGCGCTGCCGTACAGGCCGCAGCCTCATCTCTGGTCTGTTGCAGAACTCGCATCTCACATAGCCGAAGTTTATAATTGGTATGAGGTAACCTTTAATCAGGATGCTTTAGATATGTCAGAATATAAATATGACAAAGGAGATATTTCCAAGGCAGAAAACATTTTGGCTAAATTTGAAGAAAATGTACAGAATGCTAAATCAGCGATAGAAAAATCAGACGAAAACGCATACATGAATGAGTGGAAAATGACAATGGGAGGTTCAGAACCTATTTTTCCGCCAATGCCAAAGGTACAGGTAATTAGAGGTTTTCTCTATAACCATCTTTATCATCACCGTGGTGAGCTTGTATCACATCTAAGGGCAACAGGAAATAAAGTTCCTTCTTTGTATGGGCCAAATTATGAAGAATCTCAAATGACTACTCCATAATAACAAATTTTAATTAATAAATGAAGCCGTTTCATAATTTTGAAACGGCTTTTTTAATGATGTATGGTTAATAGGTAAAAATATTAGTAATTTCTTTGCTATATAGTTACTGTTGTAAACTTTATGACCTGTTAATTTACTTTAAAACATCCTGCATCCCAAATGCAGTTACAAAATTATCATATTGAATTTTCACCTGTTTGTTAGCTGTTTCTATATATTCCCCGGTCATTCTGTCTACAACTGTTCTGAGTGGCCGTTCTCCTTTTGGGGTTTTAATTAAATGTACTATTGCATCAGGAACCATTTGGGGATCAGGCTTCATGGATTCGAACATTTTTCCCATGCCTTCACCTATTTGATCAGGGATTTTTGCCAGATCACTGTATTCTGGGATAATAGATGTATCAGATCCGTAAGTAGACTTACCGAAAATCTCTGTTGGAAAAGCACCCGGTTGAATAATCGCCACATCAACACCAAACGGCCGTACTTCATAATGTAATCCTTCCGAAAGGCCCTCAATGGCAAATTTAGCACTGTTATAAACGGTCATAAACGGTGCTGAAAAGCGGCCCAGCCCGCTGGAAATATTTATAATCAGTCCCTCACCTTGTTTTCTCATTTGCGGAAGACTTGATTTAATTACCCTCCATGGTCCCTTTACATGCACATTGAGCATTTTTTCAAAATCATCTTCAGTATATGCCTCGGCCAATCCGCCACCAAAATATCCGGCATTATTAACTACTACGTCCAATTGGCCCTCCTTTGATATAATTTCTGAAATGGCATTTTTTACAGCGGCTCCATCAGTAACATCAAGATCAACAATATTGATGTTTTCTATAGCCGATAATTCCTGTGCCCGTTCAGCATTTCTCGTTTTGGCATCTCGAATTGTAGCATAAACGGTATAACCCTCAGCCGCACATCTTTTTGCTGTTAAATAGCCAAAACCACTGTTTGTTCCGGTAATAAATACTATTTTTTTCATATAAGTGTTTTAAATTAATTTTTGAAGTTAAATTGAATATTACAATTTTAAGCAATAAATTTAATTTTTTAATATTAAGGATGAATTAACAATTATTTAAATTTATGTAAACTGTAAACAATGGGGATGAAGAAACGATAATTAAAACGGTTCCGATTAATCCGGAACTTTGGAATTGTTCAAACTTATTTCAGCGTAAGAATAAGGAAAAAAAATCAAAAAAGTCACCTCTGGTGAGATGACTTTTTATGTGGTTTCTCCAGAAACAACCTCCGTGTATCTATGTGGAGTTAGATGGAGTAGTGTATATTATGTATCAGTGACTTATAAATTTTTTGTAATTGTATGGAGTAGGATAGAGGTAGATGGGATTTAGCATCGTTTGAATAAAAAGGATTATTCATACTTTTTAATAGGACGTCTTAAAAACTATTTTTTCTTTTCAGTCCATCAAAAGCTTTTGCATCATTGGTTCTTAAATATTCTTTTATTCTATTAATATGAGGTTCAGTTGCTAAATTAAACTTCCGCTGTAGCATTGGTCCATAATGCATTTTTAATTGAATATACTCTCTTATTTCTTCTTTCATTTCAGATTTTGTACGTTTTGGTTTTGTTTTAGAGCTATTCAATTTAGAATTAGGATTGTAAAACACAGGATTTTGATTCAGTTTTTCTAAAATCAATTCTTGATTTTCTAAAACCTTATCAATTTTTTCAGACAGTTGATTAAGATTATCATCCATAATATATCAGATTATATTCAATTATTTGTACCACTCTTCCTTTATTTTGTCAATATCTATATCCTTCCATTTTTCTTTCCACAATTCCCAATAAGGTATATCATTAGAAGATGGTTCATTCATACATCTATCAATTTGTACTATTGAAGGTAAAATAACAGATTCCCCGATTAATAATGCTTCTCCCTGTTTTAAGGACGGCATTTTCTCTATCAATGTTCCTAAGGTATCCGGTAATAATTTCTTAACATATCCTTGATCTACGGGATTTGTTAAGCGCATAGCAATGAAGTTATTACATTGTGAAAATATAGTTTCCGATATTTCGGACGGTCTTTGACTTGCTAAAAGTAAAGTTACGCCATATTTTCTTCCTTCTTTTGCGATACGTTCAATAGATTTCTTCGAAGATCTATATTTTACTAAATCGCTATTAGGTACATACTTGTGAGCTTCCTCATAAACTAATAAAATGGGAGTATCATTATTTACCTTTTCATTTGGATCTTCAATATTTCTCAATCGCTTATAAATATAACCATATTCAAAAATAATTCTTGAGATTAAAGATACTGTGATGCTTAAAACTTCAAATGGAACGCCACTTAAATCAATTACTGTTACATTTGAATTGTTTTTATCACTATAGCCCAATAAATTTTTTATTGTATCTTCAAAGGAAATATTCTTTGAATTTTCACCGAATAGAAATGATAACCTATCCTGATTAATCTTTTCCTGAAACCTTACAAAAAATTTATCCAATGTTCCTTCTGCATAATCTCCTTTTGTAATATTTTGATTTTTAGTTGGATGAAATTGATATTCCTCCTCAAAGTATTTATTGATACGTTCTTCTTCATTCAATAAAATTCCTGTATCCGCTGTTGTGCTACTGTCAGTACATGTATACGATTCATCAATAATCATATATCGATTAGAATTTTTGGAGTTTTTAGTTTCACTTTTTAAGTTATATAGCCCATTTTTAATTTCGGTTATATCAAAAAATAAAGGCGAGTCATAAAAAATCTTTGATTTTGAAGGATTGTGTTTTATTTTATTTTGAGTAACTAATTTTCTAAATATAGCAGACTGATTATAATTATCACGTTCTCCTGTGTCTAATAAAATTTCTTCAAGTTCTTCGCTATTTAATAACCAGTATGGTAATAGCAAATTAGAAATATCAATAAAATTAGCATTAGGAAATGCAGATTTATATTCAGAATGAATGTCAAAAACTATAATATGAGAGTTATTTAGATTAAATGATTCATCTTTTGTATTTATAGCTGTTTGGATAATTGTTGACAGTGTATGGGATTTTCCCGAACCTGTTGAACCAATAATGGCAATATGTTTATTGAAAAACTTATTTCCATTTACTGGAATCCGAACAGTTGGATTAGATGATAAAGAACAAAATGTAAATTGTTCTCTTTCTTCAACTGATTCAATATAGATCTTTTTTATTTCCTCCTCTGTAGCAGGTTTTACCTCTTTTGGAGGTATTGTTAAATCATCTCCTCCTCTTGTAAATTTCTCATTTTTAATAATTCCTAATGGACTTGCTTCTATTATATGTGTTCTTTCTGCTTCTCCGTTTTTGTCAGAAACATCTATTGAGAAGTTTTCGATGATTGCCATTAAAATAGCATTGTCATTCCCATAAATTTTAAGATATGATCCAACCTTTAAAGATTCATCAGCAATCTTAAAATCTTCAAGTTTATCAACTTTTATTTTGACTTTATTAGGAAATACTGCAATAACTTCTGCATTAATTTTATCTGACATTATATTATACTTTTTAAATCGTTAATTGTTTCTACCTGTATTTTTATATGTTTTACTGAATCATTATTATAATCAAAGTAGGGGTTATTTAGATAAAATTGATAAATTTCTTTAGTTTTATTAGTTAATTCATTGATGATCAGTTCAATATAGCTAGTTTTGTTTATGATTTTTAATTTAATTTGATTATGATATGTGGCTTTTTCAATGATGCTTTTTTGATTAAAGGAAGAACCCGCAAAATTAAACCCATCAATAGATTTCAAATTCTCATTATATAACTCATTTTTAATACATAATAACTCTTCTTCTAAAATACCATTAATATACAAATATGGGCTAAAAGTATTGGGATCATTTTTTGATCTCACATTACCCCATTTTTTTGAAATTAAAAAGATTATATCTTTAAGCTCACTTCTATTATAATTATTTGGATCAACTTCTAATAAAAAAAATCTTTCAAAAGGAGATGGATTATACTGTACAAAATATTTATTTTTTAGCTCTGAAAGAAAATGTTTTTTCCCTTTGATTTGAATAAACCATTTATTAAAAAATACATTCTTAGAATTAATTTTTGCAACAAATTCCTTTTTAGAAATCTTACGTTTTAAAACACTATCCTCCTTTGCCAATGTACTAATAACTTTTAAAGCGTTGTTATAATAAAAATGCTCAGCTTCAAAATCATCACATTGAATTTGATTTTTTAATATTTTATAAATCTCTTTTGACTGTTGTTCATGAGATTTAGCATTAATATTAATTTCAAGTAGACTTAAAAAGTCTTGTAAATGAACATCATTTAATTGTAAGTCCTCATAATGTTTATACTCAACGTTTTCCTTTTTATATGTGAGTAAATTTGATTTCAAAAAGTCTAAAGTAATCGGCTGAATAAGTTTTTCATGTCCTTGCTGAAAATGACCAAAATACAAATATTTTATTCGATTTTGTGTGCCATTTAAAACACTGTTGAAATGGGTTAACATCAACCGTATAGGTTTTGCTATTACTGAATGATTATACTCTGTTTTTGAGTGGTATTTACATTGTATTGCAATTTCTTCGTTTGCCTCTGTAATATCAATATCCTCAATACCCTCAATCGTTATGACACTATTGTCATTGCTCAATTGTAAGAGTTCTAATATTGTTAAATCAAATTGATACAGGTAACCTCTTATTGTATCTATTGCAGTTCTATTTGCCATTTTTAGGATCTATTGAAAATTAATGTATTATTTTCGATTTAGTTTGTATCCAAAAATCTTATCAATAGAGCATAATTTTCTGGAAGCAATATTTTAATCGAAAGACTAAATTTTTCTTCTTAATTTTGACATTTTCTTTAATTTTTGAAAATAATCATTCCACATCTTTTCTTCTTGACTTTTTGAATCATATCCACTCGAAGGATTTGTACCATCATCATATAGGAAGACTTTCTCAATTTTACCAGAAGAATCTCTTCTAACTCCTTTTTCTCCATCAAAAGAAAGCTCCAAGAGTAATTTCTCTGTAATACTATTATACTTTGTATAAATAGGTTTATCGTGGTAGCTTTTCCCAACATGTTCTTTAAGACTTACATCATTGAAGCCAAGAGGCATATATTCTCTGTTGAAAGCCATCCATTCATCATTATCGTTTTTTGCAATTCCATAAGGTAAGTTTATTCTGAAAAAATTTGTCAGCATAATAGTATTTTTTTATTTGATAATTGTTATTTCTGTAATCTCGTATCTTCATATTTAGATCGTTCAGTTTTCAAAGATACCAACCAATCTAAATACATTTCTTCAGGCATACTACGATAGCCTATTTTGTGAATATGGCTATACTCTTTATTCATCAGATCAAACAGTTCTTTAGCTTTTGGATTGCTTAAAGTTGCTTGAATATCTTTTGTATTCTGCTCTTTCATAAGTTTTTGAAACTGTTTTGTATGGGTTTCAGCCTGTAATAATAAAGCATTAGCTAAATAAGGGTGTATTTGTACTGCTCTTTCAGCACATTTCAATGGAAAACTACCGTCATTATCGGGAAAACTTCTGTTGTAAGCATTTGCTAAATCTACTAATAGCAATGCAAGACTTTCTTTGTTGTTTAAGGCTTTCATAAACACACCATTTTTGATGGCATCCAAATGAATAAACCCCGAAGCTGACAACCACGCATCAATCGGAAAGATACCGCTTGTAAGCTCTGTATTGAACCAACCAATAGATTTAATATTATGCTTGATATACACGTGATTCGGTGCTAACGCCAGATTTGCATCTGCTCCAATTTCTTCAGCCAAAATCTTGTACAGATACGGCATCGAATTACAATTGCCTTTCTGAGTATCTAATAACTTCGATACAAACAGGTTAGACAGCTCTTTATGTCCGAATACATCTTCAAAATCATAAATAAAAGGTTTGTATTTTACAGTGTCATTTTTTATAATTACAGGGGTTGTCTGGCACATTACCGTATAAACAGCAGCATATTTGCTTACTTTCGCCTGATCTCTTTCGATATAATTGAGTTTTCTATTGTTGACAAGCTGATTACAGAAATTAGCCAAAAATCTGATTTTACGATTTAATTCCTCTATATCTAATTTTCCCTGATAATAAGCATTCTCTACACTGAAAACAGCCGTTTTGAAACTGTATGGTTCTTTATCATTGAGCATATTATCTATGGTTTGATAGGAATCTGTATAAAAGTGGTTTTCCTGTGCATTTGTAAAAACAGAGAAAATTAGTGTCGTTATTAGTAAAAATATCTTTTTCATTTTTTTGTAGGTGGTGGAGCAGGTTCCAGCATTGGAGGATTAGCAAAAAGATTATTATAATAAAAAGAGTCATGTGAGGTTTTAAAAAAATTATTGCCTTGAATTTGAAAAATTTCAAAGCATCTTTTTTCAGAAATTACTCCACCACTATATTTATTATTAAAATTTTTATATTTTTTCAAAAGAGTATCTCTTTCTATACTGTTATGTTTGATTTTATTTTCAAAATATTCTTTATTATAAAATACGACAAGATTGTTTTTATACTCGGTGCAATGAAATAGAGAATCAGTACTGTAATCATATACTGAAGCTACTTGTATAAAATCTTTATTGTCATATTTCTGATACCTTACCTGCAACATTCTATCCTTTCCTCCTCTGCAATAAGCTGAATCTAATACATAATCTATTGAATGTATTAATTCTTTTTCAAAATCATTTAATCGATTTGGTGGAGTTTGTTCTTTATTTTTACTGCAAGAAATCAGAAATAAATTAACAATTATAATTAATAAGAATCTTTTCATTTATTTTCTTTTTAGATTTTTTAAAAATTGAACATTAAAAGGATATGTCTGTTTTGTATTTGCTCCTGTTCTTGAAATTTCTATCATTCTATTGTTGTCATTCACTGTAAAAAACCTGGGATCTCCTAATCCTTTACTTTGATTACTTCTAAAAATCCCATACATTGTTGATTTATCGGCACTCCATTGATTTCCAATATTTTTATAATCTAACCCGATTTTCCCATCGTGATTATGGAGTGACCAAACTAAATTATCTTGAGAAAACTTATTAGAAAATATTTTTGATCCATCAATACTATGCATAGTAGCAATCTGAAAATTATCTTTTCCATTAACGTTGTAATTTGCTAGAGAAAATTCAATCCCACTATCGGTATTGTTATCTAAGAAATTATAAAGGTTATAAGCTGTATCCAAATTATTTGTAAACCCTTCGGAGAAAAATGGATTCATAGCCTTTCCGAAATAATCCATTAATTTACCATCATTGGTTTGACTTAATTGTCCTATTATAGAGACATCATTAGCATTTTTTTTATCAACTGTTATAGAAGTACTCTGAGATGTTACTTTGCCAGAATCATTTGTGGAAAAAAGTCTATCAAATTTATCATTAGTCTTTTTTATTAGCTCTACTTGTCCATTTTTCAACAATTTATAATCATCCTTTACACTCTCAGCGGCTAATCCCGTAGGATCAATATTATTAATTGGATTGTTTACAGCATAATTATAAGGCGACCAATCAGGAAATTCCTCACTAAGTGGATCGGGAGACATCCAACGCCCATGAGTGTCACCAATGGGTTGTGCATCGGGATCAGACAAATCAACTTCTCTTACTTCGATAATATTATCTCTTTTTGTATTAAACCTTACCGAACCGATTACTACAATACTGTCTGTGTCGTGAAACTCTAAATATTTACCCTTACTTAATGTTGCAATCTTCGGGTAAACTCCATATTTAGCAAAAGGATTTCCGATAGCAATATTCTTTCTCCTCCTTTCAGCTTCCTGTGGTGTCAAAGAATCCTTTGTTTTTAATACTTCATCCATATAAGGACGGTTACGCTCTTCTTTCGTAAGTTTAACAGGATTTATCCATTTCTTTTCAACTTTGAGTTTTTGTTTCGTTTGGGTTTTCTTGACCTGTGCCTGTGTAAAGCCTGTTATTATTGCAAAAGCAATCAATAAGATTCTTTTCATAGTCATTTGTTTTTATGATTGTTAAAATTATTCATTTTTTTATAGTTTATTAGGGTCAATTGGAATATATCTCGGTTTTTGTTCCTGCTTTTTCTTTTCCTGTGCTTTTTTGACAGCTTCTTGTTCCTGTCTTTCCTTTTGTTTTTGAAGTTGATTCAAGCGCATTCTCTCCGCTAATGCTTCGCTTTCCTGTTTGTTCTTTTCGGTTTTCAGATTTGCCAACCATGATTCATACGCAGATGCAGGCATTTCAGCATATCCTAAATTATCAATCTTATTAAACTGTTCATTGATTTGATTTAACTGTTCAACAGCCTTTGGAAAATAACCGATTCTTTGTAAATCTCTTTTGTCTTCGGGATTAATACCTAATTGTTTCGTCACATTGGCAAATCTTACCTGACTTATATTTGCTTTTTCCATGTTTGGTGCTATTCCGTTAGGATAAAGCTCTAATGCTTTATCAATAACTTTGTTTACAAATTCATCATACCCAAACTTGCTTACATATCCTCTCGCCAAATCAAAATAAGCCATTCCCAACAGTTCTTTTTTTGTAAGGTTCTCCAAATAAATTTTATTTTGTAGGGCTTCTGATTTGATATATCCTGATTCTAAAAATGCATTATCAGTAGGAAACATCCCATTGGTAAGTTCCATATTTCTCAATTTTCCCTCATCATCTACAAAACGGATATAAGAGTGATTAGGGGCTAATGATAAATAGGCTTCTGTATTCATAGCTTCTGCCAACATCAGATAATATAAAGGCATTGAATGACATTGTCCTGTGCCTGTTTTAAGGAGTTTTGAAACAAACATTTTGGAATAGTCTTTTTGCCCCATATAGTCCTTAAAATCATATTCAAAGGCTTTGTGATTTGTACCATTCAATTTCATATCCTTAGAAAAATACTCAAAGATCATCAGGTTTTTGGAAACATGGCTTTCTGTGTCCTGTTTGCGTTCTTTCATTTTCTGTAAGAGTTGCTTTGCCGTCTTCTGGATTCCAGCTTTGAATTTGGTTATATTCTGCTTATTATCATAAAAAGCATTTTCTACTGTAAAATTGACATCCGCTAATGAGTATTTTTCGGAATCCATTCCAGATAATTTGCTAAAAGCATCATAATACGATTGTGTTCCTGCTTTTCCTGATAATGTAGGTAGGTCATACGACATATTTCTGCCGTCTTCTACCCATTTGTGGAATTGCATTTCCTGAACCTCTGCCATATCTTGCTCTATACCTCGCATCACAGCATCATTCTGTGACCTCGCTTGTGATTCATAAATATTGTGCTGTTGGGCTGTATTCGAGTTTTTTTTATAGGAACTCGGTAAAGATGGCTCATAGTTTCTTTGGGAACTTCTGCCATTTGTTGGGCTTCCAAAATTATTATTGGAATAATTGCCCAAACTACTTGCCTGTGGAGTAGGAAAGTTCGGAATTTGACCAAAACTTATTATACTTGTAAGTAATAAGGGAAAAATATATATTTTTCTCATCTTGAACATAATATTTTGTGTGTTTTGTGTTTCCTGCAATTTACAATTTTTCTATGAATGGTGAAAATAACAATCTGTATAAGTTTTTTACAAATGTATTTCAGTATAGCGTCAAAACTTGACGTGTTATATTAACATGATGAAATTATTTATTTCTTGCCTTCAAAATCATTCACCATTAATATTCTCTTTCTCCCAATCTAATATTAGTTTAGGATAATTTTGATTTTCCCCAAACTTATAGATTTCATCTTCAACTCTGTACCCAACATATAAAATATCATTTTTTAAATCAACTACAATCATAAAGTTAGTCATATCGCAATTATGCTGTTCGCAACCAGAAGCTTCAAATACATTATTTTCAACTCCTATTCCTCCTTCAACTGCCCATGTTTGATTCATATATTGATATCTTTCTTTCCCAATAAGTTGGATTAATCTATTTTTGAGAATTGTGTAATTTAAAAGTTTTATACTACTTGGATATCTCCCTTTATACCTCGATAAAAAGCTTAAAGATGTATTTTTAGATGTTTTCTGTGAAATTGAAGAATTTCCCTTTTCTATTCTATCTTTTATCTTCATTAAAGAAAAGGAAATCATCCCTTTATTTAAATTTGGTATTGTTTTAAAAATTGTAACCTGAAATCCCTTTTCCTTTGATACGGAAGTAAATACGCCTAAGTAGTCATCTGTCTTTGCTTCATCTATTTTGTAGCTTGAATCTTTACCAATATCCTCAACAATAAATTTTCCTCCTATTACACTATCATTCCATCCGATATATTCTAACTTATTGGCTTTGAATATCAAATTAACAACAAAGGTATATGTGGAATTCTTCTTTATATATGTAATCCCTCCAGATTTCAAATCTTTAGATTTTAAAATATAGCCCTCACCTTTTATAACTTCTTCTATCTTATTTTGAGGTGATTTAAATAACAGTTCTATGTTTCTAAAGTTGGTAAATTCCTGACCAAACAGGAAAAAGCTTATCTGCATCATAATTACCACTGTAATTTTCTCAACAATTTTTGTTTTCATAATTTTTATTTGGAGTTAATTTTATAAATTATTTCTATGTATTTCATACGGAAATCCGTAAGGTTATTACAAAGTATTCCATTGCTTTGTAACATCTATGGTATCGGTAAAAGTATTGTTGGTATGGTTGATGATGTCCTTTGTATCAAAATCAAATATTGTTACTACTTTTTTGACTTTATATTCTTTGTAATGTGCAGGGATAAAGTCGGAATCTAAACCTCCGTGGTCGTCTATTTTTCGAGTTTCATTAGGCTTCCACACTTTTTCAATATCTCCGAAACCTGTCATAAGTCCACTATCATAATCTCTTTCAGTAATAATACTTCCGTTCTCCAATTCAAGCTGGACTTCTAAAGTTGTGTAGACATCATCGTAAATGTTTACAGAGTTATTTTGAGCTTCACCTGTAAAGTTGTATTTATAGGAATTACCGACTTTTTCAAAGCCACTTTTGGTGATTTTTGTGATCGTAAATACTTTGTTTTGTTCGGATTGTGAATTCTTTCCTGTGGAATTACAGGAAAGAAGGTTTAATGAAATTAATAAAATAGAAAGTTGTGTCTTCATTGTTTTCATAGATGAGTCATATTTTAATTTGCTACAAATATCTGTAAAAAATACAAACACTCGTATATATACGAGTGAATATTTTTATAGCAATTATTCTCTTTGTTCCAAATGTTTAGAATGGAAGAGAATTCGCTTTTAGAACCTATTGAACAATATGTTATTGATATTGTTAGGAAAATGAGATTGGAAAAAAAGATTTCTCAGAAAGAACTGGCTTATTCTTTGGATTTATCCATAGGATTCATTGGAGATGTGGAAAGCTATAAATCAAGAGCAAAATATAACCTCTCACACATTAACAGGCTTGCAGAAATATTTGAATGCTCACCTAAAGATTTTCTTCCTGAACAATATTTAGAAAATAAAGCCGAACAAAAGTAATCTAGCTATATTCTCCACTCAAAAATCGATTTTTATTTCAATTTGGGTATTCGATACCAAAATTGATTTTAAAATGATGTACTTCGTTAAAAACTATGTTTATACAAAGGAAAACTTTAAAACACCAGTTTTCACTCAATTTTACTTTTTATCAAAACGACAGGTGATGATCTTTCGTTGATGAGTGTAATATCCTGTAACAATTTCATATTTTTTAAACAGTCCTTTTTCGTTGAGGGATTTCGTCGAATTGGTGACGCTTTCAACACTTACATTCAAGCGGTTTGCGGTATATTCCCTTGATGCAAAGTATTCTTTTACTCCTTTACTGATTGAGTTGTATTCTCCCCAAAGGAGTTTTTCTCCCGTTTTCAACACTTTATTAGTGTAGATTTCAAAAGGAAGTTTTATATTTCTTTGATCTTTATTTTCCTGAATTTCTTCGGATTCTTCCGCAGTTTTATAGTAGTCGGTCAGAAAATATTTTCTTCCTTCTTTCATTAAATATCCCTTTTCCACAAAGTTTTTCCTGCAATCTCCGATAATATTGGGGTGTAATTTGAACAATTTCCCAACATCTTTATTTGTGAGTTGATTGAATCCGAGCTTACTTCTCAGGGAAAAATCCAGTCCCAATAATAATTTTTCGTTGAGTGATAACTCCGAACTTGATAAGATTTCAAAAGGAATCTCTATGGTTAATTTATTCGAAATCCCTTCTATTAGAGGATTTGTTAAATCGTTGTTATCTTTTTTCATTGTATTGCTCTCTAATTTTACTACTACTACTACTACTACTACTTTTTTGGACTGCTCTTTAGCTTACTTCCTTATGTTTCCTGCTTTTACGTGCTACTACTGACTACCAAAGTAGGCGACTACTTTTAATGTCCTCTGTGTAGTTTTGTACCACCGTATTTTTCTGTTGAAATCAGGAGGTGTCCTCTACTACTTTTTGATAAAATGACTCCACGACTATAATTTTTCAGGGAGTAATAGTACTTTTTTATCACCAAATGTGCATTTCAATTCACCTAATTTTGCATTTCAATCTAACCATTTTTGCACTTCAATCTCACCAAAAATGCACTTCAATATTACCAATTTTGCACTTATATTTAAAGACATAATTAAAGATTTCAATTAAAAACCTTAATTAAAGAGATAATCAGAAGCGGTAAACCGCTTCGCTTTCAAAAATAAATTATATTTATTGAATCGTTTGAGTAACTTAAACTTCCCTTTGAATCCAAAATAGTAATTCTTCTCTATTCCTTTGAATTAATGAGAAATTAAAGTAAATAACTATTGCGAAAGATTTTGAACTATGTTCTCCACTTTAAAATTTTCAATTGGGATTCTGTATCAGTTTTTGTAATTGAATCTGTTAAACACCTTTGAAAATATGTAGTACAAAGAAATTATTCACTTTTTATCTACTTACATTTTATTCATCTGCAAAAATTACAACTAATCTATGTTGTATAATCTAAAAATATGCGTGGACTTCACCGTGTTAAATAATCAAATGTTTGCAAACCTATATTTAACAGGAGGTTATGTCATATTTCTTTTTTAAGTTTATCTGTTCTTAAGTTCTGGATCCACAGATGAACCCACGTTTCTTTGAGTGCCTTCCTCTCTAATAAAAAGACACTGAAAGAAACTTTAATTTTATTATTTCACAGGGATGTAAGATTTCAAAATGCCAATTAATTCATCATAAGCACTCAAAATTAACCTTTTTGCTTCTTCATCTCTTAACTCTCCGCTTTGTCCATCATACGGTTCTCTAAGTGATTTTATCATTGTTTTAAGCTGATCGAATCGGTGCCAGTTATCAGTGTCCTTTATAACTATTAATTGCTCTAAAATATTCAAAATTTTACTTTGTAAATATCTATTTGGTAAATTGTTTTTAGTAGCTTCGAGTTGTGAAATAAAACTTTCAATTTGGGTGATTTTTAGATTCATAATGATACCGTTAATATTTTAAACAAGAAATATACTAATATTTGGGAAAATTAGAAAATAAAAAAAACCTGCCTTTTTAGCAGGTTCATAATTTTTAGTTTTCAAATCTATGCAGATTTACTAAAGTACTCTTTAAAAAGTTCCGCATTTTCATCCTGAGTTATTTTGATGTAACTGTTGAACGCTTTTTCGGTTCTGTGTCCTGTGATATTCATAATTACCCTTGATGGCACCCCTCGTTTGAACATATTGGTAGCAAATGAACGCCTTGCTGTGTGAGTACATATCAATTCATATTTATACATTACTTCCTCGATACGGTCTTTACCTTTATTTCGGATTTTCAGGATTTTATCGTTGAATCCTAATATTTTTCCTAATTTCTTCAAATATTTATTCATTGTCTGGTTGCATAAAGATTCAGGGAGGTTGTTCGGATTGTCTTTATATTTATCCATAATCACTCTGACAGCAGGTAGGATAGGGATGTTTACCCATTCTCCTGTTTTGATTGTTTTGATCCTAAGGACATCCCCGACAATATGCTCAGGCTTCACCTGACTGAAATCACTGAAACGTAACCCTGTATAACACCCAAATACAAATAAATCTCTCGTTCTTTCCATTGTTTTATTACCGCTCAAATCCAAGGCGATCAGCTTTTCTATTTCCTCCTCGGTCAGATAAATATTATCAACGTCCTCTTTCAAAACGATGAAATTTTTGTGATTATGTCCGTCATAACTGTTAAATCCATTTTCCATAGCATCGTTCATAATAGCTTTGATATTTTTGATATTTTTACCGAAACCGCTATTGGTCAATCCTTCAATAGAAGTATAAAATTCAAGGAAATCATCGTAAAAATCCATAGTAATGCTATGCCAACCCAGCTGAATACGAGCGTATTTTTCATACTCTCTCAACTTATTCATCGTAGTTCGATATGTTTTTGCTGTACTATGCTCAATTTTATTTTTCCTGTCCTCGAGATATTTCTCAAAATACTCAAAAAATGTATATTCTCTTTTCTTCTCAACCCCCTCTTTCTGTTCATTATAGAGAAGTTTTACACGAGCAGTTTCGGGATTTTCACCATTAATCATCAGTTCATTAATAATGTCTTCAACTTTCTGTCTGAACTTATTAAGAAAGATATTAAAACGGTCTGATCCTGAGTAGCTTCTCTTTACCTGCTGTCCTTTATCATCCCAATAGCGGTCTTCGAGGTTTCTCGAAGTATAAAAATAGGTTACCTGCTTTTGGTGGCTGTACCGTAGCATGAGCATAGAAAGATTGCTTTTTATCTTTCTCTGATGCTGTGATTTACTGAGTACAAATTTGATTGTTGCCATAATTCTGTAATTGTTAGATTGTTAATTATAAATTTGAAATTCTTACCACATAGTTTTGTTGTGGTAACATTAGCCCTAAACCCCTATGTGCGACAACGGTTAGGGCTAAAGTTTTCCTTTTTAGCTTTTCAAAAATTCTAATCTAAAAGAATCCAGGATCATAAGTTTCCTCAAGTTCTTTTATCGATTTTCTTCGCTTGCTTTTCTGAGATGGTGATAACTCCATAACATCAATTAAACTAAGAACTTCTTTTAAAACAGAGGTTTCGTAAGCTCTGCTCTCTTGTTGCTCTTTGTTTTTAAGAACAGTGTATAGAATGTGAACCACATCTGGTTTTTTCGGGAAAAACTCGAAATCGGTCTTTTCAATCAAATTATTTCTGAATTGTTTTAGTAACCTGTCGAGCTTGGTGATCGTAAGATCCTGAAATGTACTCTCTATGTCCATCATCAGATCTCTAAAATAAAATTCTCTTCCGAAATATTTCTTCGGATTGCTGAACTTGATTTCGTGTTTTATAACATCCTCCTGAGGAAAACACCCCTTAATCAATGTGCCTTTCACTTTGGCGTTTGCAACAGCATCATAGACTTTGTAATGCAATCCTAATTTCGGATTTCCGAACATTTTCATATTACCTTTATTATACTCCAAATCCCAATCTTTCAACCCCATTAAATTTTTCAGATAAGTTTTTGTATCAACGGTCATTTTTTCGAATGCACCATATTCAAAATCAAGGACTTTGGAATTTTCAATATCTATTTTTAATAACTCCTTTATTTGATCCGCAAATTCAGCAATTCTGTCTTCGTGGAATCTAACATGGTTGTGTCCATACAGGAAATACGGCATGCTGGATTTTAAAATGACACTTCCGTCTTTTTTGAAATACAACGCAATATTTTTCAGATGCTCATCATCTTTGCTATCAATGGTGTACTGATTTTTCAATACAGGATGCTCTCTTAGATTTTCCATCTTGATACCCGTGGCATCTTCTTTTGAAATTCTTAATGCGATAAAATCCACTTGGTTATTGTAGAAATTAATTGATTTTGATTGTCTCATTTCTGTTACATTTTTGTGGTTATTGATTGTTTTGTTTTCGGCTGTATCGGCTGTACTGCCGATGAATTCTACTTTTGACATGATATTTTATTTAATTGTTAATAATTCTTATTTAGTGGGCTTCCGCCCAATTAGCACCTTTGCCAAGTTCTACTATAAGAGGTATAGAAAGTCTTACCACGTTTTCCATCTCATGTTTTATCAATTTTTCCATGATTTCCACTTCATTTTCAGGAACTTCAAAAAGCAGTTCATCATGGATTTGAAGGATTATTTTGGACTGTAATCCCTTCTCTGTAATAGCTTTATCACAATTCACCATTGCCATTTTGATAATATCGGCTGCACTTCCCTGTACAGGAGAATTCATCGCCAGACGTTTTCCTTTTTCACGAATCTTAAGATCATTGGAAGAGAGTTCAGGGATGGGTCTGGTTCTCCCAAATAATGTTCTGGAATAGCCGTGATCATCGGCATAATTTATTAAACCCTCCAAGCAGGATTTTACACCACTGAACTTGGCAAAATATTCCGACATCATTTTTTCGGCATCTTCCTTAGAATGATGTTTCTTTGTAATTGTTGTAAGGGATTCTGTCAATCCTACTGCTGACATTCCATAGATCAATCCGAAATTGATGGTTTTCGCAATCTTTCTCTGCTCTTCCGTTACTTCCGAAACCTTGCAATTGAACACTTTAGAAGCCGTCAATATGTGAATATCTATACCTTTATTGTATGCATCAAGTAAAAAACTGTCTTGGCTCATTTCCGTCATCATCCTAAGTTCAATTTGTGAGTAGTCTGCACCAATTATTACACAGTCTTTTTCAGCAATAAAAACCTCGCGCAGTTCCGAAGCAAAGACCTTATTTTTATTGGTTTCATTTTCTTTATCTTTTAACTTTACATTGGGAATATTCTGTAAATTCGGATCACTACAGCTAAATCGTCCTGTCGCTGTTCCTATCTGATTTAAGTTACAATGAAGTCTTTTGGTCTTTGGGTGAACTTCTTTCAGCTGGTTACAGAAGCTTAACAAGGTGTTAATTTTCCTATAATCCAAGATGAGTGGTACAATTTCGTGATCGTCTTTAAGTTTCTCTAAGTGTGACTTATCAACAGAAATCAATCCTGATTTACCTTTGGAAGTAACTTTCGGTTGAATTTCCAACGTCTCAAAAAGCAGAGTACTCAGCTGTTCATTGCTGTTAAGATTGATTTCTGTTCCTGCAACCTCCATTATTTTTTCGGAGGTCGTCTGTAGTCGGTTCAATAGTTGATGGTCTACACGTTCTAATTTCTTCGTGTCTATTTTAACACCATTGGATTCGATTTTAACGAGAACACGTATCAAATCGTGTTCTAACTGATTAATTGTTATTTTCATTTTAGTTATGATTTAGTTGTTGAGTTAAATAATAATACAATTGCAGGGTCAGATCCACATCTTCACAAGCATATTTGGTAAGTTCATCTTTCGGAACTTCGGTGATAACTCTACCGTTTAACATTTCTTCAAAGGAAATTTGGTGGTATTGCAGATGCAGTTCTGAAATTTCCTTTAGTCCGTGCGTTTTACGGTTGGGGTTCAAGAGATAATCTAAAATCATTGTGTCAATAATTTCACCTTTAATTTCAATTCCGTACTGATGAAAGAATTTTAAATCAAACTTCGCATTATGAAAGACTTTTGTAATGGTCTCATCTTCAAGTATTGGTAAAATTGGCTGTAAAAATTCTTTAACCTGAGCTTTGTTCTTATAAAAAGGGAGAACGATGTTAAATCCTTTTCCTTTTTCAACAGATACAGCAACACTCACTATATTGTCTTTAAACGGGTCTAATCCCGTAGTCTCCAAGTCTATGACGAGGATCTTTTTTTTATTCATTTTGTTACGTTTTAGTTGTTAATTTTTAGGGGTATTCTCGGTACTGAAAAATTTCTGTAACTGATTGACTAACCGTGTCATTTTATTAGCGGTATCAACCGTTTTGTAATCAGTTTTGATGTCATTGATTGTCAGAAGGCTCTGCTTTTCCTTTGTTTCTTCGGTAATGATTTCAATAAATACTTTGGTATTACTTGGAGTTTCTACATAGCTTATACCTTTATATTCCAGATACTTTTTAAGCCTTATGGTAAATCCCCTCAAACTCAGTTGATACCTCCCTGACCCTGTCGATTCTTTTCTGAACTCTGCGAACAGTTCTTTTTTGTGAAGTTTGGTTTTAGTAAGCAACACCTGATCTAAGAATTCCACCAGTTCCAAGCCTACCTCGCTGATCAATTTTCTTAACTCTAAGTTGATAGAAGGAGCTTTTACTAATCCTTTCTCAAGGTAGAGTTGAACGCAGTACAACATGTAGTGGTCAAACCCTAACCATTGCTCCTCGTTCCAATCATCAAAGAAGTGATGTCCGAAATCATCATAAACCGTTAAATCTTTACCATAGTGGGGTGAGAGTTCAATTTCATGTTTCCTTCTTTCGGTACTGTTTCCTGAGGGAGATTTTACATAGTAGTTGCTTGTGATGATCATTTTCGGACCATACGCAAATGCGATGAAAATATCATGTTTGTACTTCCTGCTTATTGTAAAACCATCTGTTATCCTGCCAAAGAATCCCTCGAAGTTCTGATTGTCTTTAATATCATTGATTGCTACAATACTGGTGAAAGGTGTTACCCTTTGGAATGCAAAACCAGAACTGCTGGAAAAATCTTTCCCCGAAATATTACACAAATAGCGCATATAGCTTAACCCCCTAACTAACAATGATTTTCCTGTTCCTCCCTCTATCAGTCCGATTTCATTAACAACGCTATCAAGCAGTATCACCGCCTTTGCCAATGCAGGGTTCTGAAACGTATGGAGCATATAACCAATCATCGCTTCAAAAGCAATCATTCTTTCATGGATATTTCCTGCTACATTATGTACAAACTGACGAAAAGGAATGAACGAAGTCAGCAAATGATCTCTGATAATGAAATTTCGTTGGATAATCTGTTCTTCCATAACGTGACTATCCAAATCTGAATAGCTTAAAGGAGCGATCACATCTTTAGTTACCTTGACAACGGTGTTTTTAAAGAAGAAATAGCTTATTTCCTGTGTATCCCGAAGAGGGTTAAGCTCTTCGTATTTCATAAATGATAATGCTGCATCTTCTGAAATTTGCCTCGCTTTGTTGATCCATGCGTTTTTGATTTCATATTTGGTTACTCCGTGTTCAAGCTCTGATTTCTGATCGAAGTTTTCATCAAGGTACTCCAAGGCTGTCTGTATAATGTCCGATTTGCTGACAGTTTTTACAATATTATCCTGTATTCTGACAAGATGCTCAACTCCAAATATTTTAGTTCTTCTGAATCCTAAATCTTCGGTATATCCTATATAACCGTAAGTATCAAACCTTACTTTACCTTTATCAGTAACTTCAAATGGAATTTCTATTTTTTTACTGTTCTCCATTTTATTTATTTGCTTTTTTGATTTGACTTCAAAAATTGTTCAACTTCCGACAGTTTGTACCTCGGTGATCTGCCGAAGTATTGAGTCGGAAAGTCTCGAAATTTTTTTCTAAGATTATATAAATGCGAGGTGGAAATGTGGAGCAATTCGCACAGTTCATCGGCTTTCAAAAATCTTTCCTCGTTTGGCTGTACACTTCCAAACAAGCTGGAATGCTCCGTTAGCTGAGATAGTACTCTGTCAGCTATTCGGCTTTCCAACTCGGAAACGAATTTTGAAAAATGATAAGTGAGTGCGTCTTTATCCTTCATTACTTTCGCATTTATAGGAGCAAAAGTAGCGGGATTGTCAACCTAAAGGAAGAATGCGTAATTTCTTGGAGGATGTATGAAAATTTTACGCATTTTCAGAGATTTTTGATTTTTTGTGTAAGACAGCTTTCAACGGTTTTTGTGGAATCTTTTTCTATTGATTCACTGACAGATTCCCTAATATAAGGAAACGCATTATAAAGTGCTATCATAAAGTGATAACGAAGAATTTTAGGCGGGGCGATCTTTTTTGGATTGAGATAGGAATAGTAGCCAGTTCTTTTGGGAGTAGTATCGACTTTTTTATTGTATTTTGTTATATACGACTCATAAGTACGATGTTGTAATATTTTATCTTTATATGTCTTATATAAGATATTCACACAAGATTCAAGATCGGATTTACGCCCCACATTCAAGTGTAAGAATTGTAGCTCGTAAATGTTTGCAGGGAATTCAAATGCATTATAAAACAGCTTATCAATCAGCTCATAATCCAATATACCTTTCAGAATATTATGCATATCATTTCTAAAGGACAACCGTACTGTTTTATCTATATATAAGGGTATTCTGCTGTGGACTTTAAAATCATTAATATTTTCTCCTTTCTTTAATTTCAAAGTTATCTTTTGCTTCAGAGGTTGGCTGGTAGCTAAATGTGTTATAAAATCTGATTCTTTAGTTTTTGTTACAGCAGCATTCAAATAGTAAATTTCTTTAAATCTGGTGGTTTCAGTATTTACCTTTTTAAGCAGTTTTTCCGCATTGGTAAGAATCATAGATAAATAATCTTTCACTTCATCAAAACCATAAGAGTACACTATATTTTCCGCCCATTTATGTATAAAATTCCCTTCTTTGTAATCAAAATATTTGGAAGCATATACAAAAAGAAAATATTGTTCCTCAGAGGTGAATTTTTTCATGCAATCCTCAAAATACTCTGGATTAAGATTTTCCTCTTCCAAAAGCTGATCTAAAAACGTGAAAATCTTAACAGCAGATTTAATTGGTATTTGAGTTATATCGTGTTTAGACATATTAGGAGGACTTTTGGAAGAACTAAGATAAAAATATTTGGTGGAATTGGAGGGAATATTGGAGATCGTGAAACAATACTTTCGTTATTTTATATGGTTAACTCATCTAAATTATTTTTCCACATTACAAAGCCTTTTTTATCCTCAGAATAGTTATGAATTATTCTGCTGAAATGTTCAGGATTAGTTTCTAAAAATACCTGTCTGCCATGTTCTTTTATAATATTTAACTGAGAGTCAATTTTATCTACTGTTTTCACTAATGCTTCTTTGCTTTTTACTACGTGCCAGATATAAGAAGCTTCTTCAGTGTCTAATGTTTCTAATACTATATGATAGTAGTGCTTTCCTGCAATTAAAAATACAAAAGAAAAAGGGCTTAGTACAAAACGTATCTTCATCACACTACTTTCATGTTTATCTGCCAAATATTGTATTTGAAGCGAATGTTTATAATTTTTACTGTTCAAAATATTTTGTAAAATACTTTCAGCATTAGGATAAATACTCTGATTGTTTTGGAGTTCGTCAGCGGTCAATACATTTTTTCCTTTAAATAAAGGCTTTTCAATTAGACTTTTATTTAGAAATTGAAATTTCACCCCTTCAATAAGTTCTTTGTTAATCCTTTCTATATCCTCAGAAGTTGCAAGTTGTGAAACCAGTTTACCGTTCTCAAATTCGGCAAACAATTCAATTGAAATTGTTTTGGATTTTAGAGTTTTGATAAAATATGGTTTTAAAACCTCAAATTCGGGTAAAATTTCCAAATTCTCAATATTAAATTCAATATCTGCATTTATTTCTTCGACAAAATAATTAAAAGTAGTACTTCCATAATGAAAATCTAAACTTTCAACGGATATTTTTATTTTCTTCTCTATACTGATAACTGAATTTGAAGAGATAATTTCTTCTTTTGGCTCATCAAATAAGGTGGTTTGTTTATTTATTTTTCTATAGTAAGCATTGCGTTTCAAAAACAACTTATTGAGATACTCAATTTTTATATCTCGATAATCATAAATAATAGGATTAATTTCTGAACGCTGTACTCTTCCAATATACTGTATAGCTTTTCCCTTAAATGAGAAAGGATATACCAAAAATAAACAATTTATATTTTTTAAGTCAGTTCCTTCTCCAAAATATTGCCCAGTAGTAATTAATACCTGAAAAGCACCGTCCTTTAAAATATTCCACTTATATTGTCTATTATTTTCTGTATCATCACCGCTCAATGTTACTGTTTCATATAATGGCTTCAAGAAGAGATATAATGTATCAATATGTTCCTTTCTTTCGGTAATAATCACAACCTTTTTTCCTTGATTAAGCTCTGTTTTCACATCGTTTAAAATCAGTTTATTCCTCGAGGAATCGTGAATTAAAATTCTCGACAAAGTTTCAAAATTATCTGTTTTTGAATTAAAGGGAACATCGAAATTAGTATTTCTGATAATAATTTGTGCGTGTTTATAATCTTCAATTTCAATAGGTAGAACATTTGCAATAACATCTCCAAGATAAGCGAAAATTAATTTATCGTCATTATACTTTCGAAAAGGAGTTGCTGTTAATCCATACAAACAAAATGAATTAAAACTTCCAATCGTTTTTCTGAAAGTTTCCGCTGGAATATGATGGCATTCATCAACGATAATCATTCCAAAATAATTCTGAAGAGCCTCTATTTGTTTAGGAATACTTTGAATGGTTGCAACAGTAATTTGTTTTCCTATTTTAGTTTTTCCTTGCCCAATAATTCCAATCTCTTGTTTAGGAATTCCTAAAAATGCTTCTATTCTTTCTAACCACTGTTCTAATAATTGTTTACGATGGACAATTATTAATGTAGGCTGTTGTTTTTCGGCGATAATTTTTAATGCGATAACCGTTTTCCCTGAAGCGGGTGGCGCAACAATAACTCCAAAATCTTTTTTAGATGTATCCGAAATCACTTTTTGTTGATGATTTCGTAGTTGAGTTGTGAAAACGAAATTGATACGCTGCTTTTGTACTCGTTTATCAATAAATTCAAAATCAATCTTAGATTCTCTGCAAAAGCGGATGAATTTGCCAATAAAACCTTTTGGAATTATAATTTCATTTTCAGTTTCTTCAATCAAATTAAAGTACCGTTCTGTTCCAAAAGTATTTTTCCCTGATTTCTTTTTAATGAAAAATTCAGAGTTAGCAAAATTTAGCTCTTCTTTAATAAAATTAATCAAAGGAGTGGTCAAACCTGTTCTATTGATCCTTAGTTTACTATCTAAAGTTATAATTAAGCTATCCCCAACTGATTTTAAAATATGAGAATCCGATAAAGTAGAAAATTCTTTATAAAGTTCATCAAGTCTTTCGATAGAATTTCTTTTGATACTTTTTAAAAATAGCCATTGATTGGAAATTGGCTCAAAGGTTTCAGAATCAATAAAACAACTATTTCCTTTGTCAAATGCTTCTTTATATAATGGTAGCGCTATGAGATTTCCTAAGCCTTTACCCGATAAAAAATCCTGATTAGGAAAGAGGCGATCAAAGCTGGAATTTCTATCGAATATGGAAAAAGATCCTATTTTCTCAAGTATAGAAATAAAGATCTTCCTACTTCTTATTGCAGGATATGGCTTTTCAAAGAAGATCCAAACATGTCCTCCATTTCCTGAACGAGATCGTTCCAGATAAGTGTAAATATTCTTCTCTTTACAAACTTTTATAAAATCAGTTGCTTCCTGTTTCCAATCCTTTTTATCAAAATCAGCTACTAAAAACCAAGAAGTATTATCTTTTAATAGAGGATAAGTACCAATCTGCTGAATCCCATCCAAATGTTTCTGAATCTCCATATCGGAAATAGATAAATAAGACTTATTGGAATAGCTTTGAAAAGTTCCACCATTCATTTTATGAGTACGGTAATGATAAGGATCATAAGTGTAAGCGGGCATATAACCATTTTTACTTCCTTTTTCCCATCGTATAGCAAATACGTCATCACGTCCTCTAAAAAGAGAACGAAAAAGGTGAATCGATGGAGAATGATTATCATTTTTCATTTTTAACTTTCAATCATTGTTATGTTTTTCGATGGTTAAAAATATAATAAGACTTTTGGAAAGACTAAGATAAAAATATTTGGCGGAATAGGATGGGATATTGGAGATTGACGAAAATGGAAATTTTCTCAATCTCTTTAGGCAAAGGGAGTACAGATACAAAATAGTAAAATAACTTCTCTGATTTTATAATCACAAGATCATTTTAATTTTTATTTTCAGAAGTAAGTAGATTCAAACAAAGTCAATACAGGAGGGAGTTTCCGAGAAAGTTTGAGCATATAATTGAGCAGTCGTGATTTTTAAAATAAAAAAGCCCCTAAAATAGGGGCTTTACAACTGTTTGTTGTGGTTTCTCCAGAACCACAATTTTTAATTTATAATTATTTATATTGATTTAATTTTTAATGTAACGTATTGGTTTATATATTGATTAATTCAATTTTATTTCATTGAATAAATATAGGTTAAGTTTTTTTGGATACAATTCCCGATACAATTGTATAAATTGCAACTTAAAATTAATAAAAATATGGCATCAGTTAATTTTTTCCTTAGAGGAAAAATAGTAGATAAAGAAAGTACAATTTGGGTACGGCTTAGAGATAAAGATATTGATATAAGTGTTCCTGTACCATATCTAACGTGCAAACCGAAAGAATGGAAAGACGGAAAGTGTAGGGTATCTTCAAAAAAGATGTTTGAGAGTGACACAGAAACGATAAATGTTAGGTTGTCAAAATTGGAAAGTGAGATAATTTCTAGGTATGCAGTGGATAATCCCGAACATGAATCAAAAATTTGGTTGAAAGAGGTTATTTCACCGTCTCAGAAGTCAAACGCAGAAAATATCTATTCTGATAATGTTGTTTCTTTTATTGAGAAGTATATAGAAATGAAAAGAAACCAAATTTCGGAAGCAACATTAAAAATAGCCAATAGTACCAAAGAATTGATAGCCCGATACGTGTTGTACAAAAAGGAATCTAATAAATTATATAAAGGTTTGTTTTTCAAAGATATAGATAATCATTTTAGAACAGACTTTGAGAATTATTGTTTGCAAGATATATATCAGGTATCTACTACTTACAAAAATTTGAAATTCTTAAAAATGATGTGTGCTATTGCGGAATCACATGATATTGAAACACATAGAAACGTAAAGACATGGAGGTTTGAAATGGATAAGGTTTTGAGAAATACCCCTAAATCAGTTTACTTAACATTTGAAGAGCTTGACAAAATTGCACAAACCGAAATGCCTAACGACTATTTGGATAATGCAAGGGATTGGCTTTTGATTTCCTGCTATACGGGGCAACGAGTAAGTGATTACATGAGATTTACTTCCTCTATGATTATGGAAGACAGTGAGGGGCAGAAGTATTTGGAGTTCACACAGATAAAAACGGGTGCAAAAATGCAGATTCCATTACTAAATAAAGTTCAGGAGGTTTTAGATAAAAGGGGAGGCGAATTTCCACGTAAAATTTCAGATGTGAAATTTAATCTTTATATCAAAGATGTTTGTAGAATTGCAGGTCTTGATGAAATGATATACAATGGTAAAATGATGGTTATTGAAAGGGAGGGAAAAAAGAGTATTACTCGAAAGGTTTTTGGTGAATATCCAAAATATGAATTGGTAACCTCTCACATCGGGAGAAAGAGCTTTGCTTCAAATTTTTATGAAATAATACATACTACTTATTTGCTAAATGTTACAGGACATACTACTGAAAAGCAATTATTGGCTTACATTAACAAAACAGATGTAGAGAAAGCTAAATCAACTGCAAAAATCTTCACTAGTTTAGGATATTAAAAGTTAAAATTTGTTAAATTTTGTTTGGTTAATAAAAATAAGTATAAATTTGCACTTGAATTATTAGTTTGAGGTGTAATAACCAATTATTATAATTCAGAGTAACAGTTCTTTAAGATTATTTCAAGTATGTGATTATTAGAAATATTAATTATCAAAAACAAGTCCTACCATTGGAACGACCACGCCAACGCTTTAAAATCGTAAACAGTGGGGGGAAGGCAGAAACATTTTGTTTCATGTTGGATAATTGTGTTTTCTAACGTCAAAAAGTCGGTAAATTGAGGATTAGGCTTTCCTTGCAGAAAAAAGCACCGCAACGAATCTTTTTCAATGCGGATAATTCCGACCGAAGTAAATCATACTAACAAAAAGTCTCTCATTGGTGCGACCATACCGAGCATGATGCTAAATATTGGGGGGAGCGGGAATTTATTCAGGGGGATAATTATGTCTAATCAGGAAATAATCAACATTTTTTATTTAAAAATCTGAAAGGCTTCGGCTTGGGGGATGCACCCGTATAAAACGTATTCAGTAGGAAACTGAAAATATCTATTTTCAAATTCATGAGAATAAATATATCTGAATAATTATTATTATAACTAACTAACATATAGACTCAACCTTAACGGTTGGGTCTTTTTTTATGTCTAAACATCAATGAGGCTGTCCAAAAAGGGCAGTCTTTTTTTTATGACTGTATGTCAGGTAATTGAATGATAAATTAAAAACAAAAAAAATATACATTATGAACAATAACAACAATAACAGTAATGACAATCCATTACTAGTCCAAATGACAAAAGATGAACTAATCCGAGATGTTGAACAAGTAGTTCGTAAAGTGGTCAATCAAATTCAGATTGAGCAACAAGCATTAAAGAATGAAAAACTGACTTATACCCGTGATGAAACGGCTGAAATCTTAAATGTAAGCCTAACAACGCTTCATAACTGGAACAAAAAAGAAATTTTAAAACCATGTGCTAAAATTGGCAGAAACGTTTATTATTCTAAAAACGATATTCAAGCCCGTTTAAACGCTTAAATTTATTGTTTTGCAGTATGAATAATACGAATCCCTTGTCGTACTGTAAAAACCTCCTAAACACTCCTTAAAACAATCTTTTTAAACAATTCAGACAAAACCTTAGTATAAATATATAAGGGGGGCTATTGGTATGTCTGTACTTAAACAAACAACAAAATTATGATAGATTTTATTAAAGCATACACAAATACAAAAGAATCTTTAGAAAACAGAATTAAAAACGATTTTCCTGACAGTGAAACTAGGTGCAATTATGATTATTTCAATGAAGACCCTAAATATCCATGTTGGAGGCGTTTTGAAAATATTGAAGTTAGAATTACTGATAAATCAGCTTTTGTTAGAAACTCTATACACACATACTTTAATCTTAAAAATGGTTTTGCTGATGGCAACTATACAGATTTTTATTACCCCGATATTTTGACCTCTTTTGAGCAGCTTCAAGCCGACCTGGACGAAGATATTTCGGATTATAAAGTAACTAATTTGGAGTTTGGTTTAAATATACAGACCTCTTTAAGCCCTAAATCAATGCTCAATAACAACTTTTTGATGTATAACTTTGATGAGTTTAACCAACACGACACTTTTAAGGGGAAAGGGGCTTATAAGCAGTATAACCGTAATGAGTATTATGTAAAAATCTATGATAAAGGTTTGCAGTATGGTTTGGATTATAACCTGTTGCGGGTGGAAATTAAGATTATAGACAGCAAATTACTGAAAAAAAGGTTTGGAATCCGTACAGTTCGAGATATTTATGAAAAAATCAGGTTGGAATTATTGTTTAAATTTCTATTAGAACGTTTTGACGAGATTAACATTATTGATTGTCTTACTACTCAGGAAATTCGCGGGGAAGAAAAAACATTTTTGGAACTTGGCAAAAGTCCCCATTATTGGCGGGAAATAAAAAACAGTAAATCATCTACTTACTATTATGGTCTAAGGCAAAGGTACAATAAGCTACTAGAGACGTACCAACTTGATACCATAAAATTAGAGTTACGGGATTTGCTCGTAGCTAAATTTCAAACTTTGATAGGGGGATAGGGTTGAGAATTGATTGAGGGTGAAAAAGGACAAAATCGGACTATATATTAAGAGTAATTTGTACTATGCTGTATCACCATAAAATTAAAATGATTGGCTTTACCATGTTATATTATTATGGTAGAACCAATCATTTTTTTATGAATTGTCAGATTAAATTATGACTAATTATTTTACATTCTGTTTGTTAATTATCTTTTCTGCAAAATCTTCTTCAAAAAGTTTGTCAAATCTATTAAGAGATAATTTTTTATCGTCAATGAACAGTTGTATTAATCCTTTGATTAAAATATCCGATTCGTTTGTTTCAGCCATGAGCTTTTTAGGATTATTAAGTTTAAGAATATTGAATAAAGATAGTCTAAATGCAAATTTAACATGTTTATCGTCAAATTTAGGATATTCTTCTAATAATGTTCTGAGGGTTTTTACTCCTGCTTCTTTTACGCCTAATGCTCTGACAATACCCTCTTTGTTTTTAATATGATAAGGTTTTTTCAAATGTTCAGTTAGAATGTCAACTGCCTCAGGATATGGTTCTCGTGTATTAACTAAATCCCAAAGTTCGTTTACTTTTAAGCCGTTGAGTTCAATCTCTTTTAATAATTCTGTGGTTTCTAAATGAAGTTCTTTTGAATACTGTTCTCGTACATATTCTTTTTCTTCAATTTCTTCCTTTGTTAATGGTGATTTATTTAATAATTCAACAAATCTCTTTTCCCAATAAGTATTCATAGAATCTATAAAATAATTTCAGAATATTGAAGTTTTGATATTTTTTTGTCAGATTTATTTATTTCAATCTGTTCAAGGAACTTGTCCCGATGTTTTATTTCCTGTTGTAAGCCATTCAGCCAATCACTGAAGTTTATACCAAATGCCTTAAAGTGGTCTAAATCCCAATTATTATTCTTTATTTGATTGAAAATGACATTTGCTTGAGAGGAATCAACATATAACGCAATCATCATTTTATATTTTTGAAGACATGCTTGTAAATATGAATTTGGTGCGGCACTAAGAGGTGGTTTTTTAGAATATTCGTCAATGGAAGTAATAAATTCATGCAATGTAACATCATCTATGAAAGATAATGGAGACTGCTTTTTTACACTATTAACAACCTCGTTGAAAAATAAATCACTTTTTTCATAAGGTATAGTATATTGCAAATTCTTTGAATTATAATATTGCTGTAAAATAATAGGTCCATTTAAGCAATCCTTTATATTTTCCTCCCAAAGCGGATATACAACAAAATATGGTCTATAATCATCTTCACGAGGCATTTTAATTAGCTCTAATCCTATTATTGTAGAACCTAAAATTTTATATAACTTATCTTTGGCGTATAATGATAATTCTGGAAATGCATTTTGCCAATCCTGTGTTACTTTTTTCTTTATAGCTGTATCTATTGCCATTATTTATATTTTTATGGTCTAATTATTTGTATAGAATATCCTTTAAAACTATTAGAGTACTTTGTAAACTGACTATTACTCATTGTTGCTTTTCCAAATTTAAAATCATAAATTGTTTGTGTTCCATGATTTACAACATCTAAGAACCCTCTATTTCCCGCACCTAATTGTTGATTATTATTAAAATAAAAATTTGTTTCTAATCCTCTGTCACCAAACATTTTTTGATACCTATTGATAAGGTTATTGCTGTAGGTATGTTTTGCCGTTCCAGCGAACCTGTCACTTCCTCCAATGGCTCTTTCTGCTTTTTGGGCAGCTTTTGTTACAAGTTCCAAGTCAGTTAATGCAGCTTTTCCTGCCTGTTCCGTTGCTTCTGCTACTTGCCCGATTCTACCGCTACCCGCAAACATCAATCCGTCTGCCATATCCATTTTAGCCTCACGGAATGCAAATCCCATTGTTCTAAAAGTCCTGTCCCAATAGCTTTCACCAACATAGTAATTCGGGTTTGACTGCCACGCTAAATAAGCCTCATTTCGGCTTCCATAATCTCCACCATGCAGATTGTTCCAATTGGTGAAATTATTCTCACTATATGCCACATCATTTGCATTATAGCCTAAATAAACTGCTCCTGACGCTCCACCGTTTATACTTGCGTTTTCAACTGTTGAACCGTCTTCGGCATAGCTTGTGTAACCTCCCTGCTGATAAGTAGCATCGCCCTCCTGCATTCCTTGTACGAAATTCCATTTTCCGTCTTTTAATCCCCATCCTAAGCCTTCCGTTCCTTGTGGGTCAACGTAACGTATCGGGTTATTGTAGCCATAAGCATAAGGCTGTAATGTCTTATCACTTAACGGGTCGTGCTGTCCGAAAATCAGTACATCATTCAGATAAAATCTTGCATTTAGGTCATAAAACCCTGTTTCCTGTAATTCCTGACCTAAGAATTTATAGTTTTTGAAGCTACTTTGTCCAAAGAATGAGTTCCCTGTTTTCAGGTGATTCATCCCGAACGGGTAATAATCGTTGCTGTCTACAATTTCAAGAACTCCTGCGCTGTTTCTTGCGAAACTTACCCTTACGTTACCCAAATGGTCTCTGTAACTGTAAATATATTGATTTTTGGTGTAATCATAAAACCCTTCAGATGTCGGGAAAAACTGTAAGTCGGGAGTTTTTAAATTAGCAATAATCCCACCTCCTCCAAATGGAGGGTCAATGGTTGGTTCAATAGGTTCTATCAGGGAAAAAGCCTGTGGTTCAAATGCCCGTTTTGACATCATTAACAGTTCCGAGCTTCCACCTCCGCCTCCTGTACTGTTAGAGGTTGATTTAAAGTACTGAAATCCGTCTAAATAATCTGTTATTTGGATTGTTGTATCAGTTCCTGCAAAACCAATTGAATTTTTAACATTCTCTTTTCTTAATTTTATTCCGTCAGCACGGTATTTTGTTTTAATCTGTGTAGTAATTTGGTCAAAACCAATATTTACTGCGCTAGGTAGATTCAAATGGTTATAGCTGATTCCTGTAATCTGCTTATCCATCATGTTTTTCATATTTCCGTTCGCATCATATTCAATCGGAAAACCTGTTGTGCCCTCATATCCTGTACTGTTACCGCTGTTGTCTTTGATTCTGATTGCCTGATTTCCAATGTAATCATAAGCAAGATTATCAATTACGGTAGCCGTATTGCTTCCGTATTCCATGACAGAGGTTCTGTAAAGGTTTATTACGTTTCCGTTCAAATCATACGTCAATGATTCTATGTTTTCCTTACTATACGGATTATTCGGATTTTGATAATATCCTGCTGTTAACCTGTTAAGCCTATCATACGCATAACCGTATCTCTTTGGTGTTAGAGAGGGGGTTGCACCTAAAGTTTCAACACTTCTCCAATCCACCTCTGCAATGTTCCCGTTATATCTCGGAAGTACATTTTTTCCTGCAAATTGTGTCGAGTCGGGGTTTTCAATTCCATCTCTGCTCGTGTACTTAATTTTGTATGAAAATAATTTACCGCCTAAATCAGGTGTAGCCATTTGATTTTTGTTAACATCGGTTAGCCATCCTCTGATGTTGTATGCATAATCAATACTTTGTAAGTTTCCTCCAATTTTTTTATTGGTAAGCTGTGATAGTTCATTGTAATTATTATCAGCCAACAATTCTTCGGGATTGCTGTCTACCTGATGATAATGTTGTTTCAGTCTATTTTGGTCGTCATAAACAAATCTTTCTTTGACTGTAACTCCCGCCTCGTCAGCTTTTCTTGCGTGGTATGTGTAAGTCCTCAATGGATTTCCCGTGAAATCAAGTTCTGTCTCCACATTGGTATATCCGCCTAAATAGTTGGTAGACTTGGTAGCAATTGACCTTCCCATACTGTCATAGTAGGTAAATGTTTTCGTCCAATTATCGTCTTCAATATTTTTTACATAAGTGGCTGTCGGTAAACTGTTGGTTGAAGCGTGATTGTTGGCATCCGTTGTTTGGGGTAATGTGTACTGACCTAAAATAGTTGTTGGAATTGGCGGGGCTTCATGCGGGTAGGTATCATAATAATTAATGGTTAAAACACTTTCCAATGCTGAATTTAAAAATGAATTGGTGTAATTAACAGTTATTCCGCTTTTAACAAAGCCTACTGAATCCTTTGTCTCTTTGACAACAATATTGCTGACCTGATTCTGTAAACTTTGTCTGTTTCCTGCTGTAATCAATCCTGTGTAAACAACGCGTCCAAACATTTCGTATTTTACAACAAGCCATTTATTTTGCGCTTTCAAATTAGCATCCTGAGAAGCCACTAATCGGTCTGCCTTGTCATATACCATATAATCCCATCCTTTGGTTGGGAATTTTCGTTCAACAAGATTGTCCCTGCCATCATAACGGTACTGATAGCATAAGTCATTCAAAATAGTATCAGGTATTTGAGTTCCCGAAGTTAAATTTTTCATGGCTTCGGAAGCCTTTGGAGGGATAAGAAATGCTAACTGATTGTATTCGTTATAGATATAGTAAGTATCTGCATTTTCAGTATCGCTCAATACTTTTCTTACTAAAATTACCTGCCCTCTACCATTTTTGAACTCAATGTTTTTGTTTCCGTCTTCGTCAGTGGTGGTTGTTTTATAAAGCTGTGCTTTTTTATAGCACCCATTCAGAGAATTAGTACTATTGGTAACTTTGAGAACGGATAATGTTCTGCCTTCAATATAATCGGTTGTGGTTTCATAACCTCTGACTTCATTATCGGAGTTGGCATCATAATCCATTTTTACAGGTTTGTTGCTCCAATCGTTACCTACCTGTGTGAGTTGCTGTAACCTATCCAATGGTGAGTTTTCCAACTGCTTTTCTGAATAAATTTTCTCTGCTCCATAGATTGACGAAGCATTTCCGAGCGGATTGGGTACAATATTTCCGTTGAGTGTGTTTGACTGCGGTACAGGCAAGAAATCTTTTACCTGCCTTCCAAATCCGTCGTATTCGATGTGTGTAACAACATCTTTTCCTGTCGGTGAAGCCTTTACGTCAACAACCTGTTTAGGTCTTCCCAATCCATCAAAATACTGTACTGTTACGGCTTTCTTAACGCAATCTGCATCAAGACATTTAGTAACCTGTACATAGTTCTCATTTGAGGTTGGGGTTTGTGCGTAGGTACACACAGTTACAAGCATTCCGAATAATGCGAGTAAATTTCGTGATAAATTTTTTCTCATAATTACTTGTGAATTTTTTACATATTAATTTTATTTGGGCGACAATTTAGAAAAAATCATTGATTTTCTATATAGGTATTTTCCCTATATTTTGAATTATTATCTTTCTTTTTACAAATCTATATCGGTGGGGCGACAAAACTTGACGTTTCTTTTTTTTTCAAATTTTCCCGATTAGAGTGTTTGGGTTTGTTTGAGAGTGATTAATTATAAGATATATTTATAGTATGTATTGGTACTATCTTGCAGATTCACTGTTACCCCCTCTGTTCATTGGTATTTGCAGAGATAAAAAGTAAGCCCCAACCCATATAGGGTCAAGGCTTTATCTAGGATTAATCTTTAACTAAACTCGTCCAATTTAGGACGGGAGCTTGTCTATATTGTATCTCCGTATTAGAAATCTTTCTGAACTCAAAAAAGTCTGTAACCCCTGTACTATTGTACTTGATGGTAACATTGTATTCTGTGTTTGTAGTCGTTTCATCAACATTACCTCCATTAGGTGATACTTTGATTTTTTCAGTCCAACTAGTCTGTGTTCCGCCCGAACTGATTGAGATAATGTCTGAATCAGTAAACTTCAATGTTAATTGGGAATCCATAGGTGTTCCGAAAGGTGCGTATTTCCATGTTCCCTGAATCCATGTTGGCGGATGAAAATATTGAGTTGTTGTTGGCTGTTGATTGGTTGGGATATTATCATCATCATTACTGTTGGAACAGTTTACGGTTACTAATGACAGCAGGGTTAGTGATAATGCTAAAAATAATTGTTTTTTCATAATGTTATGGTTTTATGTTAATATATCTTGTTCCGTCTCCTGCGAGATTCATAATCTCTAACCTGTTTTTGTTATAGGAGAAAAAGTTGAGTTTGTTTTGTCTATCTCGTATCATGCAACTGATAGATGGTGTGGTGATGTCGCAATAGCTATCAATCTTGAAGACATACGGTGTGGGGAACTCAGAATCTATTACACTGATTGTGTTTTTAGTTTTGTTCACAACAATCTTCGTTTTTCGTGTGGCGAGTTCTGTTACATTCATGTTCTTAGTAATCTGAACCATATTGTAACTGAATGTTTTTGTCTGCGCGGATAGCTGTAACGTCAGGCTTACTGTCAGACCTAGTAAAATCTTTTTCATAGTTATTCGGTGATTAAAAATGTGTTTCTTTTTTCGCTTGCTTCTGCGTAACTGCCAAATACAAACATTTCTTTCTTTTTGACCCTGCCATTACGAATTTTCGCATCGGGTGAACTGAGATAGTTTGTGATTATGAGGTCTTCCATCTGTGCTTTTTCATCCTCGCTCAAGTCTTTGGTTATATCTTGGATTCCTGAGACAAAGTTGGCAAGTCGAGTATCCATGCCATAATCTTCCTCAACAAGCAACCGAACAAATACATATTGTTTTTGGGCTTTGGCGTGTGCTTCAAGTTTTCTGTCAATCTCTTCAAACTGAATCTTTTCATTGGCTTTCATACGTGCCTGTATAGAATCTATGTAAGGGTCGGGTTCTCTAGTGGGTTTGGATTTTTCACATGACAGTAATGCTGTGAATAGCAGTGCGGGGAGCAGAATCTTTTTCATAGGCGGATGTTTTTTATTCACCCGCCCTCCTAAAGTGATGTTATTAAATGCAGAAAGCGTGGAGGACTAAACTCAATTTGCAATAGGAGGTTCTACCAAAACCGTACAACACAAACAAGAATAGCCCCCACGCCATAGGTGGAGGCATCAACTGTTTATTCTGTGTTGTAATTGAAATTTGGTAGATTTCCTATTACAGAATAAAAGCTAACGCTTTATATTTTTCGTTAAAATTCTAGCTACAAAAATATGAAATTTTATGAATCTTTCTGCTTTGTTTCAAAGACCTGTGAAAATTTTTTCAGCTTTAAAGTTTTTTATCTAGGTTTTAGGTGTGGTAAGCAATCTCTATGGCTTTGTCGGGGGTAAAAAATTATTGGTTGAAAATAGGTGCAATTTTGTCAATACTTTGTACAACTATTTACACCAAAATGATATAATTGCTTCCCTCCACGATGGTACAATAGATGAGTATCATAAAAGTATATTTATCTTTCTCAATTATGGGGTTACTGTCAGGCAACATTATATATACCGACCTATTTACCCCACCCGTCAAATTTTTACTGTAAAAAGTGCCCCCTATACCAAATCTCAAAATTTTTATACAGGCATCGGGACAATCCCTACCATAGCTTACCCACATGTGGGTCGAGAGCTTTTTTCGATACGTCCCCCTACCAACGATTTTAGGTTTTTGACGGCTGTTTTTTGTTTTGTTTCACTCGGAGTGATTAAAAAGTTTTTAACTAACCTCGGAAGTATTGATTTTTTGAGTAAAAAGTGCCTGAAATACTTGTGTTTATGGGCTTTTTGTTGTATATTTATACATCTTTACAAGCTACTTTTAGCCTTGTGTCTTTGTGTACAAGGTTCAATATAAAAAACAAAATGCCTAAAGTGCTACGAACACGATAGGCAACATCAATAAATTTTAACATTACTAAAATTATCGACATGACAAAGTTACAAAATTGTCTTCAAAATGCTTGCATATATGTAGGCAGTTACTACAAGTACAACAATTCAAGCCTGTACGGCAAATGGCTTAACCTCGGAGATTATTCCGATTATGACGAGTTACAGGAAGCTATGCACGAACTGCACAAAGACGAATCCGACCCTGAATTCATGCTACAGGATTATGAGGGTTGCGAACTGTTTGAAAAATTAGGATTGATAGGAGAAAGTTTTTTATCTCCCGAAATTTACAACATTGCAGAGCAAATAAATGAATCAGAATATGATTCCGAAGTATTTGAAGCGGTTTTGGATAACTTCATGGGCATTGACTTTCAAACTGCCTATGAGTACGTAAACAATTTCTATTACGGTGAGTTTGCAAACGATATTGAATTCGTGGAATATCTATATGAAGACGATATACCGTTTAATCTGCCTAGCTTTGTTTGCATTGATTGGGAGTCCACCGCAAGAAACATTATGTATGATTATTTTGAATCGAACGGACACTATTTTAAATCTTAGTATATTTGTGTTACCGTAAAACGGTTTTTGTATTCAGATAGATTCAACTAGATTAAAACAGATTAAAAAAAGCGTTTTTTGAAAGTTTGGATACAATTCTCGATACAAAACGAAAAAAGAGAATTTGTAATTGCTTGATTTCAAGTGTTTTACAAAATTCTCTTTGTTTAAAAAGTGGTTTCTCCAGGAATCGAACCAGGGACACATGGATTTTCAATCCATTGCTCTACCAACTGAGCTAAGAAACCATTTAATTTTTTACTTCTTTTTGAAGTGCAGCAAAACTAATAATAAATATCACATCCTGCAACTTATTTTAAAACTTAGAAAAGAAAACCACCTTTTGTGAAGGTGGTTTTGTGGTTTCTCCAGGAATCGAACCAGGGACACATGGATTTTCAATCCATTGCTCTACCAACTGAGCTAAGAAACCATTCTTTTACTTCGTTGTTTTAAAGTGATGCAAAAGTACTAAGTTTTACGATATGACGCAAGTATTAACATTACTTTTTTTAACAAAAGTCAAAAACCTATTGATTTTCAACCGAATTATTTTCCTGTTCTCTTCGAATTTGCTCGCTCATCTCTTCCAATACAGGTTTAATGGTATTTTCGGGCAGATCGCTGATTCTTATATACATTAATCCGTCGATTGCATCATTGAAGTTGGGATCTACATTGAAGGCAATCACCTTCGCATTTTGTTTAATATATTTCTTAATTAAAACAGGGAGTCTTAGTTCTGGTTCAAGGTCATCGATAATTTTGTCCAGCTTATTCAGGTCAGATTCCATCTCCTCGAAAAAAAGATGTTTATCCCTGTCACGAAGCTTTACTTTATATTCATTTCTGGGTGTAATATATTGAGCGACTGCCGAATCATAATAATTCGAGCGCATAAATTCAATCATCAAAGATTTTGAAAACTCGGAAAATTTATTGGAAATACTTACGCCGCCCATCAGGAATTTATGATCCGGATTTCTAAGGCATACATGCACAATTCCTCTCCAAAGAAGAAATAAGGGAAGCGGTTTCTGCTGATAATCCTGGCAGATATAAGCACGCCCCATCTCGATCACTTTTTTAAAGAAAGGGTGAATGTCCTGTTCAAATTCAAACAGCGAGCTGGTATAAAAGCCTTTGATCCCGGATTTTTTCATTACTTCTCTTCCTAATGCCATTCTGTATGCTCCTACCAGTCTTTCTTCAGCATTATCCCATAAAAAGAGATGATGATAATGCTTGTCATACTCATCCAAATCGAATGGGAGATTACTGCCTTCCCCAACAGCGCGAAAAGTAAGCTCTCTTTGACGCCCGATTTCCCGCATAACAGATGGGATTTCTTCGTATTTGGTGAAATAGATCTCATAATTTCCATTACTGAAAAGCATTTTATCGGTGCCTTTCAGTTTTCGCATATCTTTAAGAATGTCTTCTTTAGGCGTTTCATCGATGATATTCTGGACAATATTCTCTTCTTTCAGCAAAGGGAATTTCACCGAAAGGTTTTTAAGATTGATGCTTTGTGCCAGTGATTTTCGTTTTTCGTAGTAAGATTTCATCATATAAACCTTACGTTTCAGGAAATCGCCGAGCTCTTCAGTACTTTCCATATCGTCCATTGCTTTTACGGCGATAGGCCTTCCGATACGTATTCTGATTGGCTTTTCCCTGTCGTTCATCATTTCAGCCGGCAGCATAAGCGTTTGTAAACTCGGATGGATTTTCGCCATCTGATAAAAAAGCCTGCTGTTCTTCGCATGGAAGTACATAGGAACAACCGGTACTTTAGCCATTCTGATAAGCTTCAGTGCCGGTTTTTCCCATTCCTTATCTAAAATTTCTCCATACGGATTATTTTTATTGGAAACTTCTCCCGCAGGAAAAATACCTACGCAGCCTCCGTTTTGAAGATGCTTTAAAGTTTCACGCATTCCGGATGAGCTGCTGTACGCATCTTTCTTGTTTTCAAAAGGGTTCACCGAAATCACATACGGTTCCATGGGTTTTATTTTTTCCAGCAGAAAATTTCCCATCACTTTGAAATCGGGGCGCACTTCGGAAAGAACTTTGCACATCAAAATACCGTCTATCGCACCAAGCGGATGGTTGGAAACAAGAATGAACGGCCCCGTTTTCGGGATTTTTGCCAGATCTTCTTCAAATGCTATATAGCTTAAATTCCGCTCTCTCACAAATGAATCGAAAAAGTCTTTGCCTTCCTTGTCTTTTAGTTTATCATATAATTTGTTTACTTCATTTATTTTGGCAACGCTCATTACAGCAGATGCCACAGGATTCTTCAAAAATCCTATCTTATGTAAGCCGGAAGCCTTTATCAAATCGTTTTTCGATATTAAACTCATGTGTGTTTAGTCGCAATTAGTTTTATTGTGTTACCATTTGAAGGGTATTCTTCGAAATCTGCTCCAATAATACACTTTTTTCCTGGTAAAATTGATCAATATGATCCATCTTCGCATTCCTTACCGTAAATAAAGATACGTTTTTTATCACTTCTGTACGGAATACTTTCTGAAGTTCTTCATTCAGTTCATCAATATTGTTGAATTTATCTTCAAGGCACAAAGCCAGGGAAATCGCAGAATTCTGCATCAAAGATACTTTGATTTTATTTTTCGATAAATATCCGAAAATAAGGCTCATATGATCTTCCGCAATGAAGGAAAAGTCTCTCGTGGAGATTTTTAAAAGAGTCTGATTTTCTTTTAAAATGTAGGTTTCCTCACTCTGGTTTTTCTCGGAAGCACCTACTTTCGTTCCTTCTTTAGTTGGATCGATAAAAGATTTTACATAAAAAGGAATATTCTTTTGCTGAAGCGGCTGAAGCGTTTTCGGGTGAATAACGCTTGCTCCGTAATACGCCATTTCGATGGCCTCTTCGTATGAAATATTAGAAAGCAATGTTACATCCTTGAATTTTCGCGGATCTCCGGTCATCACACCCGGAACATCTTTCCAGATCGTCATGGCTTCTGCATTCAGGCAATAAGCGAAAATCGCTGCAGAATAATCCGAGCCCTCTCTTCCCAGTGTTACCGTGAAATTATTATTGTCAGAGCCGATAAAGCCTTGTGTAACGTAGCAGATTTCCTTATTAAGGTTTGAGATAAACTCTTCGGTTTTGGCCCAGTCAACCACCCCTTCGCGGTAAGAATTATCTGTTTTTACATAATCCCTCGCATCAAGCCACTGGTTGATAAACTGGATCTCATTTAAATATTCGCTTACAATTTTAGTAGAGATCATTTCCCCGCAGCTTACTACCTGATCATACACAAAATCGTAGTTCGGAGATTTGTTTCTTCTTAAAAAAGAATCAATATCATCAAAAAACAAATTGATTTCCGCAAAAACCGCATGGTTTTCAGGAAAAAGCCCTTCTGCAATTTCAATGTGTTTTCGTTTTATCTTTTCAATCTCTGTTTGATAGTTATCTTTCCTGAAATAAAGTTCAACCACTTTTTCCAGTTCATTTGTTGTTTTTCCCATTGCTGAAATCACCAGCAGACACTTTTCAAATCCCTGGCTTTTTAATACCAGAGAGACATTTTTTACACTTTCGGCATCTTTTACCGATGCTCCACCAAACTTGAAAATTTTCATTAAATTGTTAATAATAAAATTGTTAGATAAAATTTGCGGGAAATATTTTACGGGTCACAAAATTATAAATTTACAACGAGATATGAAATAGCCCTGAATCACTCCAGCCTTAAGATTTCATTAAAATTATTGATCTGGAGAAATTATCATCAGAACATATAATAATTGGGAAAAGTTTTTTATGATAAGGTTTGTGTTAAAAGCTGAAATTGACTTCTATTATATTGATATACAATGGGTAAGCTCTTTTGTTAATAATTCTTTTAAATTGCGATAAATTTTACGAAATTTGAGGAAAACGTAAAAAGGAAAATATGTCAGAAAGACCATTACAGACTTTAGGAGAATTTCTTATTGACAGGCAGGATGATTTTCAGTATTCCACCGGGGAGTTTTCCCGGCTTCTGAGTGCCATAAGGCTTGCTTCTAAGGTAGTAAACAGAGAAGTAAATAAAGCAGGGATTGTAGACATTGCAGGTGCTGCCGGAAACCAGAATATTCAGGGAGAAGAACAGCAAAAGCTGGATGTTATAGCCAACGAAATTTTTATTACCGCTCTGTCCCAAAGAGAAGTGGTCTGCGGAATTGCCTCAGAGGAAAATGATGATTTTATCGATATAAAATGCGGCGAAAACGGTCATTTAAGCAAATATGTCGTATTGATCGATCCTTTGGATGGCTCTTCAAACATTGATGTGAATGTTTCCGTAGGAACTATTTTTTCTATCTACAGAAGAGTTACCGAACCGGGAACTCCGGTTCAGCTGGAAGACTTTTTACAAAAAGGAATCAATCAGATTGCAGCTGGATATGTAATTTACGGATCATCAACAATGATTGTATACACCACAGGAAACGGAGTAAACGGATTTACGCTTGATCCTTCTTTAGGAACTTATTATCTCTCTCATCCGAATATGACCTTTCCGAGAACAGGAAAAATTTATTCCATCAACGAAGGAAATTATATCAAATTCCCACAAGGCGTAAAAAACTACCTTAAATATTGCCAGATGGAAGAAGGAGACAGGCCTTACACTTCCCGGTACATCGGTTCTTTGGTTGCTGATTTTCACAGGAATATGCTGAAAGGCGGCATCTATATTTACCCTTCTTATTCGCAGGCACCAAATGGAAAACTGAGATTGTTGTACGAATGTAATCCGATGGCATTCCTTGCAGAGCAGGCAGGAGGAAAAGCAACGGATGGGTTCAGACGGATTCTTGAAATAGAACCTACTGAATTACATCAGAGAATTCCTTTCTTCTGCGGAAGCATTGATATGGTGGAGAAAGCGGAAGAATTCATGAGAATCGACAGCGTTAAATAATGACAGCAGAATATTTCAGATATGTATTAGAATTCAAACGCCCGAGTGGAACATCTCGTGGCGTTTTGCTTGAAAAGGAAACTTTTATTCTCAAAATTTCAGAAAATGAAAATACAGGAATTGGAGAGTGTGCGGTTTTCAGAGGGTTAAGCTTCGATGACAGGCCGGATTATGAACAAAAGCTTCAGTGGCTTTGCCAAAATATTAAGCAGGACTATGAATGTTTAAAAGAAGAACTGAAAGAGTTTCCTTCGATATGGTTCGGTTATGAACAGGCTATTTTAAACCTGAAACATGGCGGTAATATTTATTTTCCCGGTGAATTTACCGAAGGTGGAAAACCAATTGTTATCAATGGCTTGATCTGGATGGGAGACATCGCTTTTATGGAGGAACAGATTCAGGATAAACTGGACCAGGGATTTCATTGTATCAAGTTAAAAATCGGGGTCAACTGGAATTCCGAATGCGAAATTCTTCAGAAATTAAGACAGAAGTTTTCAGAAAAAGTACTTGAACTTCGTGTTGATGCTAATGGAGGTTTTCAGAAAGATGAAGCTAAATCTGTACTGAAACAATTAAATGACCTGCATATCCATTCCATCGAACAGCCCATTAAAGCAGGAAACTGGAATGATATGGCAGAATTGTGCGCAGAAACTCCTACCCAGATTGCTTTAGATGAAGAATTGATAGGAATTATTGAGACAGATCAAAAAAAACTGCTGCTTGATACCATTAAACCTCAGTACATTATTTTAAAACCATCATTAATTGGCGGGTTTTCAGGCGCAGATCAATGGATTTCATTAGCTGAAGAACGTAATATAGGGTGGTGGATTACTTCAGCACTGGAAAGCAATATTGGGCTGAATGCCATTGCGCAGTACACCTTTACCAAAAAAAATCCGATGCCGCAGGGTCTGGGCACCGGATCATTATTTGTTAATAATTTCGAATCCAATCTTGGTCTGAAAGGAGAATTATTATATTTTAAAGAATAAGATTGGATGGAAGAATGCTTTAATAAGCAGACTTGGTCCTGAAATTCATTATTTTCTAGATAACATCTTCTACGAAAATTGCCTTTCTGATGTATTCTAAAAATGAAGAAAACGTTCTTTTAACCTTTTTCATAATAATATTATTTAGTTTGTGTGCGCTTATTTGGCTGCAATCTTTGTGCCATGATATGGTACCTCTCGCCGTGCTTGATATGATAGATTTCATATGATTTTTTAAATGATTGTTTAACAAGAGATTGGCGTTTTTTGTATTTTCTTTTTAACGGAAAATTAAATTACGGTTAATCTTGGACTTTAGAATGAATGTTTAAAACGGAAGTCCTCTGGAAGATAGAATCGGTATGAGCATAATGTATAATTTAGCTATGGTTTTAGTTGTCACAAATATAAGCTAAAATATTGAATAAGTACCTGTAAAACCGGTAAATTATAATTTCCGTAAAACCTTAAAATTTCCTAAATTTGCAAATTGTTGCGAATGCAGCATTATTAAAGCGAATTCAATGGAAGAAGAAAAAAAATCACTCAATTTTATTGAGCAAATTATCGAAGATGATTTGGCAAACGGACTGAAAAGAGATCAGATCCGTTTCCGTTTTCCGCCTGAACCCAACGGTTACCTGCATGTAGGGCATACCAAAGCGATCTGCATCAACTTTGGGCTGGGCGAAAAATACAATGCTCCCGTGAACCTTCGTTTCGACGATACGAATCCTGAAAAAGAAGAGCAGGAATACGTAGATTCTATTATGAAAGACGTTGAATGGCTAGGTTTCAAATGGGATAAAGTATTGTACGCCTCCGATTACTTCCAGCAGCTTTACGACTGGGCGGTTCAGATGATTAAAGAGGGCAAGGCTTACGTAGATGAGCAGCCTTCCGAAGTCATTACCGAACAGCGGAAAAACCCTACTGAACCAGGTATTGAATCTCCTTACAGAAACCGTCCGGTAGAAGAATCATTAGACCTATTCGAAAGAATGAAAAACGGAGAATTTGAAGAAGGCTCAATGTCTCTGCGTGCAAAGATAGATATGACCTCTCCCAATATGAACATGCGTGATCCTGTGATGTACAGAATTTTAAAAAGACCTCATCATAGAACAGGCACAGCATGGAAAATTTACCCAATGTACGACTGGGCACACGGAGAATCCGATTATATCGAGCAAATTTCACATTCCTTATGTTCTTTGGAATTTGAAAATCACAGGCCGTTATACGATTGGTACCTGGATCAGGTGTATGATGAAACGAAAGTAAGAAATAAGCAGAGAGAATTCGCAAGGATGAATGTCTCTTACATGATTACTTCCAAAAGAAAACTCCAAAGATTAATCGCTGAAAAAGTAGTGAATGGTTGGGATGATCCAAGAATGCCTACCATTTCAGGAATGAGAAGGAAAGGTTATACTGCAACAGCCATCAGGAATTTTATTGAAAAAGTAGGAGTTGCCAAAAGGGAAAACCTTATCGAAATTCAGTTGTTGGAATTCTGCGTTCGTGAAGATTTAAATAAAGTTGCAAAACGTGTCATGACGGTTGTTGATCCTGTAAAGCTGGTTATCGAAAACTATCCGGAAGGAAAAGAAGAATGGCTGGAAACGGAAAACAATCCGGAGCAGGAAGATGCGGGAACAAGAGAAATACCTTTCTCAAGAGAACTGTATATCGAACGTGAAGACTTCAAAGAAGAAGCCAATAATAAATTCTTCAGGCTGAAACTGGGTGGCGAAGTCCGCTTAAAATCTGCTTATATCATTAAAGGAGAAAGAGTAGAAAAAGATGAAAACGGGAATATCACAACCATTTACGCAACCTACGACGAAAAATCAAAGTCGGGCAGCGGAACGGAAGAAAGCTTAAGAAAAGTAAAAGGAACCATTCACTGGGTGTCTGCAAAACATGCTATTCCTGTGGAAGTAAGAAATTACGATAAACTTTTTACGGTAGAGCAGCCGGATGCAGAGAAAGATGTTGATTTCCTTGATTATATCAACCCGGAATCCGTAACTATTGTAAAAGGATTTGCAGAGCCTGGCCTGAAAGATGTAGAAGTGGGAGAGCCGCTTCAGTTTCAGAGAATTGGCTATTTTACAAAAGATCAGGATTCTACTGAAGACAATTTGGTATTTAATAGAACCGTGACTTTAAAAGACTCTTATAAGCCGGAGTAAAAATTTATTTATTCAATATAAATGAAAACAGGGCTTATTTTTTTTAAGTCCTGTTTTTTGTTTAAATAATTGATAAAAAAGTAGTAAAGAGTCCCGAAGGGACGACTTAAACCAAAATAGGATAGAATCCTATTAATTAAATAGGTAAAATCATGAAACTTATATATTTATATACCAACTCATTCAAAGGGCTTTCCAAAGAAAGCTGGATGCTGGCGCTGGTGATGCTCATCAATCGGGCCGGCTCAATGGTGCTTCCATTTTTGGGAGTGTATATGACCAATCATCTGCATTTCAGTTTAGAAAATACAGGAATTGTATTGAGTTTTTTCGGAATAGGTTCCGTAATCGGCTCTTGGTTGGGCGGATTTATTACCGATAAAATCGGCGAGTACAAAGTACAATCCTTCAGTCTGTTGCTGAGCGTACCCTTGTTCTGCCTGATTCCTGTTTTTAAGACGGAAGTTGGCGTGGCAGCTATTATTTTAATTCAGAGTATTGTAAGCGATGCTTTCCGTCCGGCCAATTCTGTAGCCATAACCAAATATGCTAAACCTGAAAACATTACCCGTGCATTTTCGTTAAACCGGATGGCTGTCAATTTAGGATTTTCCATTGGGCCTGCTTTGGGCGGAATCCTGTCGGCAATTTCTTACGAATTCCTGTTCTTTGCCAATGCCTTAACCGCTTTGTCGGCCGGGATTCTTTATATTGTTTTCTTTAAAAAACGAAACAAACTTGCCAGGCTGAAAGCCCAAAAAGTAAAAGAAGTAATAGAAATTAAAAGAGATAGCTCGCCATATCGGGACGGTAAATTTCTACTCTACTGTTTCTTTTGCATGCTTTTTTCCATCTGTTTTTTCCAGTTGTTCAGCACGCTGACTATCTTTTACAAAGATACCGCTCACCTTAGTCAGCAAAATATAGGGTATATCCTGGGTTACAGCGGATTCGTGGTGGTTTTGCTGGAAATGGGGCTCGTGCAGGTTGCAGAAAAATATTTCAGCCTTGCCGTGACGATGTTTCTCGGAACTTTTATCTGCGGAATTTCCTATGCAATGCTGGGATTTAACCACAGCATAATTACGCTCGTGATTTCCATGAGTCTTCTGTGTATCGGTGAAATCTGGGCACTGCCTTTTATAGCAACCATCACGGCGTTGCGGTCGGGGAAAAACAACAAAGGAGCTTATATGGGACTCAACGGAATATCGTTTTCCATTGCGTTTATTGTAACCCCTTATCTCGGAACTTTAATTGCCGAAAAGCTGGGCTTCACCACATTGTGGATCGGAACCGGAATCTTAGCAACAGCCATTGCCATTGCATTTTATTTCATCGTTCCGTGGATGATTGGCAACAGAAAACACACTGAATAATGTTTTGGGCGTGTCCCTCATGCCAAAGCTAAACCTCATAGGCTTTTAAAACCTATGAGGTTTCTCTCCTGGCAAATTCGGGCCGGGCTGCTTTGGGGTCCGCTTCGCTTCCGTACTCGCTCGTTCCTCGTTCGCACCGGCTCCTTCGTCGCCGCCCGCCGCATCCCTCACGCGAAGCACACTCCCATTCAAAACAAGCTGCCACAACTAACTGATGAGCATGTTTTAAAGTAAACTATTTGATTTCCCACAGATTGCGCAGATCACACAAATGATTATGTATATTTGAAATTGAAAAAATCTGCGCTATCCGTGCAATCAGTGGGAAATCATAAATGCTACAGCATCAACCAACAGATTTTGTCATTCCGTAAGTATTCAACAACGTTTAACATAAGCTATTAGGATAAAATCTGCGCTATCCGTGCAATCAGTGGGAAATCATAAATGCTACAGCATCAACCAACAGATTTTGTCATTCCGTAAGCATTCAACAACGTTTAACATAATCTATTAGGATAAAATCTGCGCTATCCGTGCAATCAGTGGGAAAATAATAAATCCTACAGCATCGATCCAGTTTTTTCAATTCCCTAAGCATTCAACAACGTTTAACATAATCTATTAGGATAAAATCTGCGCTATCCGTGCAATCAGTGGGAAATCATAAATGCTACAGCATCAATCCAGTTTTTTCAATTCCCTAAGCATTCAACAACGTTTAACATAAGCTATTAGGCTAAATCTGCGCTATCCGTGCAATCAGTGGGAAAATAATAAATCCTACAGCATCAATCCAGTTTTTTCAATTCCCTAAGCATTCAACAACGTTTAACATAAGCTATAGGCTAAATCTGTGTTAATCCGTGCAAATCTGCGGTAAATATATTTCATTATCAACAGCACGCAGCTTTCATGCAATAACATTTCAACAACATTTTAACATAAGCTTTTAGAATAAAATAATCAGCGTCGATCCGTGAAATCCACGGAATAAAAATTCACAAGGTCACCATAAAATTTTGAAAATATTAGAATAAAAGAACAATTTTTGCTTACAATTAAATAATGAAAAAAATCTACATTCTCCTACCCATAATCTCTACAGCTTTTCTGGCAGCGCAAAAAAAAGATTCTGCACAACTAATCTCAGAAGTACAGATTGATGCCTATAAAAAACCTGCTGCTTTTATTTCTTCCACAAAATCCGTATCGGTAGTTTCACAGAATCTCCTGAACCAGAATCCCCCGGAAAGAATGCTGGAATCCATCAACCAGATTGCCGGTGCAAGAATGGAAGAACGTTCCCCCGGAAGTTACCGGATTTCCCTGCGCGGAAGTACCCTTCGTTCCCCATTCGGAGTGCGGAACGTGAAAGTCTATCTTGATGATTTTATCTTTTCAGATGCCTCGGGAAATACCTATTTCAATGTAATTTCTCCCGAACTCATTAAAAGAATGGAAATTTACAAAGGTTCCGAAAGCGGTGATTATGGAGCGGTTACAGGCGGAACTGTGCTCCTGAAAACCTCAGATTCCGAAAAAACGTCAGCCAATATTTCCGTGGGAAGCTATGGAACATTTAATCAAAGCTTCGATTTTTCAAAACAACTGGGAAAACATTTTGTTGAAATCTTTCAGAATTATTACCAGACAGATTCCTATCGTGAACAATCCAAAGTCATACGGAAACAAATTTTCCTGAAAGACCATTTTCAATATTCTCAGAAAGGGCACTTGAAAGCGATGATTTTATACGCCGATCTCGATTATCAGACTCCGGGCGGATTAACTTTAGAGCAAATGCAGGTTAACAGAAAGCAGGCCAGGCCGGGAACCAAAACGCTTCCCGGGGCAGAAGAGCAGAATGCAGGAATTCGCAATAAAATGATATTGGCCGGGCTTTCAAATGAGTATCATTTCAGTCCGGATTTTTCACATTTCATCCTGATTCAGGGATCATATGTAGACTTTGAAAATCCATTCATCACCAACTTCGAAAATCGGTTTGAGAAAAATTTTGCCATGAGAACACATCTTAATTTTGAAAAAAACTGGGAACGTATATCTTTGGAATATCGTCTTGGTTTTGAAGGCGGAATCAATGACATTTTTATTAAAAATTTTGATAACAACAGAGGAACGGAAGGAAGTCCTCAGAATTTCGATAAGATCAAAACCACTTCCGGATTTTATTTCCTTTCTCAAAAGCTCAATATTGCAGACAAGCTTTTCACCGATATTTCTTTAAGCCTGAATTCAAATGCATACGAATGGGAAAGACTTTTTCCACGCAATGAAAACGGAAATTTCCGTTTCAAAAATCAATGGCTGCCCAACTTCGGATTCAGTTATATTTTAGGGAAAGGCTTTTCGGTACGTGCAAAAGTGGGAAAAGGGAATTCAGCACCCACCAATGAAGAAATCCGCGCTTCCGATCAGCAGTTTAATAACGAACTCCGTCCCGAATATGGATGGAATAAAGAAGCAGGAATATGCAAGCAATTCGGAAATTCACTGTTCGTCGAAGGAAGTTATTTCGATTTCAGAATTAAAGATGCTATCGTGAGAAGGCAAAACGATGCGGGACAGGAATTTTTTGTCAACTCAGGGGCAACGGTTCAGAAAGGAGTGGAAGTGTTGCTGGAGTCTAATAGTTTTAACCTTAAAAATAATATTTTCAGTGAGCTTAAATTCAGGTTTTCGGGAAGCTTTTATCGTTTTATTTTTGAAAATTACCGACAGAATGACAGCGATTTTTCAGGAAATGATCTTACCGGCGTTCCGCGTACAACGGTAAACAGTTTGGTTAATTTTATTTTATTCAAAAAGCTGTCAGTTGATTACTCCCATTTTTATACTTCAAAAATACCGCTGAACGACGCCAATTCAGTCTGGTCGGAACCAAGCCTTGTAGGAAACATCCAGTTCAGATTTCCTTTCGAACTTGACAAAACAAAAGTGAATCTTTTTCTGCAGATCCAAAATCTATACAATGAAGAGTATGTTTCCGGTTTTGACATCAATGCTTTCGGAAACCGGTATTACAATCCTGCCGCTAAAAGGAATTTTGTTTTCGGGGTGAAGGCTGATTTTTAGCTATTCAAATAGTTTTATGCCGAAAAATCTGTAATCTGCGGAAGGCTTTTTTTATTTAAGCTACTTTGAAAGAATATGTTGAATAATCATTTCCGCATGAATTCTTGAGTTTTCAATAAACCATAGATGCGTGTCTTTTCCTCCGCAGACAACGCCGGCGAGATACAGGTTTTTCACATTGGTTTCCATGGTTTCGCTGTTGTATAAAGGATTAAGACATTCTCCCTGCAGTTCTATTCCTGAATTTTTCAAAAAATCAAAATCAGGAAGATAACCCGTCATAGCCAGAACAAAATCATTTTCAATTTCATGCATCGTTCCTTTTCTATCTTTAAAAATGACCGTTTTTTCTTTGATTTTGAGAAGTTCTGCGTTAAAATAAGCATTGATACTGCCTTCCGAAATTCTATTTTCAATATCCGGTTTTACCCAATATTTCACACTTTTTGAAATTTCAGAATGACGAATAATCATCGTCACCTCAGCCCCTTTTCGATATGTTTCCAATGCTGCGTCCACTGCCGAATTGCTTGATCCCACCACAACAATTTTCTGCTTTGCGTAAGGATAAGGTTCCGTATAATAGTGTCTTACTTTAGGCAGGTTTTCTCCGGAAATATTCATCATATTCGGAATATCGTAGAATCCTGTTGAGATAATGATGTTTTTTGAGGTATATTTTCCTTTAGAAGTTTCGATAATGAAAATTTCTTTTTCTTTGAAAACTCTTTCAACCTTTTCATACAGATTGATGTTGATATTGCTTTGTCTCGCAATTCCCTGGTAATATTCCAACGCTTCCTGTCTTCCGGGTTTCGGAGCGGTTGAAATAAAAGGGATTCCGCCGATCTCCAGCTTTTCCGCAGTAGAAAAAAATCGCATGTATAAAGGATAATTGTATAATGAATTGACAATGGTCCCTTTTTCAATGATAATATAGCTGAGATTGTTTTTTCGTGCTTCAAGGGCGCAGGTAAGCCCGATCGGGCCGCCTCCGATGATGAGAATATCTAACGTTTCCATCTTGCAAAATTACGAAAAACCAGTCAGTAAAAGACTTTTAATAATCTACAAAAAGGAATAGTTCTGATAATTAATTGATCTCAAAGAAAACTTTTATTTTAAATAATTGTGGTATCTTTTTTGGTAAATTTAGCAAATACCTTTACAATCATGAAAAAAATACTCTATTCGGTTATTATCCTCATTGCTATATCCTGTAAGAAAAACCCGGAAAAATTTATCAATGACAATGCAGATTCTGCAGATAAAATTGCTGATACTGCGCATGAAACAAGTGTAACTGATATATCTCTAAATAAAGAGGAATCACTTAAAAAGCTGAACGAAGGGATTATCCAGGCATTAAAAGATAGAAATTACAAAAAATTTGCAGCATACATCCATCCTCAGAAAGGGATATGTTTTTCAATGTATGCGTTTGTGGATCCTGAACAGGACAAAAAATTCTCCAAAGCTGATTTTGAAAAGTATCTTCCTGCCAAAACAATTTTTACCTGGGGAACGCTTGACGGCAGCGGGGATCTCTATAAAGCCACAATTAATGATTACTTAAAAAAATGGGTTTATTCAAAAGACTTTGCAGCCGGGCAGGTTTCATTTAATGAATTTCAGGGCAGCGGAAATTCACTCAATAATTTAAAAAAGATTTATCCCAATGCGGATTTTACGGAAAATTTCCTCAAAGGATCGGAAGAGTATGCCGGAATGGACTGGAAATGTCTCCGTCTCGTTTTTGAAAAATTTCAGGGAAAATATTACTTGGTGGCAGTCATCAATGATCAGTGGACAATTTAAAAGTTATATGTAAAAGCACTTCGAGAGTCTCAGTGTGACACCGCTGATACCAAACGCTTCTTATTTACTTTAATAATATCGCTGAGATTAATAATATTGTCAGGCTGTGCTTGTCAAAGCCTTATTATTTATTATCTAAATGAGTATAACTTTAGCCTCAATCTCAACCTTAACTATTTAACTTTATTCCAAAATCTCAGCCAGTTTCGCAGTAAGATTCTTTCTGGAAAACTGTTCAATGCTTGTTGTGTTTTCAGAAAGATTTCCATTTTTCCAATGCTGAAATTTCTCTAAAATGAAACTCTTGATTGTATCAAAATCACTATAGCTGAAATGTCTTCCTGCCTGTGTTTCATTTAAAATCAGTGAAACATCCGCATCATTGGGCCCAAAAGAAATAATCTGTTTTCCGGTTGCGAGATATTCGAAAATTTTCCCCGGGATAATCCCTTTTGAAGATTCATTTGGAAAATTGGTAATCAATAGAATATCAGATGTATACATTTCTTCAATGGCTTTTTCGTGCGACAAATAGCCAAGGTTAAGAATATGATTTTTTAACGCTGAATTTTCTATGTTAGCTAATATTTTATCATCAATTCTTCCCGCAAATTTTAATACAAAATTTTCAGCAAAGTCCGGATGCTGTTGTAGCAGCTCATCGAGCGCTTTCCAGAGATTTTCCGGATTTCTCAGCTGTTCTAGTACACCGATATAACTCAATGTGAAAGTTGAAGTGTTTGATGGTCGGAGTGTTTTAAAGTCTGAGCTTATAATTGTTTGTGAATCGGTTTCATCAAATCCATTCGTGATACAAAAAGAATTGGCCCCGTTCTTCCTGAAATTATCTGCGTCGGTATAGCTCGTGGCCAGTGTAATATCGGCATTTCTGAAAACTTCGCTTTCCAATTGGCGATGCTTTTTGTCGGAATTTTTAGTTAATTTTAAATGTTTATAATAGGAAATTTCCGTCCACGGATCCCTGAAATCGGCAATCCATTTCAGGTGCGGAAGTTTTTTTTTGAGATTTAAACCAATCAGGTGTAAAGAATGCGGCGGCCCCGAGGTTACAACCACCTCAATATTGTTTTCTTTTAAATAATTCTCTAAAAATTTAATAGAAGGTTTCACCCAGAAAACCCTTGCATCGGGTATAAAAAAATTTCCCCTCACCCAGATCGAAAGTTTAGATTTCCAGTTCTGGTTTTTGCCAACGTCAAATTGTCCCGCTTTGAACTTTTTATTGCTTTTGTTAAGTTTTTCGGCCAGCTGGTACGGTTCCCAGATTTTTGTTTTTACAATTTCCAGATCTTTCGGAACATCTTTTATCAAACTTTCATCCAGCAATGGATAGCTCGGATTTTCCGGAGTGTAAATAACCGGTTTCCATCCGAATTCGGGCAGATATTTCGCAAACTTCAGCCATCTCTGAACACCCGGTCCTCCCGCCGGCGGCCAGTAATAGGTGATGATGAGTATTTTTTTCTGTTCCATTAACTATGATTTCTCTCTGTCATTCTGAATGAAGTGAAACGCAATGAAGAATCTCATTATATCTCGTCATTAAGAAATTTCCAGGTTGAATTAAATTCATTAATCAGATTATTTTTTTTGCTTCTGATCCAGCCTTTAATTTGCTTTTCTCTTGCAATGGCAATATCAATATCACTGAAGTGTTCAAAATATACTAAAAAGAAACATTTGTATCTGAATGTAAAACTTTTATCTATCGCTTCCGGATTCTGATGCCAGTATAATCTTTTCTTCAAATCATTAGTAACTCCCGTATATAATACAGTCTTATGTTTATTGGTTAAGATATAAACATAATAATTATGAGTTCCTAAAGTTTTCATCGCTGTGTTTCATTGGTTTCTTTGAGATTCTTCACTCCGCTTTGCTTCGTTCAGAATGACAATTGCCTTATTCTTCCTTTGGTAAAGCTTGTCTTCCCCCTTTTTTGCGGTAAAGAAAATAAATTCCGGCTCCGCTCAAAAGAATAAACAATCCGAAGCAGATTAATGAAATCCATTTTCCTTTTTCAATGACTTCAGGCTCAAAGACCATTCTGATATCGTGGTTTCCTGCTGGAACATGAACGGCACGGAGAAGGTAATCTGCTTTGATGTACGGAACTTCTTTTCCATCAATAAAGAATTTCCAGCCGTGAGGATAATAAATTTCCGAAAATACGGCAAGCTGCGGTGTTTTCGACTGAGATTTAAATTCCAATTCGTTCGGTTGGTATTTCGTTAAATTGATGTAAGCCGTTGAATCGGGCTGAATGGTTTTTCCCTCAAAATATTTTTTATCAGATGAAGCAATAACCGCTGTTTTCTTGCTGTCAATTACTCCGATGGATTTAATTTCCTGATTGGGCGATTCCACGAATTTAAGTTCGCTTACAAACCATGCATTTCCGTTGGCTTTCGGGTTTGGAATTGCCTGTGGCTGCTCCGGGCCTCCTAATACCAAATATTTTGCATTGAGAAGATTCAGGATATTCGGAACTTTTACCGAATCCATGATCTGGAAATATTCGTTGATCACATCATCATATCTCCTCAGCTTTACCGCGTGATAACCACCGATGGAAGATTTAAAGTAAGAGGTATTGGTTTCGCTGAAGGTTCCTAAGATATTATTGAAAATCCGGTAATGTGTCTTGTCTTTTTCAGCAATGGTTTCCAATGTTTTGTTGACATTTACATTGGCTAAGATCGGTTCAAGATTTGGGTTTCCCTGAACTTTTTCCGCCATAAGATCTGAACTTTCTGTCTGGAAAGGATTTTCAGCGAAGATTTTATCCACATAATTATCGTCATTCAGATAACGCTTGTTTACAGTCCATAAATCAAATAAACTTACGACACCAATAATTAGTAAAGCAATATTCTGATTCAGTTTCTGCTTTAAGACAAGAAATAAAGCAGCGGCAGCAATCGCAACATATATAAAGGCTTTAATGGCATCAATTCTGAATAATTTAAATCTTTCTTCCACCAGATAATCCAAAAGGAAAGGAGGAAGGTATGTTTTTTCGTTTTCGGTATGGAATCCTAATAAAGACTTTCCGAAGATCAATAGAATTAATACAAAACCCAGCGTTCCGCCTCCTACATACAGAAGAATTTTCTGTTTGTATTCTGTTGTTAATTCTTTATCCGTAAAAAATCTGTACAATCCGATAATGGCGATTAAAGGGAATAAAAGTTCTACAACCACCAAAATAGAAGACGGAGCCCTGAATTTATTATAAAAAGGTACAAAATCAATAAAAAAGTCGGAGAGTGCCATGAAATTGCTTCCCCACGCTAAAAATATGGTAAGAATGGACGCTCCCAAAATCCAGTACCGGTATTTTTTCCAGGCGAAGAAAAATCCTAAGAGTGCTAAAAAGCAGACAATAGCTCCCTGATAAGCAGGTCCTGAAGTTCCCGGCTGGTCTCCCCAATACGTTAAATTTCCGAAACCTTTGGAAATCCTGTCCATCTCAGCCTGAGAGCCTACATTTTCCTGAACAAGTTCCTGTACTCTGGTCATCATTTCCTTTCCTTCCGGCTCCTGGCTTCCGCCGCCCATTAGTCTCGGGATGAAAAGATTCAGGGTTTCAAGCTTTCCGTAGCTCCACATCAGCATACTTTCTTTATCCATCCCCGAATTTCCTTCAGTGTGGCTTTCATTGGTTAAGATTTGCTTTCCACGAACCGTTTCTTTAACATATTCTGAATTGGCCATGATCCGCTGGGAGTTCATTCCGACACCGATGATGCATGAAGCGGCGATAATTCCTGATGAAATTAAAAAATGTTTCATCGGTATTTTTTTCTGAATAGCTCGAATTAATTCAGATAAGAATAAAAAACCTAATGCCAGGAAGAGATAATACGTCATCTGCGGGTGATTGGCCGCAATTTGAAGTCCCATGAAAAGGGTAGTGACAATGAATCCCCAAATGTACTGTTTTCTGATGTAGACCAGTAAAATCCCGGCAAGAAGCGGCGCAAAATATTCAATAGTGTTGATTTTACCGTTGTGTCCTGCGGCAATGGCAATATAAAAATAAGTGGACAGTCCGAAGAATGTAGCTCCTAAAAGGGCATATTTCCAGTTTCTTACCGCAACCATTCCGAGGAGGAAAAAGCCGGCGAAAAGCATAAAAATATAATTAACCGGCCTCGGGAAAAAGTTGAGGGCAGAATCTATATTTTTGATGATGTCTCCCGTAAATCGGCTTCCCATCTGGTAGGTAGGCATTCCTCCGAACATAGAGTCGCTCCAGTAGGTTTCTTTTCCGGTATCGGCCCTGTAATCAATGAGTTCCTTTGCACCTCCGCGATATTGCACGATGTCATGCTGAAAGAGCTGTTTTCCCGTAAAAACAGGAGTGGAATATAAAAATGCTAAAACTATAAATGCAATAATAGAAATCGCAATATAAATTAAGTTTTTATTTTTCGCCATGTGTTGGTTATTATCTTTTGTTTTCGGAATTCCTTTTATCAGTACTGTCTTTTACTTCTTCGTAATCTACGGTTTCAGCATCCCAGTTGATATTGTTTTTATTTGAGTTTCGTATATCCTGCTTCTTATTATTCTGATTATTATTGTTGAATCTGTAACTGTAAAAAGTTTTGAAGAAAATTCTTTTCAGAATATTCCAGACAAAGAAAATAATAATGGCAGCCAATACCAGCTCAAAAATATATTTCATAATAATTTAAATGTTTTTGGTTCAGGGTTTAAAGTTTTATGTTCAGATTTGAAAAATTTAAACCTAAAACCTTGAATTTGAAACTCTTATTTTGCAGATGGATTTACCATCACAGAAGAATTGGAAACACTTTTCATAGACTGAGATTCTTTTCCGTTGGAGATGGTTTCGATCTGTGTTGTCTTCACAGAAATATTCTGATTGCTGATCCATCCTGTATTCTGGTCAAATTTTATGGTTCCGTTTTGGCTAAGTTCACTGCTTAAGCTGTGGGTGATATCTCCCTGATTTTGCTTCTCCACTTTTTTAGGGATTCCTCCGGTTACAGCAATTTCAGCGATACCGTTGCCTACACTTTTTAAAACATAGTTTGAAGTTACTTTTATTTTACCTTGTGCATCGGCATTTTCACTGTTGGTCCATTTTTCTCCTACTTTTACTCCTTTTTTCGGGATGATGGTGAGGTTTTTATTGAACTGATCTTTTAGCACCTTTTCATTGAATGTTTCCTTAAGGCTTGCAATAATGCTTTCCTTTTGGTTTTTATCTTTTACAATGGTTCCTACAGCGTTACCTACTTTCTTGTAAACCGCATCAAAACCTGTGATGGAAATCACGTTTCCTTTCGTATCCATTTTCATGTTCAGCTTGTTTCCGGTAAGCGCTCTGTTGATATTCCAGATCATTTTCAGGTCATCTTCTTTCGGAATCGGCAATTTGGTATCAACGACGATAGTTTTTCCCTGCGAAGTCTGAGAATTTCTTTTTGAAATAAGATTTAGTGTAATGTCATATACATTTCCTTTGATATCGTTTACCGTAAAAGACATTTCATCTGTTGCTTCGCTGGTTCCGTTCAGCGTTTTTCCGGTAGGGTCGGTCATGGTTTTTGTATCTCTCTGGTATGTTGTCAAAGGATACGTTTTTCCTTTTTCAAGTTTAAATGTCTGCTTGTAAATACCTGCAGAATCTTTTATCGCAGGGTTTTCTTCCACTTTTGCCACAGAATCTGCAGGAACTTCCACGGTAATTGTTTTTCCTGTTTTAGGATCTATTTTAGTAATTTTTGCCGTTTCTTTTTTGTTGCACGAAACTAAAGCTATTGTTGAAATCAGCGCTATTGCTGCTATATTTTTCATTGAATTTTTTTTAATTTTTACTGCTTCTTAATGTATTATAATCCTGCTTTTGCAGTCATTTTCTGTCTTACCGCCTCGTAAAGGATTGCACCACAGGCCACAGAAACGTTCAGTGACTGGGTTTTCCCTTCTATCGGTAATTTTATTTTTTCATCCGAATGATGGAGGACTTCTTTTGAAATTCCTGTTTCCTCATTACCCATTACCACGGCACAGGGTTCTGTGAAATTAACGTCATAAATTAGTTTTTCAGCTTTTTCACTTGCTGCAAAAACAGAAATACCGCTTTGCTGAAGAAAATCTACAACGTGCGCCAGATTCGGAGCCTTACAGATTTTTACATTATAAAGTGCGCCTGCTGAAGTTTTTATCGCATCGGAATTAATCGGAGCTGCTCCTTTTTCAGGAATGATAACAGCGTCGATGCCTACGCATTCTGCTGTTCTACAAATGGCCCCAAAGTTTCGGACATCGGTTAACCGGTCTAAAATCAATAAAAAAGGTGTTTTTCCTTCTTCAAATAATTGAGGAACAATATCTTCAACCTTATGAAACGGAACATCTGAAATAAAGGCAACCACACCCTGGTGGTTTTTTCTGGTAAAACGGTTCAACTTTTCAACCGGAACATAATTGGGACGGATTTTATTTTTGGCTAAAATGGCTTTAAGCTCAGCATAAATAGGACCCTGCAATGCATTCTGCACAAAGATCTTGTCAATCGTTTTTCCCGCTTCTATCGCTTCAATTACGGGACGCAGCCCGAAAATAAAATCGTCTTTTTTATCTGTCATTTTGATATTTTAAATTGTGAAATGTTAATTGTCAATCTGCTTCTCAGTTGGTGTTGCAAAAATTCACTGTTCACTGCAAAGCAATTCACTTTAACTATCTTCCTTTTTCTCCTAAAATTGCTCTTTTCTGTGCCATGGCATACCCATAATGCAGGCTTTCGTGCATGTTGTTGAAAATAATGGCATCCTGAATGCTTTTAAGATCCATTCCGAAACTTGTGGTGTACGGCGTGTAATCCGAAAAGAAATCGCTATCGTAATCCCGCATTAAGATTTTTGAAGTTTCCGTTAGTAAAAATTCAAGATCTTCCACTTCAGACTTCTGAACATTCAGGTTGGGTAAAGTACCTTTTTTGTAGGTTTCGATCCAGTATTTATCAATTCTGAAAGGATTGCCGCTGAGATAATAATGCAAAAGCTGCTGGGTCGCAACCGTGTGCGCAATATTCCAGTAGATATTATTGTTAAAACCGTCAGGAATCAGCAAAAGATCTTCATGTGAAGTATTTTGTAAAATATCCAGAAGGTTCTTCCGTACCTGTCTGTGGGACTGAAAATGATAATTCACTTTGCAAAATTTTTAATCACCAAAAATAGTTTAATAAACTGGAAATGACAATTTTTGAACAGGTGATTCAATTAAAATTTATATATTTTTATGAAATTCAGCTTCATTATTAATGCAAACTAATCTTTAATTTATTTTCAATCTCGCAGTAATGCCGGAATATTTAACAAACTTTAACTCAAAAATAGCATTGTTTGGGTTGATTTATGCAAGTATTTATTAGAAATTTACCAATTATTTTAAATTAGACTATGTCAGATACATATCAAGCAGAAGATATTCGTCAGCTCACCGAGCAGGTGAAGGAGGCAAACTTCTATTTTTCACGTCTCCGCGAGGAAATCAATAAAGTAATCATCGGTCAGGAATATATGATAGACCGCCTTTTGGTAGGGCTTTTGGGTAATGGGCATGTTCTTTTGGAAGGAGTTCCGGGATTAGCAAAAACGCTTGCGATAAAAACGCTTGCCGAAGCTGTTGATGGTGAGTTTTCAAGAATTCAGTTTACACCCGATCTGTTGCCTGCTGATGTGGTAGGAACCATGATTTACAATGTTAAAGAAAATGATTTTTCTATAAAAAGAGGCCCCGTCTTTGCCAATTTTGTACTGGCAGATGAGATTAACCGTGCACCCGCAAAAGTGCAATCGGCATTGTTGGAAGTAATGCAGGAAAAGCAGGTAACCATCGGGGATGAAACCATGAAGCTGCCGAAACCGTTTCTGGTATTGGCAACCCAAAACCCGATTGATCAGGAAGGAACTTATCTGTTACCGGAAGCGCAAAGCGACCGTTTTATGCTGAAATGCACGATCGACTATCCTAAATTTGAAGATGAAAGAATGGTTATGAGAATGGTGTCAACTTCACATCAACCCACTGTTAAAGCTGTCATTTCTCTTGAACATATTGTTGCGGCAAAAGAATTAATCAATAAGATTTATCTTGACGAGAAAATAGAAAAATATATTCTGGATATGGTCTTTGCAACGCGTTACCCTGAAAATTACGGCCTTTCCGAGTTGAAAAATTATATCAGTTTCGGAGCTTCTCCAAGAGCTTCCATTAATTTAGCCATTGCTTCCAGAGCGTATGCTTTCCTTAGAGGAAGAGCGTTTGTTATTCCTGAAGATGTTAAATCTTTGGCAAAAGATGTCTTGAGACACAGGATCGGTCTTACCTTCGAAGCAGAAGCGGAGGAAATTTCATCAGAAGAGATCGTCAACAGAATTTTAGCGAAAATCCAGGCTCCGTAATGGATGAAGTAATCATCAGAAAAGCAGTTCAGGAAGATTGTGGTTCCATGCTCGAACTCATTAAAGAGCTTGCGGCTTATGAAAAGGCTTTACATGAAGTAACTTTAACATTAGATCAGTTTATTAAAGACGGATTCGGAGAATCTCCTGTCTGGAAAGCTTTTATTGCTGAATATCATCATGAAATTATCGGAATTTCGCTGTTTTATGACAGGTATTCTACATGGAAAGGAAGAAGACTTTATCTGGAGGATCTTGTGGTAACTGAGAAATTCAGGGGTAAACAGGTCGGGAAAAAATTATTTGAAACAACAATGGGATATGGAAAATCTGAACAGTACAGTGGAATGGTTTTCCAGGTATTAAGCTGGAATGAGCTGGCGATTAATTTCTATAAAAAATACAGCCCGAAATTTGATGATGAATGGTTGAATGTTTCCATTGAATTCAAGGTCTAATGTTTTAGGTTTAAAGTTTATTGATGCCATTAAGCCTATTTAAAATTTAACAAATGGAACATTTTAAACCAAAAACATTTAACCAAAAAACTTAAACAATTATATGCAGATAAAAGATATTGTAAAAAAAGTCAAGCAAATAGAAATCCGTACCCGAAAGAAGACGGAAGCTACGCTGATGGGGCAATATCACAGTGCTTTTAAAGGACAGGGAATGACTTTCTCGGAAGTGCGCCCTTATCAGTTCGGAGACGAAATCCGCAGGATCGACTGGAATAAGACCGCCCGTTTCCGGGAACCGTTTGTGAAAGTAATGGAAGAGGAGCGGGAACTTACCATGATGCTTTTAGTAGATATTTCCGCATCAATGGATTATGGAACCAAAAATCAGCTGAAACGAGAATATGTAGCAGAAATTGCGGCAAGCCTCGGTTTTTCCGCAGCGGGGAATAATGATAAAGTTGGTTTGATTTTGTTTGCCGATAAAGTATACCGGGTAATTCCGCCGCAAAAAGGCAGAAAGCATATTCTTTCGATTATCAGTATGATAATCACGGCAGATTATGTTCCGGCAACAGCAAAAATCGATAAGGCACTGGAATATATGATGGGTATTTTTAAAAGAAAATCCCTGGTTTTTATGTTTTCCGATTTTGAAGATGAATACGATTCTAAAATGTTGAAAGCCGCCGCAAAAAAACACCAATTGTTGGGAATGAGGATTTTTGATCAAAAAGATAATGAAATTCCGGATGTGGGATATACGTTGTTGTATGATGCTGAAACGGGAAGGCAGGTTTGGGCAAATACTTCGAGCGCCAGATGGAGATATAATTTTGCGGAGGCCCAGAAGCAGAAACTAAGAGCACTGGAAGATGATTTTGCCAACAGCTCAGCCAGTTTTTTAAACATCGATACGGGTTCGGATTATTCTAAGCTGCTGTATCATTATTTTCAGAAAAAATAAAAACAGAAGTCGAAATCAGTGATTTAAACCATGAATTTTGAGCTTTAAACTTTGAATTAATTTAAAATTGAAAAAATTAGTATTTATATTTTGCTTTTTATTCTGTGCAAATGCTTTTTCACAGATTCTTTCTTCGAGCGTTGAAAAGAAAACCATTGCACTCGGAGAAGTGAATCATATCATTGTGACCATCAATAACCTTAACAATGAGAAAATTTCTGCAGCTCTGGAAAATGAACTGCTGCCATTTCATTTTGAGGAAGTGAAAGACAGCATTTCGCAGACAAAAGATATCTATTACAGAAGAATAGAATTTGCCGTTTTTGAAGAAGGAAAATTCACAATCCCTGAACTAGAATTCAAGGTTGGTGGAAGGATACTGAAAACAATTCCTTATGAAATTGATGTCATCAACACTGCTCAGAAAGATGATCAGATTAATGATATCATGAAAAATAAGGAAGTACAACTTGAAGTTACCGATTACTGGGAACTCTATAAGTTTTATATTCTGGCTGCTATTGCAGTTATTGCCCTTATTATCGCAATAGTGATATTTGTGAAATATGGCAGAAAACCTAAAGATTCGCCGGTTGTAGCGACGAATCAGACCCTTAAAGAACTTGATGCTCTCAAAAAGAAAAAATATGTAGAAACCGGAAATTATCGTTCTTTTTATGTAGAATTGATCGATATTTCAAGGAAATTTATTGCAAAACAATACCGGTTGCCGGCAGATGTTTTATTAACCGACGATCTTATAGATCTCATGAAGAAAAATAATACCATTTCTCAGGAAAACGAAAGGGTAGTGGAAGAGGTATTCGTAAGAGGAGACCTGGTGAAGTTTGCCAAAACTTTTCCTGATCAAAAAACAATGGAAAAAGACCTTGCCGATATCAGAGAATTTGTAAAGCGTTCGTCAAAAGATTTGGAATTTGAAAATTTGAGAAAAGATGTTTGATTTTGAGTTTTACAGTCCTTGGTTTTTGCTGCTTTTCCTGTTGTTTATTCCGCTTTTTATCAGAGATGTAAGCAGTCAGCAAAAGAAAGGAATTAAAGTTCCGACCGTTAACAATATGGGAGAAAGCGGCGGAATACGTTTTGTCATGTTTTTGCTGAAAATTTCAAAATATATCATCCTTTCCGCATTAATCATAGCAATGGCGAGGCCGCGAACTTTTACCATTTCTCAGGATCGCGACGATACAAAAGGAATAGACATCATGCTTTCCGTGGATGTTTCCCTGAGTATGCTCACCAAAGACCTGACTCCGGATCGTTTGACAGCTTTAAAAGATATCGCCGTTAAATTTGTCCAGAAACGGCCAAATGATAGAATTGGTCTTGTAAACTATTCAGGAGAGGCATTTACAAAAGTTCCGGTTACATCAGACCATCAGGTAGTGATTGATGAATTGCAGAACCTTAACCTCCAGGAACTGGAGCCAGGAACAGCCATTGGAGAAGGGCTTTCCGTAGCGGTAAATCACCTGAAAAACAGTAAAGCGAAAAGCAAAATTATTATTCTGATGACCGACGGCGTGAATACTATTGAAAATGCAATGCCTCCCGCTATTGCTGCCGAATTGGCAAAAAATAATAATATAAAAGTCTATACCATCGGAATCGGAACCAACGGATATGCGCTGATGCCGACGCAGATTGATATTTTCGGGGACCTTGTTTTTACCGAAACCGAAGTGAAAATTGATGAGCCTGTTTTAAAAGAAATTGCTCAAATGACGGGTGGAAAATATTTCAGGGCAACATCAAATTCAAGCCTTGAAGAAGTGTATGATGAAATTAACCGGCTGGAAAAGTCTGATGTGAAAGTGGCAAAATTATTCAATTATCAGGAGTATTTTAAAATTTTCCTCTGGATTGCTCTTGGAATGTTGTTCCTCGATGCCTTGTTGAGATGGGTATTATATAAAATTTTAAGTTAATGGATTGGTATTTAGGAAATTATTGGAATGTTTTGCTGCTGTTGCTTTTGCCGCTGTTGGCTGTTTTTCTGATCCGTTATTTAAAATGGAAAAAGAAAAAAAGAGCGCTTTTTGCAGACAGCCAGTTTCATCAGCATCTTTTTGAAAAACGTTCGGGATTTACAAAGTTTTTTCCCGCTTTATATCTTTTAGGAACACTTTTTCTTATTTTTTCTATCATTGATCTTCTAAGCGGTTCTGAAGAAATCAAAACCAATCAGAAACTGAATAATGTGATCTTTATGCTGGACGTTTCCAATTCTATGAATGCGGAAGATATTGATCCGAGCCGTTTGACAGAAGCCAAAAATCTTATTATTCAGACCATGCAGCGAATGAAAAATGATAAGGTAGGAATTGTCATATTTGCAGGCCAGGCAACTTCCATTATGCCGCTGACAACCGATTATACCTCTGCTGAAACCTATGTTGGTGCGATTGAAACCAATTCAATGCAGATTCAGGGGACTGATTTTCTAAACGGAATGAAAGCCGCCGTGCAAAAATTTAAAAATGTAAATAAAGATGCCAGGAAAATAGTTTTACTAAGCGATGGCGAAGATAACGAAGGAAATGATGATGCCGCTATAAGACTGGCTAAAAAAGAAGGAATCATGATTACATCCGTAGGAATTGGTTCAAACGAAGGAGCACCGGTTCCCGAGTATGCTTTTGGACAACTTATGGGATATAAGGCAGATATGTCCGGACAAACAGTAATTTCCAAAAGACAAACCGAAGCTTTGAAAAAAATGGCGAAATCTACAGGCGGAACGTATGTTGACGGAAATAACATTAATGAAGCTCCCGATCAGATAATCGAAGCTTTGAAGAAGAAAACCGGATCTTCCAGTACAATGGTTAAATCGCAGAATGCCAATCATTATTACCAGTATTTTCTTGCAGTTTCCTTATTTTTCTTTTTTTTGATCTATATGTTCAATCCTAAAAGAGATTTCAATGTTTGATATTAAAAATGATGATGGTTCAAAAGCCTACTTTAACCCAATTTTAACAAATAAATCGCTGTTTATTAACATATAAAGGAATAATTTTGCATATGATGAATACTAAAATTATTTTTTTGTCGTTTGTAATTGCTTTCCTTAGCTCAGGATTACTTTTTGGGCAGAAGAATTACCGAACTTTGGTGTATGAAGGCAATGAAAAATTTAACGGTAAAGATTATGATGGGGCTTCTGCAAAATATATGGAAGCCATAAAAACCAATGATAAAGATTTTACAGCGCACTATAATTTAGGCAATGCACTCTACAAGAGTAAAAAATATGAAGAAGCAAAAGCAGAATTTGAAAAAGCCCAGAGACTTTCTCAGACTATTCCAGATAAGGCTGCAGCCCTTCACAACTTAGGAAATGCTTATATGCAGATGAAACAGCCGGAAAAAGCGGCAGAATTTTACAAACAATCTCTGAAACAGAATCCTTACAGCGAGCCTACAAGAAAGAATTACGAGATAGCCAAGCTGAAGGAAAAAGAAAACCAACAGAAAAAACAACAACAAAATAACTCCGGCAAAGGAGGCGGTGGTGAAAACCAACAAAAAAATGATGATCAAAAAGGTTCCAAAGATCAGAAAGATCAGGGACAAGGGCAGCAGAATCAGGGGAAAGGACAGGGCAATAATCCTAATCAAAAACCTGATAATGAAGGAAAAATCCCAAAACAACTTGAAAATCAGATACTCAATAAAGTAAGCGATAAAGAGAAAGAAACCGCCAGAAGAATTTTAAACAAAAATTCTTATTCGATGCCTGAAAGCAACGAGAAAGATTGGTGATGCAGAGCAGACTTACCTACATAATATTCCTTTTAATATCCGTAATCTCTTACGGACAGGTAAATCTTAGCGTAACTTCTGATAAAAGCATTTACACCGCAAGAGATATCATTAATCTTACCATCGTCCTTGAAATTGAAGGCACCGATTATAACAGCCAGCAAACCAAATTGAGGCTTCCCGATTTCTCAAAATTCAATCTTATTGGCACAGGTTCCATAACCAATGGCTTTATGGACCCTGAGACCAATACCGTAATCTCACAATCGGTTACACGGTTGGCTTTAGAGCCGAAACAAAAAGGAAAAGTAAAAATAGGTTCTTTCCTGATTACCATCAACAACAAAATTTATAAAACCGAGCCTTTCGATATTTTCATTAAAGATGTTGATAAAAAAGCTTCTGTTGCAGCCAATTATTCAAAAGATGTCTACCTGAATATGGAAGTAGAAGATAGAGAGGTATACCAGGATGAGCCAACCATTGCTGTGCTTAAGGTATATTCCAGGAATATGGATAACCTCCGAAAGGTTAAAAATATCCGCCTTCCAAAAGATAATGAGCTGGATGTGTATCCGGTAAGTTTTGCAAAGTCTGAAATTGATCCTTCCGATTTTGGAAACATGTCTTCTCAGGTATTAGCCATTTTTTTAATTTTCCCTAATGAATCAGGTTATGTTGAAGTTCCGGGAGCTACTGCGTCAGTGAGCACTTTCGCCGGGAAAAATAAAATTGTTTCCAACAAAGTTAAAATCAATGTTAAAAAACTTCCGGAGGATTCACCGGAATCTTTCAAAAATGCGGTAGGAAACTTTAAGGTGAGCATTTCCAACATTTCAAAAGAAAAAGCAGAGGTAAAGAAGCCGATTAATGTTATTGTAAAAGTAAGCGGCGAAGGAAACCTTAAAAGTATGGAGCTTCCTAAAATTGCAGAATCGCCGGATTACGAAATATTTGCTCCTAAAATTACTTCCAACGTAAAAACGGAAACAACGGGAATGACAGGTGAAATCCTTGCGAATTATCTTGTAATCCCCAAAAAAGCAGGAGAAATTTCTATTAAGACCGAAAATTTTTCGTTTTTTGATCCTTCCAAAAAAGAATATATAGACCTTGGGCAGGAAGTACTCCATATTAATGCGTTCTCTCACGATCAGGTTATGGAGTCCCGCACCACTGTTGAAAAGGTAAACGAATACACCAACACCTTTCTGGAGACGGTAAATACACCTGTTCTTAAAACCACATCTTTCAAAGTGAAGGAAAAAAACAGATTGCACTGGAATGTTCTTTTTATAAATACCGCTATCTTAATTGCTCTGTTTATAGCTTACCTCGTATTTAAAAACTGGCAGAAAAAGCGTCGTTTACAAAAAATAAGCGAACCTGTGAAACCGTTGGGTTCAGTAGCTGAAACAGAAAAAGAAATCAGGGAACAGCTAAAGACAGATGTGAATGATTATTTCAGTTATTTGGAAAATCTCAAAGATAAAGAAGATTATCAGAAGTTTTTTCAAACCTATGAAGAACTGGATTCTGAAGTGAGAAACCAATACTTCCAGAGTTCTGTGGAAGATTTTGCCGGTTTCCTGGAAAATTATAAAGGAGCTGCAGTTGCCGAAGAATACAGAAGCCTTACCCAGAAAATACAAATTGAAAAATATGCTCCTGTGAAATCTTATGAGGGAATGGAAATGCTTTTAAATTCAATTGTAAAATTGTATTCCCAAATTAGCAAATAATTAATTAATTTTCATATTTTTGCGAAATTAATAATTTAAAGGCATGGAGATATTCAATGATTTTTCTATTAAAGAAATCGTTACCTGTTTTATGGTTCTTTTTGCTGTGATTGATATTATAGGATCAATTCCTATCATCGTAAGTCTTCAGCAGAGATTTGGTAAAATTGAAGCCGAAAGAGCAACCATTACCGCAGGCCTGATTATGCTTGTTTTCCTTTTCGTAGGAAATAAAATCCTGAAATTTATCGGGGTTGATGTAAATTCATTTGCTATAGCCGGAGCTTTCGTGATATTTATTATTGCCCTGGAAATGATTTTGGGAATTGAAATCAACAAAACTTCCGAGGCGAGGTCTGCCTCCATTGTTCCTATTGCTTTTCCTTTGGTGGCAGGAGCCGGGACATTAACCACTACTTTATCCCTTAAGGCTGAATTTCACGATATTAATATTATTTTTGGAATTATTCTCAACACAATTTTCGTATATTTGGTGCTGAAATCTGCAAACTGGCTTGAACGGAAAATAGGAGATGCTACACTGGCAATCCTGCAAAAAGTTTTCGGAATCATTCTGTTGGCAATTTCAATTAAATTATTCACAGCAAATTTTGCCGAATTGGTAAAAACATATATTAATTTTTAAGAATCATGCAGAAGTTTTATAAAGTATTTTTAGTAGTATTTGTAGTGTTCATCGCCATTAACCTGTATGCGCTGGACTGGCAGACCGATTTACTGTCAGAAGATAACCTGAAGTTTGTATTTTCAGCAGCTTCAGCCTTCATTGGAATTATTTTGCTTTTCGTAATGAATACATGGAGTAAAATAGGCGTTAAAAAATAAGAATTATTTTAATCTATATAAACCTCTTTCTTTGTAGGAAGAGGTTTTTTATTGACTAAAATTTGGTTAAAATTTTATGAGCCGATAGAAAGATTTTTTAAAATAGCCTCTGATTTAAGTTCTGTCTCGCGCCATTCTTTTTCAGGGCTGCTTTGCGCTGTGATTCCGCCGCCTACGAAAATATGTACGGAATCCTGATAAAGCTTACAGCAACGAAGATTCACGAAGTAAAAGATGTTTTCTTCCGTTTCAATTTTGATGTAACCAGCATACAATTCGCGGGGGAATTTTTCAAGCTCGCGGATTTTTTCCGCACAAAAATCTTTGGGAATACCACATACTGCAGGAGTCGGGTGCAATTGTTGGATAATACCGTCAAGGTCTTCACACCTGATTTTGGTTTTGAAATCGGTACGAAGATGCTTGATATTTCCTGAAATATGATTATACGTAGCAGATTCTTCAATATCATCTGAATAATTTTTCAGAATATTTCTGATGTATTCCGTAACGGGTTTCTGCTCTTCAATTTCCTTTTCCGACCAGCTTTCAGAAACGGGAAGCGTCCCCGCGAGGCTCATGGTTTCGAAATCGTGTGTTTGTTTATTGAATTTACCCAAAACTTCGGAAAAAGCGCCCATCCATGATTTTTCTTCACTGATGAAAATATATCGGAAAGCATTGGGATAAGAATCACAAAGATTTTTGAAACTTTTTTTAAGATTAATATCCTGAAAATCAGCAACTATTTTTCTTCTGGAATAGACCAGTTTGGGCAGATAATTTTCATTGATCACTTCAATCACCTGGTTCAGGTTTTCGAGATATTCATCCTTTGTTTCGGCAAGATAATGATCCCTGTCTTTTGGTAATGATGTTTTTAAAAGTTCATCTTCATCTAAATCTTCTGGATTTGCAATGATGATTTTCCCGTGATGTTTTACGGTTTCGGAACCTTCAAAAGGATGAAAAACAATATGATGTTCATTGGGATTGTTATCAGTAGTGTAGAGATTTTCGTCGAATGGAAGTTTGAAATACATCATTTTATAGTACTTTTCGAAAATCAGCGTCCGGAAATAGCATAAGAAATCCCAAAGTTGATTTTTCTTTCTGCAAAGGTATTATTCGTCTTAAAAATGTCAAAATCAAATGTGCTGTTTTTTAAAGAAACATTTTTCATGTGATACTGCTGATATTCCACCGTTAGCATAAATTTTCTGAAAAGCCTGTATTGCGCTCCAAAAGAAAACCCGAAGTTGGTCTGGTTGGTTTTAAAATCATCCAGTTGGTTGAGCACATTATTTTCCGGAACTAAAAACTGCATTTTGTAGGTATTACGGTTTACTAAAACTCCTGCAAAAGGACGGATGTTTTTCCATTCATATAAAAATTTCAGCTGGACTGCATATTCAAAGTGCTTATTGTTGAATTTCTGAAAGAGCAGTGGTTGCTGATCTTCAGAAAAATAGAATCCGTTCAAAATAGTGTCATCTTTATTGGCGTCAAGGTCAAATGTTGAGTTCCAGTAATAAATACCAGCAGACAGCATCAAAAATGTTTGTGGAGAAAATATATTTTTCGCAAGCCATATATTCACATATTCTCCAAACTGCGCTTTTTGGGCAGAAACGGCTTTTGTCCAGCCAGTGTTTTTTAAACCCAGCCCTCCTTCGATTCCAGATTCAAATACGCTTGATCTCTGTTTCCTGATTCTGTTTTTTGCGCGCTGCTTTTCCAGTTCTTCTTTGTAGATATTTCGTACGAAAAACTTCTCTTCTACTTTCGGTTCTGCGAAGATTAAATGATTAGGCTTATAAGGTATGGGCTTCAGAAGGTAGATGGTATCATAAACGACAACATTTTCGTAAACATATACAGTATCTACTTTTTTCCGTCTTTGGGCATGCGCAAAACTGATGAATAGTATAAGAAAAAGAAAAAAAATCTTTCTGCAAATCATGGTATGACTGTTTACTTTTCTATAAATATAGTATCCCTTTTAATAATTTTTTTAACGATAATCACCTTTTGAGAAGTTTCATTCAAAGAATCTTTGTTGATTATGTTCTTATTGCCTTTTTGGATTTCCATAACTTTCTGTTGTTCGGGCTGTTTTTCTGAAGAAGATGCGTTTTGGTCATTCTTCACCGTATTTTCGGATGTATTTTGAACTGATGAGGTTACAGGTACTTTATTCACAGGTGGGTCGGATGCATTATGTATGGAACTTAAAGCCTTCTTTTCATTGCTGTTCACAAATCCGGACGATGAAGAATCTGTGAAATTTTTAACGGATACGTTTCTTTTCTGATATAGTAAAAATACAGAAGTTATCATGATGATAAGAAAAGTAATCCCAATCACCATTTTGTTTTTTAAAGATTTGTTTGAAGACAGGATCATGATGCTGCCGGTTTTTATATCCAAAGGAATCTGCAGTTTTTTGGAAGGAGAGATCCTGAAGTCTGCAAATGTACTCTGGAAAGTCTGTGCCCAAAGCAATCCTCCGAGACCGAAAATAACAAGAACCTGCGCTATTTTGTTTTTCGGCGTATTTTGATTCACACAATTATTCAGCAAATAATTCTGAACTGATTTTTTTGCTCTGAGAAGATGGGATTTTGAAGTATTGACGGTAATTCCTAACAAGCCGGAAATTTCTGCATGTGAATGATTTTCAATAAAGTATAAATTAAAAACAGATTTATGATGAGGTGGTAGACTGTCGATAGACGACAGCAGTTCTTCATGGGTGAAATCGTAAATGAAGATATTTTTATCTTCTAAAATAAGATGATCCATTTCTGATGAGGTATCTGGAATTTCGGAGGGTTCTGTAGAGATAAAGGCATCTTTGCTGTGCTTACGGATATGCTGAAGAGCGTTGTTGACGACAATTTTTTTGAGCCAGGCAAATAGAGCCTTCTCGTCATTCAGCTGATCGTTTTTCTGAATAGCCGTAATGAAACTGTCTTGTACAATATCTTCTGCAGTATAAATATCCGGTATATATCTGCGGCAAATCCCCAAAAGTTTTGGGGATAAACCTGAATAAATTTTGTTCCAGTCCGGCTTTATTTTAGACATAGTTTTAGTTTGCTACAACATAAATTGAATTGAATGTTGATGTATAATTTACAGTTCCGTTTAATGTTCCGTTAATACTCTGCGTTTCCACGCCATTGATAAATACTTTGCCAAAATACGTATTATTTGCCGTGCTGTATTTTATCATATATACATTATTGTCCAGTACAAATAAATCCTGAATAAACGGAAGTGATGAGAAACCGGTACTGACAATGCTGTTGTTTTTAAAGTAATTATTTCCCTGATTATAATACGTTGTATACAAATCGTTGGAGCTTTCATAAGAAGCAATTTTTCCGTAGAACGGTAGCGTTAAGGCGTAATTTCCGATGAATGTTTCTGTATTTGCCGTAATGTTTTTTGAGTAATATTTTGCATTTTTCTGGAATAGAATATGCAATCCGGTATTATTTTTAGCAAAATTGAATACATAATTGGGCTGTCCAAGCGAATTGAATGTGGTGTTTTTAAAATATCCTCTGTCCACATTCTGATTATTGTCCGCAATAAGCGCTGATACGTAAACATCAGAACCATTAATGAAAAGTCCTTCGGCAGATGGAATAAACTGGCTTTGATAAAGCATTGTTTTAACTCCGTTTTTCCAGTAGCAGAGCTCATATCTCTGGTTAGGATTGGCAGGAGAGAGGTTTTCAACATAACCTGCAAAATAAAGATCACCATTGTTTACTGCAAATGCCGTAATATCATTTTGCGCACCGGAAGAAATTCCCAGATATTGTTTGATTTCGGTTTTGGTGCCATTTTTCCAGAAATAATGAACCGATTTAAATGAGGTAGGCGTTACACCCATGCTTGCGGTAACATAAACGTTGTTGTTTTCTTCCTTGATTTCAAGAGGCATAAGGTTTTCTCCACCGGTAAGATCTGTTTTTATATTGTTTTTCCAGTAGCAGGCTTTGCTGTTTTCTCTTCCTGCAATGTAGACATCATAAGACTGTGCAACTGTTTTTTCGGTTTCTTCGTTAATACTGTCGTTACTGCAAGAGCTCATAACGGATAAAACAGATACAAAAAAAGGTAAAAGTAGTTTTTTCATAGAAAATTGTTTTTAAGTTTGTACCTATAAGATGCAGAATTCCAAAAAGGTTGCAGTTAAAAAACAAAAAAGCTCAAATATTTTTTGAGCTTCTGAAATTTATCTGTTGATAATTGTATTTGTCATGGTGGTGTGGCTGATAAGCTGGCCTTTTTCGTCTCTTATTTCAATTTCGGAAACATGCATTGATTTTCCTTTCCGGATGAATCTTGCGACAGCGGTTACCATTCCGTCTTTTTTGCTTCGCAGATGATTGGTATTGATATTGGTTCCCACTCCAAAATATTTTTCACCATCGATAAAAATATTAGACAGGCTTGAACCCATGGTTTCTGCCAGAACACAGCTTGCACCGCCGTGCATAATGCCGAATGGCTGATGAATTCTGGGTAAAACAGGCATTGTTGCCGTTAAGGTTTCATTTTCAACATCGATATCGGTAAATTGAATATCTAAAGTTTTGGCAAACGTTTCGCCACCCCAATCATTGATGAATTGTAATAAATCTTCCTTTTTTTTATCTTTAATATACATGTCTGCTATAAATAATGATGATGAATGATGATTGATTTATATTGTTGTGAATTGTAAATCTGAATAATCCGTGAATAATTATCAATAATTTTGTTAACTTCTAACTTTTTACATCTCACTTCTCACCTCCAAATCATTTCCCATAATATTAGGATTCCAGTTTGCGGGAACTTTGGGAATAATATCGTTTTTAATATAATAATCCTGAATTTCCTTCATGATTTCTGCAAACGGTTCCGATGCTATTCTTTCGTATGGGATGGTATAGCCGAGATAAATAATCTTACGTTTGAAGTCTCCTGCAGCGAGAACGATCGGCACTTTTGCTGCTAATGCCATGTGATAGAACCCTTTTCTCCATTTTGGGACCCAGCTTCTCGTTCCTTCAGGGGTAATAACGAGACTGAAGTCATCCTTCGCAAACTGTTTAGCCACAAAATTAACCAGGTCATTTTTTTGGCTTCTGTCGATCCCAATACCGCCGAGACCTTTAACAAGGCCCCCGTACCAGGCTTTGGTATGAGCATCTTTGATGATTATTTTCAATGGCTTTTCAAGCGACCAGTAAGCAAGGTTTCCCAGGATGTACTCCATATTGTGGGTATGGGGTGCCACCACAAGAATACATCGGTTAAGGCTTTTTGCGTCGCCCTGCAGAACGACTTTCCAGCCCATTAATTTTAATAGTATTTTGCCAAAAAGCTTTCTCATATCTCAATTATAAACAAAAAAGTATAACCAAAGTGGTTATACTTTACAAATATATTGAAATATTATCGCTCTTAAAACAAACCGCTGATTAAATCTACGATTTTCATTACAATTTCTAGTGCCAGTTGTATCATGATTAGTTAATATTTTTTGAGTGTTTTTTGGTTATTATCTTTATCTACACAAATGTAAAGTTTTTTATTTACATAGAGAACTAAATTTTAATTTTTTTTAATTATTGTGAGAGAAGAAGAGTGTGAATTTCAAACGGTTGGGTAATCCATTCACACCTTCTGCCACTCTCTGCAGTTTAGTTATTTAGTTTGTATGGAAATTTCATTTTTACCTTCGTCTACTTTGAAATCGATGTTGGCTCCTTTCATTTTTTTGATGCTGTGCTTCATAGAATCGATCACTTTATCGGCTTGGTTGCTTGGAACTTTCTTTCCGTTTACAATAATGCTGTCTTCATCATCAGAGCTGTACTCAATGGTTGAACCGTTTACCGTGATTTTATTATTTTCGATTTTAATTTTTCCGTCTTCATCTCTTTCCTGATCATTGTCATTAATTCCGTCTGCATTAAGATCGCCGTCGAAATTGATTCCGTCTTTTTTGGCAGGAAGTACCACTGTTTTCAGAGGAAGTACCAGTTCATAGTCGATGCTGTAATTTCTGAATCGGTGCTCGTAAGGATACTTGATGTAGTTCGGAAGAATAATTTTGTTGTCCACAACTTCCACAGGAACATTTACATTGAGAGGAAGATTGTACCCTTTAGCTTCTTTTTTGATGATTAAATATGGCGTTTTAATATCTGCCTTTCTCGTTACATCAACATGAATCCAGTCTTTTTCGTACACTGAAACTTTGTCGGAATAAATATCATCATCGTAGCCTTTATAATTCTGAGGAATGGTAACCTGCTTGTAATCTACATAGATCGTATCAGATTGGGTGTTGATGGAAACCTCTTCCGTATCTTCTTTATGGCCTTTCAGGAACATTTCTTTTTGTGCCATGCTGAACCCGAAATAAGTACCTAAGGAGATCAGTGCAAGAAATAATGCTCCGATTACCCATCCTGTGTTTCTCAGCTTTGTTTTAGGAGAAATGAGTTTAATACTTAATAGGCCGAATAACATGGCAGGCAATAAACTTCCGATGGTAATCATCGCCATGATAACGTATTTCATATTATCATTATCGAAATAGAAGTTCATTTCGCTTACGGGAGGGAAATCGCTGTCGGCTCCCATCAATCCGAATACTACAAATACTCCGATTAAGCATGATAAAGACATGAATGCAAAGATTCCACCTAATATATACCGTACCACATTCCATAATCCGCTTCCCGCGTTGTTAATGTAAGGTTTATTTTCGATATAGATTTCTCCGACCCTCTGAGTAGACTCGTTGGCAAACTGTACCAACTTGTTAGACTCATTCTTAAGATTGTCGAAGTTCATAGGCTTTCCCTTCATTTTCAGGAAATCAGCAGCTGTTTCTGCTTTTGGCAATACCGCCCAAAGGATGATGTATAATAAAACAACCAATGTGGATGATATGGCTGCCGTGAAAATTCCAAGGACGAAAATTCCCAGCCAGATGGCTCTCATGGCAGTTATATCCATTCCAACATAGTGGGCAAGACCTGCGCAAACGCCTGCGATTTTTTGTCTTTCAGGATCACGGAACAACTGTTTTTTATCAGAATATCCGGTTCCGGCATTTCCTGTTTTTTTGGTATTTTTTTCAGAATAATACGCTTCTTCCTGTTCTTCTATGGTTTCAGGGCTTCCGATTTGGGCGATTACTCTTTCCACATCAGAGTCGTTAATTACTTCACGTTTACCCATCGAATCTTTAAAGATTTCAACCATCCTGATTTCTATATCGTGCATTACCTCGTCTGCTTCAGAAGCATCCAGAGAGCTTCTCAGTGCGTTCAGGTAATCGCTGAGCTTTATATATGCGTGTTCTTCAATCGTAAAAGAAAAACCTGCGAGTCCTATTGAGAGTGTTTTGTTCATAGCTTTGTTTTTTAATTTTTTTGAGTAATTTGGTTTACTGAATCTGTTAATTCGTTCCAGGTATTCTGAAGTTCATCTAAGAACAGTTTACCTTTTTCAGTGATCTGGTAATATTTCCTTGGAGGCCCTCCTGTAGATTCTTCCCATCGGTACGAAAGAAACTCGCCGTTTTTTAATCTTGTTAAAAGAGGGTAGAGTGTTCCTTCCACTACATCCAGTTTTCCTTTTTTCAGCTCATCGATTAAGTCGGAAACATACATTTCGCGATGATTGATGAGACTTAAAATACAGAATTCCAGAATTCCTTTTCGCATTTGCGCTTTGGTATTTTCAGTATTCATCTTTAATAAGTTTGTTAATTAGTTATATCAATTTCGAAATTCGGAACCTAGCTAGATGAACCTATTTCGATTTTACATTACAAAGATATGTAAATAAAATGGTATTATGCAATACAAAGTAGTAAAAAAGTTTTGTAAAATTATGTAAACGTCTGAAAATGAGGTTAATTATTTTTATGTGGAATTCTGGGGGAATATAAATTATCTGGAAATCAATCCTGATTTTTGATAATTCTACCATGTAAACTGACAGCTCTCAGCGTAACAAGAGCTTTCTTTTTATGGGCATTAAAACAAAAGGTCAAAAAAAATGCCGAAAAAAAAGACTGAAAAACCCCTATTTATCGTTATTTGCAGAAAAAAACGCCAAAAATCAGAAAATAACAAAAGGTCAATTATCTACATTTTACTACCTATTTACTACCGCTTATCTCTCTATTAAATACCTCATGTAAGCAATCAAATACCATAAAATCATAAAAATGCCCGAAAACTACCATAAACAAATGTTTTCAGGCGTTTTTTTATCTTTTTGAAAGACTGTTTAAACAGTGTTTTTAAGATAATAAAAGAAAACTTTTTTGCAGAGCGTAAAATGTAAAAAAAACATTTGCGGTTAGGTTTGGGGTTAGGTTTGGGGTTAGGTTATCTATGTAAAATAAATGCGATTGATATGCAGAATAATGTATAAAAAGCTAATAAATTGACTAAAATATGTAAATTCAATACCCTATTTTGCAACTATAATAAAGTTTAATTTATTGATTGTAAATGACTTATAACTATCGCTACTAATAAAGGGTGTTGAATCTTATGCTTGCCTTGACCAATGCCAGTGCTTTTATGCTATCCAAAGGAAATTCTACGCTTTGGTGGTGTTGATTATGTGAAATGAATTCTGCATACCCTTCTCTACTTGATTTTTTAAGAAACTTGCAGAAAAAATACTCATCACCGTTATGCACAATATATATAAGATACATTTCGCCCCAGATGATATTGTATTTATCATGAATGGTTTTAAAGGCGACAATATCGCCACTTTTTAGCAATGGATACATAGAATCTCCTCTAATATATAAAGCTCCGTCACATTTTGGAAGATTAGGTATGGTAATATGTTCTATCGGTATGCTTTGCGGGTTATTATTAAAAACTTCAAACACGCCAGCTGTTGCTTCTATATCATATAAAGGAACTGTATTACCGTAATGCGTTTTTGGCTCATCAATTTTAGATTTTTGAAAAGATTCCTGCTTATATTCTTTACTGCTTTTTAACATTTCCCCTTTTCCGGTTAAAAGCCACTCAGGATTAATATCTAAACAATTGTCTAATATTTTAATTAGAACACCTTCTCCTAAATCGGCATTTCTTTTAATTTGGGTACCTATATAGCCATTAGAAAGCTCGATTTTTTTTTCAAATGTGCTATTATTAAGACCCTTAAAATCAATGTATTGCTTTACTCTTTGGATAGCCTTCATAATTATTTTAGAAAAAAGTTTAAATTTTATTTGTTTATTTTAGACAATTGTTTATATATTTGTTAAAACAATGCAACAAAGGTATAATAAAAAATAATAATGTTATGACAATTGAACAGCTAAAAGAAAAAATTGACTATGGAGATTACAATCTTCTCCAAAAAATTTTAAATGTGAAAACCGTTGCAGCTGCAAGAATGAGATTTCTTAGAGGCGATGATGAGGCAATAGATGCAATGAGAAAAATTCAAGAGAATAAAGAGAAATTCATCGAGGAAAATAAAAAACAAGTAAAATGAAAAAGCTTATACATAAAATTTTAAAGCTGAGACGTTCTGTCTCTTTCACCTACGCAGGCAAAACTTTTACAGAAACCTGGATTCTGTTTGGTTTATTCAAATTTTCAATTTCTAAAACTTTATAAGATGGAAAAGGCTATCATTAATCTTCATATTAATAATTTAATCGGGCAACTTTTTGTTGTAAATATTCCTTCTGATCAAAATAAGAATTCAGATCAATCCCTACAACATTTAACTGAAGCGGTGACTGAGGCTGTGGTATCTGCCGTATCAACATCGATAATCTTGAACGATAACGTAAAAGAAACTCCTGAAACAGATTATCCCGAAAATATTGTTCAAAATTAACGCCATCAATAGTTGAATTTGAGAACTCATTTGCTACACTAAAGAGTGTTTTTTCAAAGAAATCATTTTCAAAACAATCAAATTCAAAATTTTCAATCATCCAGAGATTGAATTTAGTTAAATCCATAACCTATATTTTTTGTTAGCACACCAAATATAGTAAAAATCCCGCCACGGCTTTGCGTGGTTTCGACACCACGGCGGGAGCTATTAGAAATTATTAAATAACCGTTAAACATCGTTTAAAATGTATCAATTTCATCATAATACTTTAACGATCCCTGCAAAAGCCTTATATGAAGATTTGGGTATAATATCTGAGTCCAATTACAAGTATTTGTGCAGCAACGGTAAAATCAATAAAGTTGTTACAGCTCGTGGTCTTGGAAATAAGGCTTTAGTAGAATTTGACAGCATTCCGGAAAGATTCAGGGTTCAGATTGTTAAGAAACTCGGATATCCGCCAAAGAGAAACATTCAGAACCTTCTTCTGAACTATTACAAAGATGATTATGAAGCGGTTGATTTCTTCGCTTATTATCTTCTTGACGATTACAGAACGCTTTCTACAGAGAAACAGGACGAATACGTGAAAAATGCCCAGATGTTACAAGCTGTTGAGCAGTACGTGAAAGAAACCGTTTCGTTTGTAAGATCCCGTAACGGAAAAAGAGGTTTAACCGAAATTTGGAAGGATGCAGCAACCGCTGTTGCGGAAGTAAGAGAACAAATCGGTCACAGCCTGCCAAAATCATCAAGACGTTTAAAGGAAAAACTGGAAGAGTTCAAAAAAGATGGTTACGCATCATTGATCTCGGAAAATTTCGGCAATAAAAAAGCGGTAAAAGTAAAAGACAGTACCCAGGAAGCTTTGTTGAGAACTTTACTGAGAGATCATAGGACTTTTGATAATGAACAGATCGCAGTTGTTTATAATGCAGTTGCCAAGATCCAGCAATTCCCGGAGCTTAGCGCTTCAACTATCGGGAACTACCGCAAAAAATGGAATTTACTGGTACTTGCCGGAACAAAAGGCGAAAAAGGCTTTGATAATGCCGTTGCAATGCATGTAAAAAGAAAAGCTCCGTCTGCACCTATGCTTTACTGGACTGTTGACGGATGGGATGCAGAACTCTTGTATCAGAAGTCATCAACCAATCTCAAAGGAAATACTGTTACCACTTACCATAATCGCCTTACAATGGTGGTGGTGCTTGATCCTTCGGTAAAATATCCGGTAGGCTACGCAATAGGAACGCAGGAAAATGCACAATTAATAAAAGCTGCCTTAAGAAATGCCGTGCAGCATACCGAAGAATTGTTCGGAACAAAGCATAAAGTTTTGCAGATACAATCCGACAATTACGCTAAAAAGGAAATGACACCATTTTATGAGTTCGTTTCAGACAAATTTACTCCGGCACAAGTAGGGAATGCAAAATCAAAGGTAATTGAGCCATGGTTTAAGTATTTCAATAAAAGCTACTGCCAGTTTGCGCCCAATTGGAGCGGACAGGGTGTAAAATCCAAAGCACAACCGAATGATGAATATCTGAATAAGATTCGCCATTCTTTCCCCGATCAGGAAGGCTGCATGATGCAACTCATCAGAATGATTGAAATGGAGCGTGAGAAATTGAAGGATGATTACCTACAGGCTTACAGCGAAATGCCCGTTGATGCAAAAAAAATAGTATCAAAAAATGAGTATTTGCTTCATTTCGGTGAGACCACAGGATTTACCAATAAATTAAGCCACAACGGTCTTCATGTTGCCATTAACGGCAGAAAAATGGAGTATGACAGCTTTGATGTGAATTTCCGAATGAATGCGCATTTAGATTGGACGATAAAATTTGATTCCTCAAACCTTGATGAAGTTTTAGCATATAATGAGGAGAAAAACATCAGTTTCATTCTCACCAAAAAGCATGAAAATGCTATGGCACTTTACGACAGACAGGAAAACGATGCTCAGGAACTTCAAAAAATCAGGAATTTTAATAAAGACCTTAAAAATATAGTGCTGGAAACCCAGGCAGAAGATACAAAAATCATCAGCCAGATGTTTATCCAAAATCCGGAGCTTGATAATACACTCGCCAAAATGGTAATCGTAGACAGCAAAGGACAGCACAAAGACCAGCGGAATGCAAAACGGCTGGAAAATGCTCAGAAGCTTATGGAAAAGCAGAACAAAGATGAAGAGCGAATACAGCAGTACAACTGGGAAAAAGAACAGGACGATTACTACGCTAATAAAATTAACCTTGATAAATATTTAACCGATGACGAATAATATAAAAGAAAAAATTCTTGCCGAATTAGAATTGTGGATGGAAGAGCATGGCTATTCTGCCAACGAGTTCGCCGAAAAATCCGGTGTTCCTTCCAGTTATTTGTCTTACATGAGACGAAAGCAGTACTACATCATGGTAGAAAAAAACGAGGTGCCTATTGATGATAAATATTTCAGGCTCATTGCTGAAGCTATCGGGTATAATTACAACAACGAGCTGAAATGGACGGTAAGGCAAACGCCGCAGCTTATGCAGATGCTTTCAATTTTGGAGGATGCTAAAAAATTCGGTTACACAAATATTATCATTGGCGGAACCGGGATCGGGAAAACATTCTGCTCAGATATTTTCGTAAAGCAATCCCCGAAGGAAGTTTTTAAAATCACGGTAGGATCAATGGACACCATCGGTGATCTGATTGACAAACTATGTGAAGCCATGAGACTGAATATTTCAGGTTCCAAGACAAAAAAAATCAATGGAATTATCAAAGAGCTTCAGCGAATGAAAATCAACGGAAGGCAGCCCGCAGTAATTTGGGATGAAGCAGAATATATGAAGCAGGCAACACTGTGCAATGTAAAAGAAATGCATGACCACCTTTTGGGTAAATGCGCCCTGATTCTTATTGGCACCGATCAGCTGAAAACAAAGATTGAAAAGCTGAAAAGTAAAAATTCTCCGGGAATGCCACAGTTTTACCGAAGAGTAAAGTACGGGATAAGAGAATTGAAACCTATTGACACGAGATTTAAAGAGTTTTTAACAGGTATTGAAGATAAAAAGCTGGTGCAGTTTTTACAAAGAGAATGCGAAAATTACGGTGAGCTTCGGGATGCCTTACTTCCTGCAATGCGTGAGGCTGAAAGACTAAACGAACCTTTAACAGAGAATCTTGTAAGAAAAGTCCTTAACCTTCCAAAAACGACAGCATGAGTAAAGCCATATCGTCTACCGACCTGCTCTCAAAAAAATATGATTTGATACAATGGGAAGGCGAATGGTATGACAATTTTGAAGAGCCGGAAGCATCAGGTACATGGTTCATCAGCGGTCAATCGGGAATGGGAAAAACTTCTTTCATGCTTGAACTTGCAAAACAGCTTTCAAATTTTGGTCGGGTTTTATTCAATTCACTGGAAGAAGGTACCTCCAGAACCATGCAGAAAGCATGGAAACGCCATCAGGTTGCAGAAAAAGGAAGAAAAATACAATTGATACAGGAGAAACCGGATGAATTGATTGCAAGGTTGGACAAACGAGAAAGCCCAAAATTCATAATCATAGATAGCTTCCAATACACAGGATTAAATTTTGACCAGTATTTAGCTATTAAAAAGAAATTTCCCAATAAGCTGTTTATCTATAATTCTCAAATGGACGGAAGCAAACCGATGGGAAAAGTTGCTACAAAAATACTCTATGATGCAGATTTAAAGATTTGGGTGGAAGGTTTTAAGGCATTTTCAAAAGGTCGTTACCTCGGAGAATACGCCGCTGAAGGCTTAACGATATGGGAAGAAGGCGCACAAAGATACTGGAACAAATAAACATGAAATCATGAACAAAAATATACTTATAAAAATCCTTCAGCTTGACAGCCTTGTAAATGTTCTCACCTGGTATGAGAGAGTACTCATCCATCAGATTTTAAATGATAAGGAGACATCTGCAACGCAAAAGATAATTGACCTCTACAGCTGGATTGTTGAAGAAAACTGGGAAAGCCCCAAAAGGGAATATCAGCATGACAGGGTTTTACACTTTTATGATCCTGATGCTGAAATGTGGGTTCCCGATGAATATTATTTGAAAATCAATAAAACATACGCACCATGGATAAACCAACTGAAAGCCAACTACAGGAAATGATTGCCGACCTTAAAGAGCAATTGGAGTACACCAGTGACGACACCATCGCAGATGAACTCATCCAAGAAATTAAATACAGAGAAAAACAATTGAGAGATTTAACAATAATAAATAACACATTATGACAGAAGAAAAACCCACTGAACAAACAACAGAAGAAAAAGTAATTGAAATTCTTCAAAACGTAAAAAACCTGATTTTAGATTTTAAAACGCTGCAGCAGAAAAGTATTAGTGAAATCAACAGCAACTACAGCAAATTACAAAGACTGCCTCTTGACGAAATTCAACACTTATATGAGAGCAGCCCGGAAGTAAAAGCTTTACTGGTAGAAATAGACAAAATCGAAAAAGAACTTTAAAAATGACAGCAATAGACATCACCGCATTATCTCCGGAAGAAAAAGAGAAACTGGCAAAGCAGCTCCGGGAAGATACCAAAGCCGCCAAAGCAAAAAGAGAATCAGACCTGAAAAGCTTTAAAGAACTTTCTGCTGAATTTGTTAATCGGCACATTGATCCGCTGGTACATCACCACGAAATTACCGGAATGCTCATTGAAAAACTTTGGAACGATTACAAACCCTTACAGGAACTGAAAAAACAGATTTACGGCATTAAAACCGATACTCAGGACAGCCATACTTCAACATTAGAGGACGGTTCTGCAAGCATCACCATCGGTTACAACGTAACTATCGGCTTTGACGGCACAGAAAGCGCAGGTGTGGAAAAGATAAAAGATTTCCTGAAATCACTTTCCACCGATGAGGAAAATGTAAAGAAATTATCGGCAGCCGTAAACACATTTTTAAAGCCGAATGCAAAAACAGGAATGCTTAACCCGGCAAAAATCATTGAACTTTCAAAGCTTCGTTCTGAGTTCAACGATGAGCGTTTCGATGAAGGTTTAGACATCATTATGAAAGCCCAGCAACGTCGCCAAAACTCAATGTACGTAAGTGGCTGGAAATTCATCGAGGTAAACGAAATGAAGAAAAGACTGGATTTTAGATTTACGATATAAAACATTATGAAAGCATTAATTGCATGTGAATACTCTGGAATAGTAAGGGAAGCTTTCAAGAATAAAGGTTGGGATGCTACTTCTTGTGATTTGCTTCCTACAGAGATTCCAGGAAAACATTATCAAGGAGATGTGTTCGACATTATTAATGATAGTTTCGATTTAATGATTGCATTTCCTCCTTGTACTTTTTTAGCCGTTTCCGCAAACAGACACGTTCCTAATAATCCGGAAAGATGGCAAAAACAAGTTGATGCTTTGAAGTTTGTGTATGAGTTAATGCATGCAAAGATCAATCATATTGCAATTGAGAATCCCGTTGGTGTAATTTCAAGTTTTATAAGAAAGCCTGATCAGATTATACACCCGTACTATTTCGGAGACAATATTCCAAAGAAAACATGCCTTTGGCTTAAAGATCTACCCTTATTAAAATATTCTTTAGAAGATAACTTATTTGAAATCAGAACATCTGTTGAACCTGAATTTATAGAGTATAACAGTTCAAAAACAAAATCAGGAAAAAGCAAATATTCTGTTTTTGGGAAATTAGGAAAAGGAAGAGGTAAAGAGAGGTCAAAATTCCATCAAGGAATTGCCAATGCAATGGCTGAACAATGGACACAATATATTTTAAACAAAAAGATATGAAATGTAAATGTTATGAGAATAACAGATCTGCTTAATATTACGCATGAGGATAATATGTTATTGATGTCTCGTTATCCCGACAAATATTTTGATTTAGCAATAGTAGATCCACCGTATGGAATTAACGCTCCAAATATGAAGATGGGAGAAAACAAGGGTTATCTATCAACAGCTTCAAAATTAAAAGGTAGATTAAATTCAGGAGGCGGAAAGTTAAAAAATAGAATATTGAATAAGTCAGAAATAGATTGGGATGATGAGGTGCCAAACGAAGATTATTTTAAGGAGCTATTCAGAGTTTCAAAAAATCAAATTATTTGGGGTGGTAATTATTTTCCGCTACCACCCACAAGAGGTATAATATTTTGGGACAAACTTCAACCATGGGAAAATTTTTCTCAATTCGAGCTTGCTTGGAGTTCTTTTGATAAACCTGCTGCAAAAGTTACAATAAGTACAACAGGTGGAGCAAATAAAGAAAAGAAAATTCATCCCACACAAAAACCTGTTGAACTTTACAAATGGCTTTTAAATAAATATGCTCAGTCTGGAGATAAAATTTTAGATACTCATCTTGGTAGCGCTTCTATTGCAATTGCTTGCCACGATTACAATTTTGAACTAACAGCTTGTGAGAAAAAGGAAAGTTATTTCAAAGATTCAATTCAACGGATTAATGCTCATACCCAACAATTAAAATTATTTTAAATGACAGCTAAACAACAGTTAAAAGACCTTTTTGCCGACCGTGATCCCGTTCAGGTCGCAATAGAAATCAACGGTTTTACAGGTTTCAGAACCACCGTGATAGAAGAAATGACAGAGCAGGAAGCGATAAAGCTGCTTTCCATTCACGCACCGAAACCGAAAACGGTGGAAGAGCAAAACAACGAGCTTCGCAATGATCTTATCCGAAATGGCTGGATTTCCAAAATCCTGAAAATTGCGGAAGAAACCAAAATTAAGGAGCCGGGAAGTTTCCACAAATTCAATGATTGGATGTATAAATCATCAGTCTTTAAAAAGCATTTAAACGCCCATACAATTGAGGAACTTCAGAAAGTGCATCAACAGCTCCACGCTGTAAAAACTAACAACGCACGAAGCGCAAAAAAGCCTTTAACGAAAGCATGGTGGGATAAAGGAGTAAATAACATAAAACTTAATTAATATGAAAATAGCATTACACATCATCGGAAATAAAATACTTGGCGAAGGTGCCGGATTCTCTGATGAAGAATTAACAATTAGCGAAGAAACTCAGGAACTTTTGCATAACTATTTTTTAGGTTCTTTTAAATCTGAAGAAACGTATCAGTTTTACAGCGATTCTTATTTAGAAAATAATATTGCTTATAAGGTAGTTTCGGAAATGTTTCGAGAACAATCCTTATTCATTGATAACTCAAGGAACTTAGGAAGATTACTTTATGATGCTGCCGAAAATCCGAGGATTCAAGGTGGCGAATTATTCGTCGTTTATTTCGAGGCAGAAGATGAAAGCGAAGTCGATAAAATCGGAATTTTTAAAACCGAAAAAAGAGAACCTTTTTTAAAAATATTACCTGCTAATAATGAACCTATTGAAGTAGACAAGGGCGTGAGTTTAGCCAAAATCGACAAAGCGGCTTTGATTTTTAATAAGGATAAAGAAACAGGATATGTCTTGCAAGTTGTGGATAACAACAAAAACGGAGATATGTACTATTGGTTTGAAGACTTTTTAAAAGTGAGACAACGTGAAGATGATTATTTCCATACATCTGAATCTTTAACAATTTTCAAAGATTATGTAAAAAAACAGCTTCCTGTTGAATTTGAAGTATCGAAAGCAGATCAGGCGGATTTTTTAAATAAATCAATCAATTTCTTTAAGGAAAAAGAGGAATTTAAACTCGAAGAATTTACGCATGAAGTTTTTGAAGACAAAGCCGTAATTGAAAGTTTTAACAACTTTAAAACCGATTACGAACAGGATATGCAGGTAAATGTAGCTGAGGAATTTCCGATTAATACATCAGCCGTAAAAAAGTCTCAGAAGCATTTTAAAAGCATTATTAAACTTGATAAAAACTTTCATCTGTACATTCATGGAGATAGAAAAATGCTTGAGAGCGGAACGGACGAAAAAGGAAATTTCTACAAAGTTTATTTTGAAAAGGAATCTTAATGCTCAAAAAAAGAAAAACACCGCTTTCCGCTCTATTTCCGGAGCGGGAAGCTTTGAGAAACAAACCGCTTGTCAAACCAAAAACTCAAAACAATGATCCTGTCATTCAAAACAAAAATAAACGGTAAGCCGACTTATTTTCCTGAAAAAATATGGTCAGGTTTGGGAGATGTTTGTAATAAATATAATTACTGTATTGATGAATTTCATACTGGATTAATGAATGTCGGATTTGATGATCAAAGAGATCATAAGCCAAAACTCCACACCATCCGAAAAGACGATAAAAACCGATGGAAGCCGGGTATGATGATTGATTTTTTTATCAATGCACGGCAGAAAGATATGTTTCGCTTTGCTCCGAGGATTCCGGTTGTTTCAATTCAGTATATTGGAATATTGCATTATCGTGATAATTCAGAAGTTAACATTGATGGCAGATATTTATTTCCAAGTGAGGTGGAAAAATTGGCTAAAAATGATGGTTTTGAAAGTGTTGATGACTTCTTTCAATATTTTAATGAAGACTACAACGGAATAATCATCCACTGGACAAATTTAAAGTATTAAACATGACAACAATATCCATCATCCCGATATCGGGAATCGCAATTGATAAAGTGGTAATGATTGAAAACCACTCTTATCAATATAAAGGTCAGAAAACGGTAAGAAGGCAGGGCATCAAAAAAACAGTTTACTTTTTTAAAGGGGTAAGTACATCCGTTGATAAAGAGTTTTATGTTACAAAAGCTCCTACTTTCAGATTGGAGCATAATGTTTTAAAAATGAATTAATCTTTATAGTATGTCCTAACTGTATAATAAAGAACTATTATGGCATTTATAGCAACAGCGATTATTTTTGTTACATTCCAAAATTTGACTAATCTCTTTTTACAAATGCTTTTTTTATATGGCTTATTATGGTTTTCTAAAAGGGCAAAAATACCGTCAATAGAAATATAATAAACTTTTCGACTGGACATTTTCAACTCTTGTACTTTGAAATAAGCGAAATTGTCTCTACAGAGTTTTTCAAGAGCCGGTTTCAAGTAACGGTCAAATTCCTCATAAGAAAAATAGCTGGGACAGTCTTTTGTAAAACTGTATCCTGCATCACCCTGATCTTTTAAAAAAATCAAAACTTTATCAAGAAAGTCAATTGTAATCATAATAGTCTAATATAGTAATAATTAATCAAAATATATGGAAGAAACCGAAATATTAAGCTTCCTCAACGAAGTTACAGGCTCGAAGTTCCGGGAGATCAAAAGTAACCTTTCAAAAATTACGGCTCTCCTAAAACAGAACTTCACCAAAGAGCAGATTATAGAAGTGATCCAACTGAAAGTTATTCAGTGGAAAAATAACCCTAAAATGTCAATGTATCTAAGACCATCAACTTTGTTTTTAGAAAGCAATTTTGAAAATTACATCAACGAAGTTGAAAGAATAAAGCAAAACCCGAAACTATATGCCGAATACTTCAAAACAATTAACAACATCAAGACCAGCGCAGCAGACGACGTTGATGATCTTAAAGCAATGTTCGGGTAATGCAGCATTTAATGAGATTTCAAAGCTGGAGCAGTCGCTCACCGTAAAAGACAGCATCAAATACGGTGAGCTGATTGTCTCACAAGGCTCAAAAGTAGAAGTAATACGAGAGATCATCAAAATAGTAGAATTTTATCTGGAAGTTACCGGGAAAAAGCTTGAAGTCTATCAAACCCGCACGTTGGCAGGTGATCTTTACGATAAATTTAAAACCGATACCGTAGAAGATTTGATATTGATGTTTAAGATGATCCGCACCGGAGATTTGGGAAAACCACCATACACTGACAATTTTCACGAAAAAATAATGTCATACGTGCCGTTGTTTCTTGATTTCAAAAGTAGGGAAAGGGAAAGGCTGATCGAACTGAAAAAACGCAAAATTAAAGCTCAGGAAAGACCACCCGAACCGCAAACCATGTCAGAAGAGGCATATCAAAAGTTTACGGAACTTCAAAGCAGGCTTTCAAATCCTGTCAACAAAAACAAACAGATTTTCAGTATAAAAAGCGTTTTGGCATCTGTTGATAATTACATTGAGAACCTCCCGGAGACCTGCAAAAAACTCTCCGCAAAAGATTTGAATTACGAAATCATCCGCACGCAGTACAACAACAAAACTGCATACAATATTTTACTTGAAGAGCAGCAGCGCCGGAAAGATGAAAAGAAAAAAAATAAAAGATGCTAAAAATAACAGAAAACGAAAAAACAATACAAATGAAAATTGAAATGACAATTCCACAGTCGCAGATTTTTGAATTTCTGCAAAAAAAAGGATATGAGGTTAAAAGCTGGCTTTGGCAGTTTACCGATGAAACTTTTCCGGGTGGAGTTACTGCCCATGAAGTCTGGACATTTACTGCTACAAAAATAGGTGAATTTCAATGTGAAGATACTATCTATACAAAAGTGCTTGATAAGGAGGTGAAGCGACTATTAAATCTTAAGTAAATATACACATGCTGTTATGTATAATGTTAACTATTTTTTTACACATTTTAACATATATTATATTGCAACGTATCAAAAAAGTACTAAATTTGTTTCGTTGTAGAAACACAGCGAAAAACAAAAACCACCTCAAAGAGGTGGAAATTGTAAGATTACCAGAACATATCAATTAACTCTTTTAAAATTTTTGCTAATTGAACAACTGGTCTCAATATCTTAACAATTTTTTTTAAAAACTCTGTCATAGTTTTTAAATTTAGATTGTTAAACATTAAAAAGCCTTAGATGATAGTTCTGCTAAATGTATCGTCTTTGGCTTTTATTTTATCAAAGATACAAAATGAATTTCCGACTTGCGATAGCAAAACACTAAATGGTTGATATTTAACCTCGGAAGTTTTCCACAATTATTTTAAACACCCTTCAATACTGGCTTATATTCAAATTTCCTTATAAAATAACAATTATTTACGCATATTAGTTAAACGATAAGTAAAAATTATTTCACAATATTCTGATAATCATATAAATGTAAATTAAACGATGTATTGTTAAAAAATAACAAAAATATTGAGAATTACTAATATCCGTAATACTTTGACAATAATTGTTAGTAATTTTTTATATCGTTTTAAGTGTTAGTAATTCAAAATATTTTACGAAAGATTGAATCTGTTATACGGAATTTTTTTTTTTGCATCTGGTTTTTTTGTACATTTGATTGTGAATTATAAGTATTATATTCAAGAACTTGAAAGACATCAAAATACAACTGATAGATGGATGCATATTCAGCTTGGCAATATTATTATTGCCGTAGGAAAACAAACGAAAATTGAAACCTTAAAAAATGAATTAAGAGTAATTTATAGAAGTTTTAAAAAGCTTAATAATCCGTACAGTTTGAGAGATGGTTCAGTCACAGACAAAAAATCTCTTGAGGCTATTCAGGAGATTATTATAAAAATGATAGATTTACTTAACGATTATTACGGAAATTTTAAAATGTATGAAAAAAAAAATAACCTGTTTAGTTTTATTCTTTTCTTTTTTTGCTTTTGGACAGAAAGTTGAAAAAGATTCTATAACCGAAAAAGGAAGATTTGTTTTATTTAGAGCTGGTGATAATAAAATTACTTTAAATTCTTTAAAACCAATCAATGAGTTTAAAGAAATTGAGGGCATATTAACAACGGATAGTGAACCGTATTTAGGAATAAAGTTTTATCCTTATAATGTCAATTCAGAAGTAGTCTTACAAGATTTAAAAAATCACCCGGATTTTGATAAAGAGTTTCCCAATTCGACTATTTCATTTGAAGGGATTTATAATATTACCTCACATAAAACATTTGTTGATTCTAAAAAAAGAAATGTTTATAATAAAACAAAAATCCTTGCAATAAACGGCGGATTATTATACCTCTTTTTTAACACAGTATTGGATAACGGTAATGTTGAAGATGCAAACAAAAAGATTTCAGAGTTTTTAAAGTACTTTTCTATTCACGAAAATTATTTTGCCGTAAACACCAACTTGCAAAATTAAAAACGTCTTTTTACATTTGCTGTATGACCAGAAAAGAGCGCATACAGCTGCGAAACGATAAAGTACGAAAGTATTTTGCGGAATTAGAAAAAAAGCATCCACAATGGAAGCTTTCGGCTCTTTTGGAAGATACGGCGCATCAGTTTCCTCCTATTTCTCCGGCTACAGTATCGGCAATTTTAAAGTATTCAGGAAGCTATGCAGATGATATTTAAAAAGCGTTTAAAGAATTTTTAAACGCTTTTTAAATTATTTCATTTTTATCATGTCGAATGTGATATCATCCCATTGTATATTCTCTAAACCAGAATCATCAATGTAAATCTTCATTCCTTTTTCTTCAGCATCACCAATTAACTTTTCAAACACCTTTTTGCTTTCAATAAACCTTGTTGCAATGGTAAAAAGCACTTGATAATATTCACTGTCATCAATATATTTTTCGATTAATTCTATCATGGTAAAAGTTTATCTATTAAACTGATCATATCATTGTGCAAATCTTTATCAACTTTCTCAATAAAAGAGTTTCCACAATACTTGCTTTCAAAACAATGTGCTAAAAACTCACGTTCTGCGGCTGTTTTACGAGCAAAATAAGCCTTACTGTGTCCTGATCCGAATTTAGAATTTAAAGACATTAAAACATCGTCTGCCGCTAATACCTGTTGATGAAAATCTAAATCACCATTATCTAAACTTTTCTTTGCGAAGAATTTGGTTCTTTGATTAAACTGTCTATAAAAATCATTCTTTCGTTCTGAGTATTTTTTGCGGTATTTATCCATAATTTCTTTTACTAATGGATTATTATGCAAATCATTCTGAACGTCAATTGCGTGACCTATCTCATGGTAAAAAATAGCTCTTCTTTTCCAGTCACCTTCTTTTATATTATGATCATTGATGTTTAGCTTTTTCCAGAAATTATCATAAGCAGAACCTTTCCTGTTATCATTTGTTATTACAAAATTATTTTCTTTCAGATTAGACAAAAATTCTCTATCCACAACAACTCCAAACTTTTTTTCCATTGATTCAAGACCGTCCGGAATTATTGTTTTTTTTGTAAATTTCTCCAAATTTTCTAAAACTTCCTTCTTTTCTTTTTTGCTTAAATTTTCCTCATAGGCTGAACCTGAGAAAACTTTTCCAGTTTTTCCTGGATTATTTTCAAATTCTAATTTAGTCTGAAATCCTCCCGGAATATCTGTAGGTTCTTCATCGGTCTGCTCTATTCCACAACGGCAGCCCCAATCTAATGGCGGTGTGTGCGTATTCCAAAACGGATCATTAAAAGGTCGGATAACGCCGTCTAAAACTTTATGCTCAGGGCGTACTCTCGCATCGTTTACGGTAACTAATTTAAGATTCGGGTATAAATCTGTATTCTGCTCAAATTCTTTCCATTTTTGCGCCATGTTAGCGTTGGCAACCGTTTGGTTATATTCCGCCTCCAGCCATCTTCCGTTATAATCTCCGGAAAGCTTAAAAGCTTCTTTTTTAAATTCAGACCAAGGTACGAAGCGATCACCTTCCGTCATCAGGTTTTCCAAATCCTTACGGAAGGAAGTTTCTTTGAACGCCGAAAATTGTGCAATATTTTTCTTTAGTGAATTGGCAAGCTCTTTATCATAAAATTCAATATTCGGGCTATATCCAACATCTACGCCTTTAGATAGTTTGTCATTGTAATATTCCCATAGCTTTTGACGATTGACAAAAGAAACATTCTTTTCATTGAACATTTCTTCGATGTAATCTTCAATCAGCCTGCTCAAGCTAAAATCGGCCGTCAGCTTTACTGCTTCATGGCCTCCACAGCATTTGCTGCGGTAATTGAGCTGGAGCAGGCTTAGCCTTTTTTTGGCTCTTCCGTAGTTTTCTCGCTTCCTGCATCCATCTTTTGCGAAGGCATGGCTTCAATTTCCGAACCGTACACTTCCTCAATATAAGACTGCTTCAGCACATAACCGCCCTGTAAAAGAACCTGATCTATCTTGATTTGTTCTTTGGTGTCTTTCGTCTGGGCTATTGCTATTTTGTACCCTTCCGGAATTTTATACCCAAAAAAGCGCATCGCCGGAACTACCTTATCATTCAGTATGGAAAGCATCTTTTTTTCATCGGCGTAAATAAGTTCGCTCAGTGTATTTTCATGCACGTTTCCCTGCGCTTTGGAAGCTCCGTTTTCGGTGGTCATGGTTTGATGCAGAATGAGCATTGACAGTTCCGCACGCAAAGCCTGCAATTTCTGATAAAAAACCTGAAAGGCATCACCTTTGGAATTTTCTTTGATCTCAACTTCGGTACCCAATGGGAAAACTCCATAAGCTGCGGAACCCATTTCTTCCAGCCATCCTGCGACTTCATTTTTCACGGTTTCGCTTTGGCTGGCAACTTTGGCAATTCTAATCGGAACGCCGAAAAGTTCTTCAAATTCGTCCCAGCTTCCCCACGAATGGCGTTTCAAAATAGTATAAGGTGCCGCCTTTTCCAGAAGTCCGACTGCATCGTACATTTGTACTTCGATTAAAAAAGGCTCAAAATCTTTGTAAGCAATGCCTTTATCACTCGTTACATCGGGAACAAACAAACCTTTTTCAGGTATGATATGCGCTCTGTCGAGTAATTCAACCGACTGGATCTCGTTTTTCAGAAGATCCTTAAACCACACAACGCCTGTACCGAAATAAACGGTTTCGTGAGCGTACTGAATAAGATTTTCAAACCATGATTTATCTTTAATAAAAGCCGTGCAGGTATCATCTTTTTTACCTTCAGCATTGACGAAGATATAATCTTTATTGGTGGTTCTGAAAGTTCGGTTTTGGGTTATTCCGGTAAGCTGTCCGTCCAGCATAATATCCTGATATACTTCCTGCAAAAGATAATTTTGCGGAAATTCTAAAGAATATCGTATTTGCCTTGCTCGTTGCCAGTCGTTGATCTCTTTACGCCAAAGTCTGCGGTGCTGCTTCACAACATCCAGCATTAGCTTGGTTACTTTATTAACGTCCCTGCTGTCTTTGGCAGAAAGTTTTACCGGCTTATATAGTAGATTTCCCGAAAGGTCTGTTGTATTTTGAGTGAATTTCATATTCTATGGTCTGAAGAGTTGATCTAATGTTCTTTTAATTTTATCCTGAATTTTGCGGTCTAAATAGGCAGATTTTCCCATAAACTGGCGTTTCGGGATATTACCGTCCCCTTCGTTGTGATAGCCTGCATAATCTTTGTAGGTGTAGAAAACAACAGCCAGCTTTTCCCGCCTTGTATGGAAAGAATTTCGCAGTTTGTTTCCGCCTGTATTATGTCCTGTTAAAATGGCTCTTCCGATCTCTTTTTGCCCGAATCGGGTAAGTTCTCCAACGCTTCCCCGGCGGTTGGTTCTGTACCGCATTTTATCACGTCCGTTGCTGTCGGTAGTTTTTCTTTCCTGCCACTTTTTAAGGCTTCCATCTGTAAAACCCTGATCCCGGAAGTTTTTGTTGATGAAATTTTTCCCTTCCACTTCAATGATCCGCAAAGCCTGATCAGGAATCTTTACGGCAGCGGCTAACATCAGGTTTCTAAGGTCATCTAAATTACCAGCCATTGGTATAGTTTTTTCGTCTGCCTAATTTCATAAAAGGCACTTCTGTATCTGGAATGCCGTCACCATTAGTATCTACCTTTTTAGGAGGTAAATCTGCCTTTCTTTTTCCTGTGGAAACCTCTTCCAGCCACTTCATGGCTTCGTCATAATCTGAGCCATCCAAAACGCCCTGCTTCCGTCTCTTTTGGATTTTGTAAAAAACCAAATCCTTTAGATAGTTGAGTACCGTTCTCGAACGTTCTGCGCCTTCCGCTTCAAAAATAGCGGTGATGTCGTAGTATGAACCGAGATTGGTTTTCATTAAATCAATCATATCGGCGATGATTTCATTAATTGCATCGTCTTCCGTGCCTTTTAAAATATTGATAAAAGATTCCGGAGCTTCTGTATTGAGTTCTTGTATGCTGAGAAATGGCATAATTATAATTTTTATGATGTCTCCGACATTGATGTCGGAGACATCAGTTTATTGTTAATGTTTTAGATTGATATTTCGGAGCTAATTTTCTGTAGATCATTGTGCTGAAGCTTTGGCGGTACGAAAAAATTCCCTGCATAGTTTGCTGCTGAATTTCGTCATCGGTTTGCTGCAACGGTGTAAACTGGTCGCCTTTCAGGAATTGAAGTTTTTCGGCAATGGCATCCAGCAGATCAATTTCATTCATTCCGTGGTCGGTGTCTTCGGTTCCGTTGTGCTGGTTCATCCAGCCATCACGGCAATACAAAACCACATCTACGGAAGTCATACCTTCCTGGTTTTGTTCCGTCATTGTTTCGTAAGAAATCCTGTTGATCTTGATGAGTGCAGAAACAAACAGATCAGGAAATTTATCGCTTTGCATTTGCTGGCGTTCCAAGTCTACGAGTTCCAGTTCCGGAATCGTCATTAAGGTTTCTTTTATTTTGATAAAAAGTTCTTTTCTTGGTGTCATACTCTACGTGTTTTTTTTCGTCCGAATGTCGGTTTTTGGCTTCCCTCTTCTTTGGAAAAACCGAAATAGGTTTGTGATAGTGTGATTGCTCTTTCCAAAGTGTCAGGTGCATCATCATTGGAAGTAGTGCCTTTTTCAAATGCTAAAACTTGTTTCATAAATAGGTCGTAATGCGTTTTTGAACGATTTTTTAAACTTTCATCCCAGAAAAGTATTTTCCGGAAAAGAGCGTTTGTAATTCCTGCGGCTATGCGATTATGCTTATCTCCTTCCTGATGCAAACCGATAGGAATATTTGGGCATTTATTGTCTTCCGCAGCCTGCAAAATTACAGGAGTATAAACTGCCTGCTGTGCAGCCGTTGCATCAAAGAAACCCATCATGCTATAACCTTTTTTCAGGTATTTTTTAAACCAATTTGCCCGCTCTTCCATTGCGGTATTAATTTCGCATCTTTGGCAAAAAACCTCTAAAACGTAAAGATTTATCCCTTTGATACCTAATAAAACCCCCGCTTTATAATCGCCATTAGCCGTATAAGATAAATCCCAGTGATCTAAGATTCCGTCCCAAACCTCATGCTCAGCGATTTTGGTATGAATTAAAGTTTCTGCCTTGAAAAGTTTCCCCTCTTCAATAGGATTATTAAAATCTTCACGCTGGGAGGTATAATGGTCATCATCTTCGATAATATCTATGACTTCCTGACGAGTGTAACGCTCCTTCCAAGATGGCTCCCAATCGGTTCGCTTCCGGCAGTCTTCCGCAGTAATGTTTTGCGTTGCCAAATTCACCCGGCTAATATCCAAATGCTTACTGTCTTTAAATTTTTCTTTTAGAAAATCCAGCAAACCGTCTTTTACGATGTAGTTATTTGGAATAATCAATCTGCCACGTTCTTTATGAAAAGCTTTTTTTAAATCTCCGGTGATTTTCTCACCATATTTACGCACCATTTCCGGGCGTTTTGCTCTGTCTCTGTCTTCGCAGTCGTCTACACTGGCAAAATCGGGGCGGTACTGCCCAAAACGCAAACCTCTGAAAGGTTGGTTTAATCCTAAAGCTTTGAAGAATCGTCCGTCTTTGGTCTGAAATTCGCCATCTGCCCAATTTCCGTAACTAAGCTGCTGACCAAAGTCTTTAATAATGCGCTCATTACTTTCAAAGTGCATTTGCAAATCACTCAACAATATTTTAGACAATCCTTCATTAGCTCCGATTAACAAAGCGAAGAAAAGCTCGTTGTTTTCTTTAAGATGCAGGATGTTTCCTACATTGGTGTGAATAGACTTTGCAGCTCCACGATACCACTCCCTGAACTGACGGATTTTATTGTCTTTGAAAACCTTTTGATAACTGTCATGATGAAATTTCGCAGACGGTGCATCTGCTAAAGGAAGCCCGGAATTTACACCAAAATAATAATCGAAGAATTCAATGTAATTCTCCGGTTTTAATAATCGTTTAATTCTGTCTTGCTGTTGATCGGTACTTTCGTTTTCTAATGACTTGGAAGTTGCCTCCTGAATCATTTTTGAAAGCATAAAATACCGCTCCTTTGCTTCCTTAAGTTCGGTTTTAGTCATTTTGTAAAAGTTCAGTTACGTAACTGTCAAAGTGTGGTCGTATTTCCTTGAGTATTTCCAAAAGAACTTCCCGTTTTTTTCCGATGCTTTTTCCTGCTTTTTCGAGCATATAAGAAGAAAATCCGTCAATACTTTCCATCGTGTAAACGGCAATTTTTTTACTGTCGGTAATCCTGTCGAATGCCGCCACCACTTTTGAAACATCATCAGCTTTATACGGTAGAGGTTTTCCGTTTTCAATAGCCAGAGCCATTTTCAGCGTGAGTTTTCTGATATTGGAAGGTTTTAAGGAAGCAAGATCTTTTTCTTCATCCCATTTGCCTTCTTCACGCCATTTTCCCAATGTTTTTACTCCAATTCCAATAATTTCGGAAATGTTTGCGATCGTAAATCCCTTTACAAAAAGTTCTTTACCCTGAGATTTTTTATAATCTGCTTCCGCAGCGGTTAGTCTTGCCATTATTCAATATATTTTGCATCCACCTGGATGGTTTGGTCTTCGGTAAAAGAAATATTACGCACCTTCATTCCGTCATACTGAAGGTTTTTTTTTGCTTCAATCAAAAATTCCATCGGCTCTTCGGTGTTGAGAATCTTTTCTACGCCAACACCTATTTCGGGATTGGCTTTATATTCTGCTTTGCTTGACATCAGAATATGTTTTACGTGCTGATTTTCGCTGTCACCGATGACAAAATCACCGTTTTTGATTACAACATTATCATTAAACAAAAGGTCTTTCATTGTAAGATTTATATCGCAAATTTCTTTTATATAAAGCATTGTAAAAATTTGTGTTTCAGAGAACAAAGAAAAATTTACAACCAGTATAGATTTTTGCGCAATGTATAAACGCTCATTTTTTTCGGGTGTTGGAATGTTTCAATTTTGTCTCAGCGATTACGAACAAAATGGAATATAAATTCATAGTCAACACAGAAAATGTAAACTCTTACGGATATAGAATTATCACGGAAGGCATAGATACTACGCAATACGAAATAAATCCTGTTGTATTGTTTATGCACAATCGTTACGGTGGTCATGCGCCAACAGGTGATGAAGTTATCGGGCGTGCAAGACTGGCAAAAGAAGGAGATAAACTTTTGGCATATATCACATTTGATACAGAAAATGAATTTGCCGCTAAAATTGAAAAGAAAGTAAAAGGTGACTTTATCAGAATGTGTTCTATGTACGCAGATATTGTAGAAGCGAGTTCTGATCCTGCTTTGGTACTTCCCGGACAAAAGTATGAAACCATTACTAAATGTAAACTTGTAGAAATATCTATTGTGGATATCGGCGGGAATGATGATGCGATAAGATTGTCAGCATCCGGAGCAAACCCGAAAATCAAATTACTTAATCAAAAATCAGAAAATAAAATGTCAGAATTAAAAACCATCGCTTTGGCTTTGGGCAAACCTGCCGATGCGAGCGAATCAGAATTATTGAATACAGTTACAGAGCTGAAATTGGCTAAAGACACTGCCGAAAACCAAACCCAACAATGGAAGGACAAATACATTGCCCTGCAAAAATCGGAAGCTACAAAATTAGTAGATAAAGCCGTTTCTCTTGGTCTTATCCCGGAAGATTTAAAGGATGTTCAGATCAACGCTTTTGAAACTGATTTTGACGGACAAAGTGTAAAACTAAATAAGCTTATCACCGACAAAGAAGCCGAAAACATTACAAACGGTGTGCAAACGCAAATCGGCAATGCGGTGCAGCTTTCTAAAAATGGAAAACAAACTCCTTCCAATGGGGAAGAATCCTTCGATTACCTGCAAAAGCATAATGCTGTAGAGTTGGCAAGAATCAGAACTGAAGAGCCGCAAAAATATGCTCAATTGGTAAAAGGATATGCGGAAGGCGTTCGCTACACTCCTGCAAAATAATAATCATTCAATAAAAAATTAAAAAATCTTATGAAAAAGAGACTTTCTTTAGCGGCATTAGCCATTAACTTCATCATGGCATTCGCTATCTCATTTGTACTTTCCAATTTCTTTGAGATAAATCCTTTTGCAATCGCTCTGGGAATTGTAGCCATCCACACCGCAGTTACATATTTTAAACCAATTTCAAAAAGTGTTTTGCAGGAAGGTTTACAAACAGAAGTATGGATTGCAGATATTATAGAACAGCCGTTGCCAGATACTTCGTTTATCATGCAGTCACAGAATTTATCGGCTTATGTCAATAACAATACTTTACATCTTGCTGAAGCCGGGGTTGATCCTGATGTACATTTAAACTATTTTACAGCCAATACGGACGAACTTCCTATTCAATCTATTGATGATATTCCTCACGAAGTTGTGCTGCAAATCTGGAGTACCTCGCAAACCAGACACAACAATTTGCTGGAAGCGGAATTAAGCTATGATAAAAGGGCATCTGTTCTCAACCGCCACAGAAATGCTTTGGCGAAAAACATGGCCCAAAGAACGGCTTTTGCCTGGGCTGCTTCAACGAATGACGAATTTAATAAGATTCTAAATCTTGGTGCAAACGATTCTGTAATTGATGGTTTGTTTGACGTTCAGGCATTTATGAGAGACCATGATTTGGATATGGCAAATATGAACGTTTTATTAACTGCTGATCACGCTGCGAGAATCAGAAAGGAAGATAAAAAACTTTACAAGGAAATTTCTTCTGAAAAAGGTGCAACAATTGCCGATTTCAAAGTGTTTTTCTATTCTAAAACACCGTATTACACCGCAGCAGGCGTGAAAAAGCCGTGGGGATCAACCATTGAAGCTACCGACAAAAAGGCATCCATCATCTGGAGTTCCGAAGAGGTTTTCAGATGTACGGGAAGTGTTGAAATTTATCCAACATTGAAGCATTCTGGCTGGCAGGCAGATTTGTTCTCTATGGGACAAAGAGCATTAAACGGTAAAATCAGAAGCAACTCACCGAAATACTTCGGAGCTATCCTTTAATCTTAAATCACAATAAAATGTCAGAGATAAAACAAAAAGCATTAGATTTTTTCAAATCCAATGCAGAAATCAAAGAGGTTTTTGCGACTTCGGACGGATTTCTCTTTACCAAAAAAGGTGATGCTACAGATCACGCAAAAGTATTGGATGCAGACAATCCGAAAGTTGAAAGATTCGGAAACACATTAACAGATTTTGTAGAAGAGACTTTTGAAAAAGCTAAACTATCCATTGCGGAATTAAAAGCTATCAAAACAAAAGCTGTTGCAGAATACACCGAGCTGTTTGGTTTTGCTCCTGAACAAAAGCTTTCCGCAAAAGATATTCAGAAACTGATTGATGCAAAAAAAGCAGAATCATCTAATGAGAACAATTAAATATATAGCCGTGCATTGCACCGCTACAGCACAGACCGCTACAGTGTCATCAATTCAGAATTACTGGAAAAATCAACTTAAGTGGAAAATGCCCGGCTATCATTTTATCATCAAACCGGATGGCGAAGTTGTGAAACTCTTATCAGTGGATAAAGTTTCAAACGGCGTGAAAGGCTTTAATTCTGAAACCATCAATATCGCTTACATCGGAGGGATTGATAAAAACGGAAAGCCACTGGATAACAGAACAGGAGCGCAAAAGGCTTCACTTTTAAATCTTCTGGAACTCTTTAAAACAAGACATCCGAATGCGATTATACAGGGGCATAGAGATTTCCCAAAAGTCGCAAAAGCCTGTCCGTCATTCGATGCAAAAAAGGAATATGAAAACTTATAAGATACTTTTTTTAGCTGCATTGTGTTTGTTTTTAACAGCTTGCCGGACTTCCCGGCAGGTCGTTAAAAATACCGAAAGCAAAGAGCTTACGAACACTGAGATTAAAACTACTTACAGGGATACGGTGTTTTACACCCAAAAAGCGGAAACATCGTTAAAAATTCCGATTTCTGAACAGCTCTTTAAAAACTCTTTAAACAGTTTTAAACCGCAGGTTTTTACTCAGAAAAACGGAAATGCAAAAGCAACAGTAAAGATTCTGAAAGATACCATCCTGGTTACGGCGCAATGCGACAGTTTGGCTTTGGAAGCTAAAATCAGGCGTGAATACTTTAGCCGTATTCAAGAGCGCCAGGACTTGGATAACAAGTACATAGAGCAGACTACCAAATTAAACTGGCAATTGATGATTTCTTTAATTGTTATCGCCTTTATCGCCGGATTTGTAACAAGATCATTAATTAAAATTTAAATCTAAAAAATGGGATTACCAAATATATCATTTATCATCGCTACCTCCGGACTTGGCTTACTAACTGCCGATATCCAGAAAGTTCCGGGACTGGTTATCACCGGAAATACCGTAGCAGATAAGATCACCATCGGAGAAAGCAAGCAGATCTTTTCTTTACAGGATGCCGAAAACAACGGCATCACTGTAGCAGACAATCCTTTCGCCTATAAGCATGTAAAAGCTTTTTACGATTATGCAGGCACGAATGCCGAATTGTGGATCATGCTTGCCAGCGATGCGACCACCATGTCGGCAATGGCAGATAAAACCGGAAATATTGCAAAAAAACTCATCAACGATGCGGGTGGTAGAATCAGGGTTCTGGGATTAATCAAAGAATCTGAAGGCACGGAAACTACAGCCAACGGTTTGGATGCTGATGTTGATCTGGCAGCGGTAAAATTACAGGCGTTAGCGGATGAGTTTACCGGGAAATATTTTCCTTTCCGTGGGATCATTTCTGGGAATAACTTTACGGGAACTGTTGCCGATCTGAAAGACTATACCACAACCACACACAACAGAGTTTCTATTTTGCTGGCAAATACTGACGGAGAAAAAGAAGCCTCTATCGGTTTGGCTCTGGGAAGATTGGCAAGCATTCCGGTTCAAAGGAAACTGCATAAAGTGAGAGACGGAGCTGTTGAAAACTTTAACGCTTATTTTACGAATGGCGAAAAAGTGGAAAGCTTAACATCAAGCTGGGACACTATCGCAGATAAAAACTACATTTTCCTGAGAAATTTTGTAGGGAAAGCAGGATTTTATTTTACAAGCGATCCCACTTTGACAGGTGACAGTGATGATTTCAACACCCTTTCAAACGGTTTTGTGATGGATAAAGCCATCATCATTGCTTACAATGTACTCGTTGAAAATTTGGGAGACGAAATTCCGGTAACGGATTCGGGTACCATTCACCCGGCAATTATCAAATCTTGGCAAACAGCGGTAGAAAGTAATATCAACGGTAATATGACCAATTTGGGAGAATTGTCTAACTGCCGATGTTATATAGACGAAACGCATGACGTTCTCAATACAGGAACAATGGAAGTAGAGATACAGCTTTTACCTGTTGGTTACGCTGAATTTATTACGGTAAAAATAGGTTTCACCACATCAATACAATCTTAAAACATGGCAACATTTTCATCAAAACAATACAGCTGGTGCGACCTTTCCATCGCTTTTGGCGGTAGGATCATTGAAGGGATCACCTCTCTGGAATACACCGAAAAAAAGGAAAAAGATTATCTGTACGGTCGTGGCTGCAAACCGCATTCTATCGTAAGCGGAAACCGAAGCTTTGAAGGAAAAGTAACGGTTTGGCAAAGTGAACTTGAAGCAATGACCAGAGACAGTACAAACAAAGATATTCTATCACTTGAATTTGACATCGTAGTCACTTATCAACCCAATGACGGCGGACAAATCGTGACGGATATTCTCAAAAATGTTCAGTTTCAGGAAGTAAAAAAGGCACTTAACCAAGGGGATAAAAATATGCTCGTAGAGCTTCCCATTTTATTTACAGACGTAAAAAGACAGCAGTAAACACGTTTTTTCATAGTACTTAAATTTTAATGTTATTAAATCCCGCTCTTCGGGGTGGGATTTTTTTAAAAATCAAACAAAACAATGGCAAAAGAAAATAAAAATATAGATCAGTTAATTGCAGAATGGAAAGAAAAACACGGCGGTGTGTATGCGCTTCCGGTTGAAGATAAAATCTGCTATCTGAGAGAACCCAATATCGAAGATTATAAGCGTGCATTTATCGCCATGCAAAATGATGGTGACACCGCTTTCGGCGAAACCATGATCAACAGCCTTTGGCTGGATGGTGATATTGAAATAAAAACTGATAACGATTATTTTACTCCGGCAAAAAAGGAAATCACCAAAATGTTGAATTATGATGAAGCGGAAATCACCTCTTTGGAAAACAGACACCATGAAATAAAAATCGGTGATGCTAAAACCACGATCCGGGTAATCACAAAAGACGATTTGAAAACTGCTGAAAAGAGAAATCCAAGCGGCAAACCATTCGTTACCCAGGCAGCGTTGTATGAGCTGGTAAAAGTTTCTGCGGATGAAGCTTTTAATGATCCGAAAAATGCATCCATCAGATTTCCATTGTACCAAGCAATTGAGAAAGTTCAAAACAAAAAAATTGCACAGCTAAAAAAGCTTTAAACGATGCAATCATTGATACCAGTGATGCATCGGCATTTGAATTTGCAGAACATTTAAATATTCGTCTTTTTGATGGTTACCTGAAGTATTATCTGCATATACAAAACCCGGAAAACCTTTCGGATGAAGACTGGGCAGAAAACATTCAAACTTTACACTTTATAAGAACTCAGGAGAAAGAAGCCTCTGAAACTAAATAAATGAACGCTTACGAATTTATCATCAATCTGCGTGACCAGGCAACGAGCAATTTAAGAAGAATAGCTCAGAGCATTGGCGTTGCCAGTGATCGTTCAAAAGAGTTCACAAGAGACTTAAAAAAGAATGAAACAGCTTCAAATTCTTTGGGTTCAGCTTTGGGAGGACTTCGCAGTAAATTAATCGGTCTTTTTGCAGGAATTTCGCTGATGGCGTTTACCAATCAGGTCATAACAGCAAGGGCGGAATATGAGAAATTTTCTGCCGTCCTCGAAAATACCTTCCAAAGTAAAACAGTCGGTGACGGTGCGCTCGCAATGCTCACCGAATTTGCTACAAAAACACCTTATCAGCTCAACGAGTTAACTGGCGGTTTTATCAAACTTGTAAATAGAGGAATCAATCCGACTTATGAAGAGATGACCAAAATCGGTGATTTGGCATCGTCACAGGGGAAATCTTTCGATCAACTCGTAGAAGCTATTCTCGACGGTCAGACCGGAGAATTTGAAAGATTAAAAGAATTCGGTATTAAAGCATCAAAATCTGGAGACAAAGTAACGCTTTCATTTAAAGGAATTACTAAAGAAGTTGCGAATAACGAACAGGCTTTAAAAGATGCGATTATCTCTTATGGCGGAATGAAAGGCGTTGCAGGTTCAATGGAATCCGTCAGCAAAACATTAGGCGGACGGTTATCAAACCTTTCAGATCAATGGTGGAATTTCTTGGTCGCCGTTGGTGGTTATGGTGGTGGTGTTATCGGCGATACGCTTCAGATGATGAGTGACGGACTTGCCTTCGTGCAGCAATATCTCCCGGAGATTGCACACTGGTTTGATCTTTTGGGAACTTACATCAGTGCTGTAACGGATCAGTTTCAAAACTTACTGGCTGAGTTATTTGGAATTAATGATGCTACAACAGCAATACAGATTTTTGCCGATACTTCTATTTGGGCTTTAGTAATAGTAAGCCTGCTAAGCGATACGATAGCATGGTTTTTAAAAATGTTATCGCAAAATATTGAAATAGTTTATGGAGTTATTGCAGCAATTGCAGCCTATAATGTAATTCTGCAAATAATGGCTTTAAGATTGGCTTTTGTCACTTGGTGGACTGGTACATCTACGGCGGCTATTATTCTCAATACATTGGTAACTGAAGGCTGGGCAGCAGCTTGGTTGGCGGTTAATATTGCCATGTCAGCAAATCCGATAGGATTAGTGATTCTTGCGATAGCTGCATTAGTCGGAATCATTGTTTTTGCGTGGAATAAGTTCGGTTGGTTCAGAGGTGCAGTTCTGGGAACATGGGAAGTGTTGAAAGGTTTTGGCACAATGATAAAAAATTATGTTATCAACCGATTTACAGAACTTTTAAAAGGTATTACCGGAATAGGTCAGGCTTTGGTTGCTTTCTTTAAAGGAGACTGGAAAACAGCCTGGGAGATTGGAAAAAAATCCGCAGGGCAATTGATGGGAGCAGATTCCGCGGCAAAAGCTTTGCAAGACGGTAAGGCTGCTTTTGGGAATTTTAATAAAGGATGGGAAGAAGGAAATAAAAACCAACCGAAAAAAAGCTCCGGAGGATTATTTTCAGACCGATCTAATGAGATAAAAAATTCTTTCAAAGGAATTGAACGTCCTAAACAGGGTGATCCTAAAGATTACTTAAATGGCATTGGCAAAAACAAAGGTATTACCGCTCCAGGAGCTGACAAAAATAAAGATGAAAAGAAGAAAGATAAGGACGGCATTGTTTCGGGAGGTAGCAAACAAACGCATATCACCATCAATATTGGTAAACTCAACGAAAAAATTGAGGTACACACCACTAATTTAAAAGAAGGCGGTGCAGAAATCGAAGCTAAAATACAGGAGCTTTTATTAAGAGCCGTAAACTCTGTCAACCAAATGCAAACAGGATAATGGAATTTACTTTCAAAGAATTAGTAGCCAAAGCACATTTGGATTATGTGGGGCCTGCATTTCCAAGCTGGTGGGGAAAGAACAAAACAAAATTTGTTTTACCATCACTAAAAAATGTTGCCAGAGATTTGCTTTTGGGTGGTCGTTACTTTCAGCAGATTTCTTTTTCCTACAAAGGAGAAACCTTTGATCTGCCAAACGAACCTCTCATTTCAATGAGTTTGCAAAAAACCATTGTGGAAACAGCTACAGTAGGCACAGAGAGAATAGGCACCGTAAAAGAGTATATCTGTACAGAAGATTATCAGATTACCATCCGTGGTGTGTGTGTAAATGATGATCCGGACGAAAGGGATGTTTTCCCGTCTGATCAGGTAGAAATGATACAAAGCATGTTTTTGATCAATGACCGACTGGAAGTCGTTACGAATCCGTTTTTAGAACTTTTTGAAATCCGAAGTGTGGTTCTGAAGTCTATAAACTGGGAAGAGATGGCGGGTGAGCAGGGTTTACAGAAATATACGATTACTGCGGTAAGTGATAACGATTTTTTTGCTGATATGACGGAAAAAAACAGATTAATACAAAGCTGATGTTTATTTTAAAATCTGAAATTAAAATTGGTGATTATACCTTCCGCTCTATTACGAATGTAGAAATTACAAAAAGTGTAGAGGATTTGGTAGATACCGCCGTCATCACAATGCCTGCGAAATTTAAAGTTAAGCAAAACGGTGAAGAAAAATATACTGAAGATGCGGTGAAAGTTGGTGATAAAGTAGTGATAAAGCTCGCTTATGAAGGCAAATATGAAGGCGTTGAGTTTACAGGCTTTGTGAACAGCATCGGTAGCAAAATTCCTTTGGAGATCAAATGTGAAGATTCGATGTGGCTTTTGCGCAGAAAAAACATCAATAAAGCTTTTAATAAAAAAACGGAGCTGAAAACCATCTTGCAGGAAGTTGTTTCCGGAACAGAGCTTAAATTGTCGGATAAGATCCCTGGGTTTGAGATTGACAAATTTATCATTCAAAATGCCAACGGAACACAGGTTTTGCAAAAGCTGAAAGAAGAATATGGATTGAGTATTTATCTCGATGATGAAGGTAAACTGTATGCTGGATTACAGCAGCTGAATAATGTACTTCAAAATGTTATCTATGACCTGAACTATAATATTGTAGAAAACAATCTGGAATATAAGTCTGCTGAGCAAAAACGAATAAAAGTAAAATACAGCTGCCGGGACAAAAAAAATAAACAGATCAAAGTGGAGATTGGCGATGATGATGGCGAAGTGCGTTCTATGGAGATTAAAGATGTGTTTAACGAAAAGGAACTGCGAAAAATGGCGGAAGCAGCTTTGAAGTCTGCAAAGTATGACGGTTTTGAAGGTTCTGTAAAATCGTTTCTTATTCCTTATGCGACCCGTGGAATGGCAGCAGTAATTCAGGATAAAAAGCATAAAAACCGAGAGGGGAAATATTTCATAAAAAAAGTAGTGACCACTTTCGGAACAGACGGAGCCCGAAGAGATGTAACGATAAGCAATAAACTATGAGTATTGATAAAAAACTACAGGAAGGACTTAAAATGCTTGGAAATCGTGGGGTTTCTACATTTCCGGCTCAGGTAGTTTCTGTTGATAAAACCGAAGGTACCTGCGTAGTAAATGACGGAAATCTGGAGTTTACTGATGTAGCACTTTCGGCAACGGTAGAAGATAACGGAAAACGTTTTTTTCTCTTCCCGAAAGTTGACAGTTATGTTTTGGTTTCACCCATCAATGAAAGCATTACGAGACTATATGTAGAGTTTTTCAGTGAGATAGAAGATTTTGATTTACAAATTGAAAATACACGTCTGCAAATTGATAATGACGGGTTCTTGTTGAAAAAACAAAATGAAACCCTTGCAAAACTGATGAGCGACTTGCTGAAGGAGATACAAAATATGAAGTTTACCACAAACACCGGAAGTACAATTTCGTTAGTGAATAAGCCGCAATTTTTGGCGATTGAAAATAGATTTAAAGACTTTTTAAAAACTGATTAAATGGCAACTTCTGAAACTCGTTTGAAAAATAAGATCATTGCAGTAATGGATGAATGTGGAATCGAAGAGAACGATCCACAGTCGTCAAAGGAAAAATTTGCTGAAAAACTTGCACAAGCAGTGATTTTCGAGATAAAAAACATGACCATCACAGCAACTGCACCAAATGGAGCCGTAACGATAATTAACATATCATGATAGAAATATTAAAAGAGCCTTTAACGCTATTGATAACAACCTTAATTACAGGCTTTGGCGGATGGTTTTTCGGACGAAAAAAATTGAAAGCTGAAACTGAAGCTTCACAAATTGAGAATGCCGAAAAACTGCTTGATTTTTACAAAAATCTTGCAGACGATTTAGGCAAAAGACTGGAAAATGCAATCCGGGAGTTTAACGATGCAAAGAAAATCATCACAGAACTGGAGGAAAAAGTGGAGAATCTAACCAACGAACTGAAAAAATACAAACAATTAAACGGTAAGGTAAACTAATGACAATAACAGTTCTGCATAACCAGTCATTATTGGATATCGCCATCCAGCACACCGGAAGCGTTTTTAATGCTTTCAGTCTTGCAGCTGCCAACGACTTGGCGATTTCAGATTCACTGCTTCCAGGAAGTAAGATTTTTATTCCTGAAACGATAGAAATCACCACTGATATTGCAAATTACTACAGTTCAAAGGCGTTACAGCCCGCAACGGCTTACCAGGAGAATGAGTTTACAGAACGTCTTGGCATTGGCTGGTTTAAAGTTGGGCAAACATTCAAAATTTATTAAAATGAACAAAACATTTGAAGAAATATTCGCTGAAATGCTTGCAGAAAAAGCCAGCAAGGCAGAATTATCAGAATTAAACAGTACGTCAAAAGTAAGCATCTGGAGATTGCTGCTTCAAGTGGTTTCATTTGTTATCTATAATTTCCAGTTAGCGGCAAACCTGCATTTACAAGAAATAAGAGACTTGATTGCTTCACAAAAAGTTTTCAATTTAAGACGTTACAGAAACGAAGCTTTGCGCTTTCAATATGGTTTTGATCTGCAACCGGAAACCGATAAGTTTAAATCGACTTATGAAGATAACGGCGTTGACGTGATTGCGACTGATGAGCAGATTGAAGCTTCAAAAATTGTAAAATATGCAGCCTGTAACCGGGTTATCGAAAATAGCCGATCAAAAATAGTGATGAAAATAGCTCCTGCCGATTTGGACGGAGTTTTCACCACAGATCAAATGGAAGCCTTTTCAAAATACATAGAGGAAATTGCACCTGCCGGAGATCATGTAACGATTATCAATTACCTTCCGGATATCCTCAATTTCTCCTTTAAAATAAAATATGATCCGATGGTTTTGAAAGCAGATGGCATGAATATTTTAACGGCAAAATATCCAGTACAGCAGGCAATAGAAAACTTTCTCAAAAACCTGCCGTTTAACGGTGAATTGAGTGTGCAAAAGCTGGAAACAGCAATACTTGATGTTGACGGGGTTATAGATTTGCAGACTTTGCAAATTCAATCAAAATGGATTGATCCGGCACAGAACGGTTACGGAATATACCAGCCCATTAATATGGCGGTGATTCCGGTTTCCGGACGTTTTAAAATAGAAGATTTTACAGGCTTACAATACATCGTATAATGGACAATGTTTTTAATATTAATTTTAAAAAGCTCGCCATTGAATGGATGCCGACTTTCTTCCGAAATTCTTTTTGGATCGCTTTCGTTTGCGTTTTGATTATACCGCTTGAAACGCTTTATATCGAATTTTTGAAATCCAGAAAGCAAAACTTAATCCGAATCAACACAACCTGCCAAAAGTTTTCGATGCAAAAAAGGCTTAATGATCTCTTTGATCCGTTAGAACGAAGAATTGAAATTGTAAAGGCGGTATTGTTTGAAGGAACATTTTTATACACCGAAGCTGAGGACGATCAATGGCGATCAAAAACGCAATGGCTTTACATTGACAGTTTTCCTATTTATCTCTATACAGAAGCCGAACTGATTTCGGAATTTGATTTCATCGTTAAGGTTCCGGCAGGATTGAATGAATTACAACTACGTGCAGAAATAGAATATTATATGCTGCAATCTAAAAACTACAGATTAGAAATTATATGAGACTGAATTTCAAATTTATGCAAACCGATGGGGTACCATTAACTGCCGATCTTATGGATCAGCTACAAAATGCGTACGCAATTTTTAACGTCATTGGAGATGTTGCCGGTCATTTGACAATTTTATCAGGGTGTGAAATCAACGGAACTCTTGTAAATCCGGGAATAGTTGTAATCAACGGCGATGTTCTTTTCTTTGAAGGCGGCACAATATATCAAACTGTTTTCATTCACCAGGAAGATATTTACAAAACTTTCAAAAATCAAGTCTCAAAGATTCTCATTGAAAAAAAGACCGTAAAGTTCGGAGATTCAACCACAGTCTATAACTGGGCAGATTTCGTCAGAATTGATACTTTAAAACAGATAAAAGAAGCATTGGCATTAAAGGCAAACCAGTCTGATCTTGATGCAGCTTTGGCAGATATTGCCATTTTAAAAATGAAAACAGCTCCTATTGTCAACGGCGGTGTAATTCTGCCATTCAGAAAACCTGCAAGCGAAATTCCTGCCGGATGGAAAGAATGCACCGATACTACAGGAAAAATGCTCATTCACTGTGATCCAAATGATGTGGATTTCTCAACCCTTGGCGCAACAGTGGGTAATAAAACCGTTACACTCGTGAAGAATAACCTTCCGAATCTAAACACCTCTTTCGGAGTGATCCAACCTTATGACGGTACTCCTTCAGGCGGTGGTTTTGATGGCGGCGGAAATCAGTGGAGAAATAAAACAATAACCATTAATCCGGGCGGAAATTCAGAGCCTGTAAATGTAGTAAACCCGGCTAAAATAGTAAACTTCATAGAACCAAACTTCCAATAGATATGGCAGATTTAACAACGATATTCAGCTGGTTTGAAACCGGAGACATCCCGACACAGGAACAATTTCGGGAAACATTTTCTTCATTCAGGCACAAAGATGCTTTATTGAACATCGCAGAAGTTTCCGGACTTGAAAATGCTTTAAATAATAAACTCGGGGCTTCACATAGTACCGATGTAAACGCTCATAACACAGTGCTTGCAAAATTGGATGCATCCAATTTAAACTATGATAATATACAGGCATGGCGCAATGCTTTGGATGTAGAAAGTATTCCCAATAATGTTGGTTTGGTGGATGATGGTCTTTCAACAGAAGTTTTTAATAAAGATCAAATCCGGGATATGGTGATGATGATTGCAGATTATGTACAAGGTGGAAAGATAAGAGCTGATAAAATCGAAGCATTGGGACTTACGGAACTCATTATAGCTACGCAAACGTCTTTAGCATCTTTCATGGCAAATAATGCGAATTATCAGTACGAAAAAAACGACATCATTGCCATTGCGGACATCTCTGGAAATTATTCTTTGTATATCTATAAAGGAGGTAGCAAAACCACTGCGGAAAATTATATCCCTACCGGATTAACAAACATTACTATTGCGATGGTTCAGGGGTTGCAGGCGGCTTTAGATGCAAAGATAGATAAACCGACAGCAGCCGGGAACTATGTGGCTCGGTTTGCTTCGGGTTCTGTAACATGGCGGGCAATTAATCCGGCATCAAATTACCTTACCTTTTGGAACGGAGCCGATTTTACAGGTTCAAGTTTATTTTTTGATGGCACAAGATACGGTATAGGTACAACAACACCATCGGAAATGCTGCACCTGACAGGTCGTGCAAGAGTGCAGGCTGTGGTATTAAATGATAATCCGGAAACATTACCCCAGCAGTTAACTTATAATGCGAAGAGGTTTTTTGGCAGCGACGATACTGGGATAAAAAGACCTTTGATGTTTTCTGACAATGCAGATTTTTTGGCTTTAGCAAACAGTTTGACTGAAGCTCAAAAAACGACGTGGAAAACAGTCATGAATGGTGGAGGTTCTACAGGAACAATGAGTGTTGCAATTATTACGCCGCCTGTTGTTGATAAGCAAGATAAAAATTATTGGTTGACACTAAAGGGAGCAAACCTGAGTTTATCTCCTGCTAATTTCTCTGTACAAATTGTAGATAGCACCGGAACAAACGTTGTGGCGACAATACCCAATTCACAAGTGCAATTATATACCAACGGAATTGATTTAACATTCTACTACAATTTTAAAGACTTACCCATAGGGCAATATAGGATAAGATTAAATAATGGAGTTGCTACAATGACTACAGGAGCAGCGGTAGTAATAAATGTAGTTTCTACTTTATCAACACAAGACCTATCATCTACAACTTGGAACATAAAAACATTCAACGATTTTGTTTCGCCGTTAAATACTGCCAGCGGCAGTTCTTTTGGATTAAGTGTAGATGCTAATGTAAAAGCATTAGCATCAGATAGTACCTTTATTGTATCTGCTCTGTCAAGCAGTGTTATACCTGCCAATACTAATTTTTATCTCGAATGTAGTATTACAATTGCAACAGCACAAGGTGGCTCTGATACAACAGGAGGGAATGTTTATTTTGGAATAACAGGAGTGGCTTCCAATAACATCCTATCGCTTTTACCATTTTTATTTTATAGAGGAAGAAATTACGGATCTTGGCAATCAAATAATGGCTATAGATATCCATTCACTGATTTTTATGTTAATTCTACATATGCAACTGTTTACAGTTCTAATGCTGGGTTTGGAATGCAAACACAACAGTTAACTAATAAGATTATCATTCAAAGGATTCAAAATGCTTATACCATTTTATTTATAAATACCACTGCTAATGTGGTTACAACATTGAATGCTACAGGTTCAACAGATGCTTTGAGATTAGTAGCTCAGCTTCAAAACCACGCTTACGACAGCAAAATTTCAGGAAACATAGAAACACTTTATTTATTTTAAAATGAAAACAGAAATCAAAATCAGCCCTGAGAATCAAGCGATTTTAGACCTGATAAAAAGTACTGGCAAAACTTGGTATGAAATATCATTACCCGATCATCCAATTTACCCGCAATTTGCAAGAAAACTGGTTGTTACAGGTTTTAATACTCCTGACATGGAAGGTGAGGAAGAGCGAATCTACGTTAATGTAAGACAATATTTAATACTTAAAGAAGGCAACAAAATTCATAAACGCCTGATAATGCCAAATTGGGAAATTCATCAGGGCAATGTCGAAGAGATTATGGGCGCAGATGGTCACCTTATTACGCAAACTGTGATTGAGAAAGATGATGAGGATAATGTGATAAGTGAAAAGATAGAGACTATTAAGACTTCTTCAATACAATATGTAAGATTTTTGATTAAGTCTAAATCGGTGCATTTAGTCGATATCTTTGGCAAATTCATGAGCCTTTACGCTCAATTGTTTGAAGAAAAAATCAATGACATATGAAGAGATATTTAATTGATGTATTGCTTTTTTTTATTGCGTACATCTTAGTACTACCGCTTACCTTTATCAATTACTTTGTGGTATTATCAACAGCAAAAGATCATGCGAAAGGCTATTTCCGGAGTTCAGCAGTAAATATTGATAAGTTTGGAAACCGGGAGTTTCGTACGCTATGGAACAAAACGCTGCGTAAAAACAATGGTTACAAATTTGGTAATCCTGAAGAAACTATATCATCAGCATTAGGTAAAAATGAACGTGACGGTACATTGAGCAGTATTGGTAAGGTTTTAACCTGGATTTTGAATTTAATTGATAAAAAACACGGACTGAAGTCTATTGTAGAATTTTAGTGAATTTTAAACCCCATTTAACTCTTGTTTAAATGGGGTTTAAAATTATATTTTTTTGACATTCAGTTTTGTTTTTTGGGACAGTTAGTTTTGGCGATTATATTTTGTAGTTCATTCTGGGAAGAAATGAAGCTATAGTTATTATAGAATTTACGAACAATAAGGGCCATTTCCATCATGGCAAAATGTTCGCCGATGCAAAGGCGGGGCCCGGCTCCGAAAGGGTAGTAGGCAAAATTCTTTGCATTTTCACTGTCAAAACGTTCCGGTATAAAAGCGTTGGGGTCTTTCCAGTATTTTGGATTTCTGTGAAGTCCTGCAATATAAAGGATAATTAAAGTACCTTTCTTCCAAGAATATTCTTTAAAGCTATCATCCTCCAAAGCCTGCCTGTCAATAGCCCAGGCCGGGGAATGCAGCCGCATTGCTTCTTTAATGACATTGATTGTGAAAGATTTTTTCATTAAGCTTTCGGGATTAAAAACATGTTCGCCTTCTGCTGCAATCTCTTCTTTTAATTTTTTTTCTGCATCCGTATTCTTACTGATTTCAAAAAAAATAAAGGTTAACGCATTGGCTGTCGTTTCATGACCGGCTATAAATAGGATAAGCATTTCGTCAACAAGCTGCTCATCAGACATCGGAAGCTGTGTGTCTTCATATTTGGCATGGATGAGCATATCCAGAAGGTCATTTTTTTCCTGCTCGGAGTTTCTTCTTTTTTCCAGAACAGTCTGAATTATATTTTTTGCCTGTTTGCTTTTTCTTATATTTTTATCTGATATACCAAGAATATTTAAAGCCTGGGTATAAAAAGGTATTCTTACTTCTTTCGCAAAAATCTCCTGAATTTCGGTAATTATCTTCCCAAGCTCCTTTACTTTTTCTTCATCAATATCTGAACTGAAGAGGGTTTTAGCCACTATATTGAAAGCCAGTGTATGGAAAAATTCATATAAATCAATTTCCGTTTCATCATTAAAAGACCGGAATGCTTTATCAATTTCATCTTCCATAATAGAAACCAGATTGGTGATTTTTACTTTGCTAAAACCGGGCTGGATCAATCTACGCTGCTTTAGCCAGTCTTTCCCGTTGTTGGTGAGTAAGCCGTTACCGAGATATTTCCCTAAAGTGACCGATTGTATTTCAGATTTGAAGTAGTTTTTGTGGTTTTGTTTTAAAATATATTCTATGAATTCTTTATCCCGGGAAAAAATAAAATGTTTATTTGTGAAGGCAGTTCTTAAATGATAGCTGTCTCCCATCATGGCATGATTTCCATTGATAACACCCAAAGGATCTTTTACTCCGTTAATGAGGGAGTAGAGCTTCCTTTTTCCTGTTATTTCCGGTGGATAATTGTATTGCAATGCCATAGAAAGATATTTATATAAAAATAATACTAATGTTCTAATTAAGAAAACTTTACTTTTAAAGTTTTAATTTTGCAGAACTGAAATGAGTCATTTTTAATATACATATTTGGGGCTAATTTCAATTCAATACAAATATAATATACGTAGAATAATGAAAATCCAGAAGGAGATCGATTTTATCCTGGCAGTAGATGCCCTTAAAAATGTCCAAAGAAGAAATTATAATGCCGACGATTCCAGAAGAGAGAATACAGCGGAACATTCCTGGCAGATTATCATTCTTGCACAGATTCTGTTTCCATATGCTAAAAACCGGGCAGATATTGATTTGTTAAGAGTAGTCAGAATGCTTTCCATTCACGATCTGGTAGAAATTGAAGCCGGCGATACCTTCCTGTTTGATGAAAAGGCGATGATCGGGAAATTTGAAAGGGAAAAAGTTTCTGCACAAAAGATATTCGGAATTTTGGATGAGCCTTTACGATCCGAATTTTTTAATCTTTGGCTGGAATTCGAGGGAGAACAGACCCCGGACGCTATTTTTGCCTGTGCGATCGACCGGATTATGCCTTTTATTCTGAATTCACATACTTCCGGAAAGAGCTGGACGGAAGCAGGCGTTACGGAAAAGCAGATCAGAAATATGCTGGAGAATGCGATCAGCCGGGCTTCTGATGAATTAGGGGAGGCTTTTCAATTACTATTAATTAAAAATCTGGAAACTGAAAAGGTGTTGAAATAAAAAAGGTTTCGGCGGGCAAAGCCCGCCGAAACCGCTTAAAGAACAGTGAAAATATTGAGTTCCGGCGACCGAAGGTCGCCGGAATCTCTTTATAAAATCTGAATCGGTTTTTTAAACTCATCAATCGCAACAAAAGTAAAATCTCCTACGATGGCTCTTTCCCTTTCGTAAGAATACATCTGCTCGGTGTAGATTTCCACATTCACTTTCATGCTTGTATTTCCAACATGTACAACCTTTCCAATCAATTCCACAATTGTCCCGGCAGGGATGGACCGTTTAAAATCAATCTTGTCGCTGCTTACCGTTACCACGCGCTTTCTGGCAAATCGTGTGGCAGCGATAAAGGCAACTTCATCCATCAGCTGCATGGCGGTTCCTCCGAAAAGAGTATCGTAATGATTAGTCGTATTCGGGAAAACGGCTTTGAAAATTCTGGTTTCCGAGGCTTCAATTCTTTCTTCTGTAGTCATATTTCATTATTAAATTAAAGCGAAATGAAAATTTAGGAACAACAGAAAAAGCAGAGCGTAAAATCTCCGGACACTGTAGATCAATAAACTTCAAATCGCGAAAGTTTTTATCATAAGAAAAAAGGCAGGTCTCCTGACTTGTAACATCTTTATTCCCTTCCCGCAGTTGCAGTGGATTATTAATAAAGACTTCAGTTACTTACAGTTGCGCGACAGTTCGTGATTTTCACACGATTCCCTTTTAATCTGCAGTTAAGCAAAACCAATTTTCTGAAAGCCAAAAAGCTGGACTTCCGGCAGCAAAAATAATGAATATTAGCGAATTATTCCGGGTTTTTATAGATGATCTGGCTTTGTACTTTCCCTTCTTTAATAGTCCAGATAGTGGTATACCTGTTTTCTCCGGAACCATTGGTCATGTACAGGAAAATGTGGTCATTATCGATGGCTGTTACACCTACGTTACTGAAATCCATCGTGGGCTGAAACATGTTTTTAATGGCATCTCTTACAAAAACGGAACCCCTTCCCGGCTGCTGTACGCGTACCGATTTTATTTCCGTCATTCCTTCCGGTATCTCTTTACCGACCCCCCAGGATTTTACTTTATCGATTTTTATGATATTTCCGTCAGCATCTTTTACCTGTTTTTTTAAATGCGCATAGGAAGGATATACATCTATTATAACTTTTGTTCTCTGGTTTCCCGGAATTTTAGGATTGGTATCATCGGTAAAAATAAGCGATCTTCCGTTTTTAGATTTTGAAGGAGTGAATGGCGGAAGTTTATCAATGAATACCACACGGTTTTTATTTACCATTCCTTCTTTGGTAATACTGTCGTAGCGCACAAAAGGTTTATCGGTATCATCTTTTTCAGGATATTTGATCCAGATCCATTCTGTTTCGCCAGGTGCGGGTTTTACGTAAATAAAAACGTCGCCGGTTTTCATCCTTATTTTATCAATAATTTTACGGTAGTCGTCCTTATGAACGCGTACCATGGCGTATCCTTCTTCAGCCTTTACCACGCCGAAAGGAACTTTATCCTGGCCTTTCACAAAAAACACAGAAAGAAAACTAAGAATGAATATATATAATGTTTTATGTACGGACATCATGAATTTTTTTGATTGTCAAATATATAAATTAAATATTTTCCGGTAAATAATAATGCTGTTTCAATTCTTTTAAATGTTTAATTTTTAGCAAACATGCTTAATGATTCCTTAGTTTTGCTTTTACATTATTCTTTCTGATAATATCTCTAAGTTCTGAAAGCTGTTCCTTTGTAAAATACTTTTTAGGAACCATATTCATGGTCTGTGCGTTATGGTAAATCAGGAACCATTCTTTATTTTCGTTAACCTTATAAACCGAATTCCATGTAAAATCTTCGCTGAAAGTTTCACCTTCCATGCAGATTTTCTCATCCGTAAAAATGTAGGAAATATTTTCCTGAATTTTTTTATTGGAATAAAAGATATTTTTTACACTAAAATAAGTGCGGATCATGATAAACAAAAAGAAAACGAGCAGCCAGACCGATGCTGATTCCATAAATTCCCGATTATCATTATCTGCATTATAATAATTTATTCCAAAAAAAATCAATGCAATTATTGGAAATACAATGATTCGTATTAATGAATTTTTTAAGTTAAAAATCAAAAAATCCTTAAAAGTAATCAGCGTTTTTACAGTCATCATTTAACATTAAATTCTTTCCAGCTCATCCGCATCAATCATTGTTTTGAACGTTCCGTAATTTACCACCACCTTTTTCTTGGAAATTTTTTCAATCGTTCCCACACTTGTGCTTCCGGCAATACGAACTCTTTGTCCTACTTTCATCCATAAGGAACGGTCTGTTTGCCGTTTTTCCTCCAGTTTATCATTGGTTTCGGCGATTTTTTCAATCACTTCTTCCTTCTTAAGCTGTTGCGTAATCTTTCGTTTCACGACCTGTAGCCGTTTACTTTCATCCTTATCAGCACCTAACTTACGGAATTTTTCCTGCTCCAGGAGTTTCACAAAATCTTTCACCACATCTTTTCTCGATTTTCCTTTCGTATAGCTGTCGATAAAGGTTTCAATCTTATTCCCGAACTGCAGCTTACGGTGTTCTTCTTCATACAGCTTCTGGAAATTATACAGTTTTTGCTGAAGCTGGTCATTCAGCTTTTGAAGGTTATCGCGTTTGTCTTCAACAGATTCCTTTCTTTCCGCAAGATCAGATTTTAGTTTTTCAACCTCATACTTTTCCTGCTGAAGTTTTACAATCGTTTTGTCAAGATTTACAATATCATGCTCCACCTTTTTCTTGGCAGAATGAATAATGAACCTCGGAATTTTATTTTTCTCGGCAACTTCAAAAGTAAACGAGCTTCCGGCCTGTCCCACTTCCAGTTTGTACATTGGCTCCAGCGTTTCTTCATTGAAGAGCATCGCTGCATTTTGGGCATTCGGAAGCTGTTCCACAACCAATTTGATGTTGGTATAATGTGTGGTGATAATCGCAAAACTTTTCTTATCATAGAAAAATTCAAGGAAACTCTCCGCTAAGGCACCGCCCAATTCAGGATCGGAGCCGGTACCAAACTCGTCAATCAGCAAAAGCGTATTGGCGTCCGCTTCACGAATAATCCCGGACATTTTCCTCAATCTCGAAGAATAAGTCGAAAGATGGTTTTCAATCGATTGATTATCACCAATATCCGTCATTATTTTTTCAAAGAAAAACATCTCGGATTTCGGATGAACGGGAACCAGAATTCCGCTCTGTATCATCAGCTGAAGCAGTCCTACAGTCTTCAGTGTGATGGATTTTCCTCCCGCATTTGGCCCGGAAATACAAATAATTCTGTTATGCTCTGTAAAAGTAAGGCTCTGTGGAAAAATCGTTTTGTTTTCGGCTTTATTTCTTAAAAACAACAAAGGGTGAAAAGCATCTCTTAATCTCAACGTTTTATGGCGGTTGATTTTAGGCAAAACACCGTTGATAAGTTCGGCAAATTTTGCTTTGGCTCTCGTTAAATCAAGGTCAAAGATGTATTTCTGATACCTCCAAAGTTGTGGCTGATATTCAGCTAATTCTGCAGTAAGCAGTCGTAAAATCTTATCAATTTCCTTTTTCTCTTCCTCTTCATTTTCTTTTAGCTTAAAATAATGCTTCACTACAGAATCCGGCTGGATATAAGTGATGGAACCGGTTTTTGATAATCCCAGCACTCTTCCCGGAACTCTTTTCTTGAATCCTGATTTTACGGCCAACACCCTCTGGTCGTCAATAATTGTTTCACGGATGTCGTCAAGAAATTCGCTCTGTCCGTAATTGAATAAAGCGCGGTTAAAGTTTTCCTGGATTGCTTTTTTAGCATGCTGAATTTCCGTTCTCAATCCTTTTAAAATAGGCGAGGCTTCACTTTTCACCTCTCCGAAACGGTTAAAAACTTTATCAACCTTATCAATAATTTCTTTTCTGAATTCCAAAACAGAAGCATCTTCCATTAAAGTAGGGAAGGTTTCCGGCATGGTTGGGAAAAACTTCTGCAGTTTCCCGATCTGTTCCGTGAGGGTTTTTATTTTGATGAAAGCGCTGTTTTCGAGTCGATAATTTTCAATCAGCATTAATTTAAGTTCGCTTTCGATATCTTCGTACTCGTCAAAAGGAATGGCATTGGAACTTTCAAAACTGGATAAATATTCTGAAGTTTTTTTCAGGGAAAGTTCGGCCTCGTCAATTTCCATCGGGCGAAGCTGGAGAATTTTTTCTCTTGTCTTGGGAGAGTATGCAAAAGGAGAGATCTCCGCGAGCAATTGCGGAAACTCTAATTCATTTAAATCTTCTTTATTTATAAACACAGTGCAAATTTAGTGAGAAAATGTGAATTTACTTTGAAAATGAGTTAATTTGAAGATGAGTTAATTTGAAGATTTGTAAATATCTAGTAATCGTTTATTATATTTGAATTATGAAACTGGAAACCGAAAGACTGCAATTAAAGCAAATCAACGAGAATCATGCTGAAGATATTCTGAAAATCCGAAGCAATGAAATAATCAACCGTTTTGTGAAAAGGAATTCTCCCAAAAACAATTACGATGCGCTGCAGTTTATTCTGATGATTAAAGAAAGAACTCAAAATAATCAGACATTTTATTGGGGAATTTCTTTAAAAGATCAGCCGAACCTTATTGGTACGATCTGTCTCTGGAATTTTTCTGAAGACCGGACAATAGCGGAAATCGGGTATGAACTCTTACCCGATTATCACAGGAAAGGGATTATGTCGGAAGCTTTGTCTGCGGTAGTACATGTTGCTTTTACCGATTTGCATTTGCAGGAAATTGTTGCGATGACACACAATCTCAACAAAAGTTCAAAAGTATTACTATTAAAGCATGGTTTTATGCTGGAAGATGGAAGAAAGGATGAAGGTTTTCCGGAAAATCTGGTTTTTAGTTTGAGGAGGTAATTAAACTTCTGAATTAATTTGATGTTGACAATTATTAATTTATATTTGAGTTATTATCAGATTAATCATGAAAAAATTCTTAATAGGTATTGTTATTGTAGCGATTGTGCTTTGGGGAGTTCTCCAGATTTTCAATTATTACAATGCAAATAATATTATGAGCAATCAGACGGTTTTTAAAATTTATATGAATGTTCCTGAAACGGATATGGATGAATATTTCGGACTTGAAAAAGGAACTTATGATCCGGAAAATCATTTGATCGTCTGTAAATATCCTGTTCAGGCAGCGCCTTTTAAGCAGCATGAACAGGTAGTGGATTTTGAAATTGATCAGATCGACTGTAACGAAAAATATATAAAAGGAGAGTATATAAAATATGATGAAACAGAACTTAATGACAATGGAAATGCCACGCTTTTAATCATCAATAAAAATATATCAATACCTTTAGAGATGATAGATAATAAAGTGGGAGGAGAAAACAGCAGTATCGTTGCTTCAAGGGAAGTATATCTTGATTATCAGATGGGTATTATTAATCATATCGTCTTATCGAAAGACAAAACGTACGATTATTGTAATCAATAAAATAAAAAAATGACCTGGACAGAAGTTTTAGCCCCGATAAAAAATACCGAATACTTTACCAATCTTTGGGAAAAAGTAAAACAGGAGTACAAAACCACAAAAGTGTTTCCTCCGAAAAGCCAGATTTTCAGGGCGCTTGAAATAACTCCGTTTGATGAGGTTGAGGTGGTGATTATCGGGCAGGATCCTTATCATAATGATTATCAGGCAAATGGTCTTTGCTTTTCCGTTTCGGAGCAGGTTACTGCGCCGCCTTCCCTGAAAAATATTTTCATCGAGCTTAAAAATGATATCGGCGTGGAAAGAACTTCCAAAGAGCTGGATGACTGGGGAAAACAGGGAGTTCTGTTGCTGAATGCTACGTTAACGGTTCGTGCTCATGCTCCGAACTCTCATAAGGATCTCGGCTGGGAAAAGTTTACGGATTTTATTATCAAAGAAATTTCAGATAAAAAACAAAATGTAGTCTTTGTATTGTGGGGCGCTTTCGCTCAAAAAAAAGCCGAACTTATCGATCCGGCAAAACATTTTATCTTAAAGTCTGCACATCCGTCTCCGTTTTCTGTTCACAGGGGATTTTTCGGAAGTAAACCTTTTTCAAAAATTAATGAATATCTCATCTCAAAAAATAAAAAGCCTATTTCGTGGTAGTAGACAATTCTGATTTCCTTATGGTAATCCCGATTTTATACTTTCCTTTAAGACCTTTTGTTCCTTCTACGGAACCGGGATAAGGCTGTACTTCGGCTAACGTGATTGTATATCCATTGAAATCTGCGGATTGATGATAATTTCGTTCCTTATTCTCTGTGCTTGCAAGAGATAAGGTCATAGGTCTTGTCGCGGTTCCCATTACTTCTAATTGAGCTACGGCAACACCGGCCCAGATGCAGTTGATGTCTTTCGGGCAGCGGCTGTCCTCAGAAATACCTTTGAATGTTACATTCATCTGGTATTCATCCAAAAACCTGTTTTCGCCCTCATTGAAGTAAATCACAGATCCGTCGGTGCTGTTCTCTGTAATATTTCCTGAATTTTCCACATCGTCTTTTAGCGGAACTTGGGCTCCTTTTTGCGTTTTGCAGTTAATTAATAACAGTCCTGCACTTAATATAATGGCTTTGTACAACATTTTTTTGTTTTTAAATAATGGAAAGCATATCCAATACTACCACCAAAAACATTGCCACACCCACCACAAAACTGAATCCGGTGCCGTAAATAAACCCGATGAAAGCCCCTTTTGTAGATTTTAAAGCTTTATTGATATCTTTACTGTCGTGAAGCAATTCTCCGATAAAAACACCTGCAAACATTCCCACTAAAAATCCCAAAGGAATAGGCAAAAAGATTCCCACAATGGTTCCAATTACCGAACCAATGCTTCCCCAGCGTGTTCCACCATATTTCTGATTGGTTTTTGCCGGAATTACATAATTGAGTACCACTGAAGCAATGGTGAGAATGATAAATGCCCAGATATAAATCATGCTGAGATCAGAATCAGTCCCGAATTTATAGATCAGTAGCCCGCAGATGCTCAGCAGCAGGCCGGGTAAAACCGGCAGAAAAGTTCCTAAAATTCCTAAAAACAAAAGGATAAGGCATAGAATATCAATTAACGCTGTGTCCATTTTTTTAATTTAATGAAAAGATATAAAAAAAAGTGGCTTCAAAAAAGCCACTTCCATGTTTAAAGTGAAGTTTTTATTACAGGTTTAAAATTACATATTGTAAAATAACGCCGGCATTACCAATATTTCCAGAAGCATGGTTGTGAAAAGTGGTGTAATAAATATAGCCGCTGTTGGAAGCTCCTGAGCAAGGCCCCACTGTTGCGCCTAATGCCACAAGGAAAGGAACGGCCGCCTGAGGAACAGACAGGCTGATCTGGATGTTTCCGGGAAGGGTGACGCAAACTGTAACGAAAGTTGTGTTAGCCGAATTTCCTATTGGCGTAACCGGAATACCAGTTGCTGCAAAATGGTTGGTTCTGATCATCAACGCATCGTTGGATGAAGTTTCTTTAACCAGCACTTCCCAGTACGCAGGATCATAGTTAATTATTTTTTGCCATGCGCCTAAATCATAATCAATATTCAGCGTATTGAATCCTAAAGCAGAAGTCAGCCCGGCATTATTTACCGTTGCCGCTACATTGCCTGAGCTTCCGGTATTTTTAGAACATAATTTTGAATCAGGAACAAATCCTCCCGGTAATGCGCAATTGTTGGTGTTGTTGGTTCCACCCACTAAATAAGCGACATCCCAGTCTGAAGCGTAGATACTTCCTCCGTTCGCAACAAAAATAGCTAAGTTGGCATCAATCGCAGTATAGAGTGCAGGGTTTGTAGTGCTGCTTCTGGATCCGCAGTTGAGGAAGATAATATCGTATTGTGAAATTGTTGTTATATTGGCAAGATCATTATTCGTGATTTCAGTTGCGGTATATCCTAAAATCTGGATGATATCTTCTATTTTATCGTACGTTCCTTTCACATACGCAATTTTTGCCACCTGATTGAGCTTGGTCTGGCTTGCATCAAGAGCAACTGTTTCGTTGTCTTTTACCACTGCAGAAATTTCTGTTCGGAAATTGGTTCCGTTACCGGTCTGAATGTAAATGGTGCGATCTCCGGCCGGAGCATCAAGAATGAAATTTCCTTCTGAATCTGAAGTTGTGTAATAGATTTTATACTTATCGTCAAAGGTAAAAACAGAAGCGCCCCCTACAGGTTTTGCTCCGTTTTGTGACATCACTTTACCGGTAAGCTTTCCGGTTTTTACAGCTGTATCCGTATTTTCAGTTATCACCGGGGCATCATCGCCTCCGGAACAGTTGGCTAAAAGTGTGAATACACATAATAAAATAAATAAGTAGTGTTTTCTCATATGTATAAGTTTTGTTTAGTTTATATCAAATTTAAAAAATTATTAAATATAAAATCATAAAATTGTATTTTTTTTCTATTAAAATATGATAATTGTATTTATTGTTGTGGAAATTTCATTTATTAATGCGTGTTTGAAAGAAATTTAGTAATTTAAAATTTTAAAGAATTCTATAAAAAAACCAGCTGGTACTAATTTTGGGATAGAAATTGCTGAAAGATATTCTGTATAAAAACACTTATTCCTAAATTTGCTGTAATGAATGACCAATTAGAAGAAACAAAGGATCTCATACAGGCATTAAGTGAGCCTCTTTACCGGTATATCAGCCGCATTGCGCCATCCGGGCTGGAATTCGTATTTCATATTTTTATAAAGATTCTTTTACTGGTTGCGATCTTTCTGGTAATTGATTTTGTTTTTAAAATTGTTATCAACAGTGTGTTCAGGATTTTCAGGAATAAAGAAAAATATCCGGCCATAAATTCAATTTACGAATCTAAAATTACCAATTCCATTGCGCATCTGATTGCACTTTTAATCATCGGAAGTATTCATGAATCTATATTTGCTGGTGCTTTAGTCAAAACCACTATATTTATTGTCAGATGTGTCAACTTAGGACTCGTAATGATCTTTGCCGGAATGTTGTACAGAGGATTAACGGCTTTCAGAAACTATTTTGTAATTAAACAGGATTTTTACAAAATCATGGCCCTGAATGCCATTTCAGAAACGGTGAAAATTTTGGGAATCTTTTTGTTTTCGGTAGTTGGGATCTGCGTTATTTTCGGCATTAAAGGAACAACAATTGTCGGAAGCTTAGGGGCAATTACGGCTGTTCTCGTTCTTGTCTTCCGGGATACAATCCTGGGATTTGTAACCGGTCTTCACGTAGCAACTTCTAAGAACCTTAAAGTAGGAGACTGGGTGAGCATTCCTAAATATAACGTTGAAGGAAATATTGCCGAAATAAACTTATTAACAACAAAGATCAATAATTTCGACAGAACATTTTCTACCATTCCCACATACGATTTGTTGACTACGGAGATCAAGAATTTGCAGGTAATTTCCGAAACGAACGGAAGAAGAATTAAAAAATCTATCTTCTTTAATATTAATTCATTTAAGTTTCTTAAGAATGAAGATATTGAACGCCTTAAAAGTATTAACCTGATTTCCGATTATCTTAATCAGCGATCTTTAGAGCTTAAAAAAGAAAAAGAAAATATGGCGCATAAAGAAGAAATCATCAACGGCAGGCAGCTCACCAATATCGGTGTTTTCAGGTATTATGCCCAGAAATATATAGAAAAAATTCCGGAGCTTGATAAAGAAGGACCCGTTATGGTGCGTCAGCTGAACAGTACGCCACAAGGTCTTCCTCTTGAAATTTATGCATTTACCAACGATACGGAGTGGGTGCGCTTTGAGGAAATTCAGTCCGATATTTTTGATCATCTGTTGGTTGCTTCAAAAGAATTTGATCTTGAAGTAATGCAGTTAAAAGTTTAAAATATTATTGGTTTATCATTCTTAAAAGCAGTAACCAGCGTTTTTTATACTAAAAACAAGCTATTCATTTCTAAAATTTGGATTTTATCAATAGCTTTGTACCTGCATAGTTAATAACCGGATCTGGTGGTGTTGATTTATCCGAATTATTTTGATAAATTATATCAGTCAGAGCCAATTCAAACTTACCCGTAAAATGACGAAACTTAGTGTAAACATCAATAAAATTGCAACCATAAGAAATGCCAGAGGAGGTGAAACACCCAGTGTAACGGAAGCTGCAATAAAAATTCAGGAATATGGCGGACAGGGAATTACCATTCACCCAAGGCCCGATGAAAGGCATATTACCAGAAAAGATGTTTATGACCTTAAACCGCTCGTAACAACAGAATTCAATATAGAAGGAAATCCGCACAGGCCATTTATCGATATGGTCTTGGAAATAAAGCCGGAGCAGGTAACCTTGGTTCCTGATGCCGATGATGCCATCACTTCAAACGCAGGCTGGGATACCAGAAAACATCTTGATTTTCTTACAGATATCATTGCAGAGTTTAAGAAGGCGGGAATCCGAACCTCAATTTTTTTAGATCCGAAACCGGAGTTGGTGGAATATGCCGCAAAAACAGGGACAGATAGAATTGAGCTGTACACGGAAGCGTATGCGAAAGACTACACCATTAATAAAGAACTGGCCATAAAACCTTATTACGATACGGCAGTGGTTGCTGCAGATTTTGGGCTTGGCCTGAATGCGGGCCATGATTTAAGCCTTGATAATCTTAAATATTTTGCAGACAATGTCCCTAATCTTCTGGAAGTTTCCATAGGGCACGCTTTGATTTCCGAAGCATTGTACATGGGATTGGAAAATACGGTTCAGGCGTACCTGAAGAGATTGGCAAAATGGTAGAATAACAAAAAGTATGGAAATTTTAAATTCAAAAATATTCGGTGAAAACCTTTCCGGGACGCCGCTTTTAGTATTTCACGGTTTATTCGGAATGCTTGATAACTGGGGTACTTTCGGAAAAGATATGGGAGAATTCCTTCCGGTGCATCTTATTGATCTTCGCAATCACGGAAGAAGCTTTCATTCGGAACATATGTCTCATGATGATCTGGCAGAAGATATTCTGAAATATATGGAACATTATAATATTGCTAAAGCCCATATTCTGGGACATTCCCTTGGTGGAAAAGCGGTGATGCAGTTTGCGATAAAGTTTCCCGAAAGAGTAGAAAGCCTTATTGTGGTTGATATTTCGCCGAAAGCCTATCCACCACATCACCAGGGAATCATTAAAGCTTTGGAAACAGTAAATTTTAATACCGTTTCTTCGAGAAATGAAGTAGAAGCAGTGCTCCAACAATATATTCCTGAAAAATCTACCATTCAGTTCCTTACAAAGAATTTGTATTGGGATGATCAAAAAAGGCTGAACTGGAGATTTAACCTTAAAACCTTGTCTGAAAAGTATAATGAATTTGTATCGAACGCCATAAAATTCGGGGTTTTTGAAGGTGCAACTTTATTTATTGCCGGAGACAAATCAAATTATATCCTTCCTCAGGATCATTTTGCGATAAAACAGCAGTTCCCGAAAGCAGATTTTATTACCATAAAAAATGCCGGACATTGGGTTCAGGCAGAAAATCCTGTTGATTTTATTAATGTTGTTAAAGATTTTTTGAATATTAATTAACATAATTTCGTAATTAGTAGTTATTTGTTAAAATTTTCTTAAAAAATATTTTATTCTTCTTAGAGTGATATTTTTTTAATACTTTAGAGCAATCTAAATCATTAAATATTAATATCATGGAAGGTAAAAAAAACAAAAAACCATTCTTTGCTTCTTTCTTAGAAAAGCAAATCCAGGATCCTGAAACAATTAAGGGAGGTTCCGGAACTGCCACTTCTGTATTGGCAGATAACTCAACTGGTGCTCTTACAGACAGTGTAACCTCTGTTCAGTTGGATACTATTACAAAACCGGGAAGTGATGTAGTTTCCATGAAATATCCTTCAGACAGTGATGAAGATGGAACATTACTTTAGAATTAACAACCTAAAATAAAAACTCTAAATTAATTATCATGAAAAATAAGAATTCAAAAAAGAAACCGTTCTTTGCTTCATTTTTAGAAAAGCAAATTCAGGACCCGGAAACAGTAAAAGGAGGTACTGTTACTTCTGCACTACTTGATAATACAACAGGTGTATTAACAGACAGCGGTACTTCAACAACTATGGATAGCATTACTAAACCCGGTGGCGATCATGTTACCATGAAATATCCTTCAGACAGTGATGAAGGCGGAAACCTACTTTAAAACTAACAACCGAAAATTAAAACTCTAAATTAATTATTATGAAAAACAAGAACTCAAAAAAGAAACCTTTTTTTGCATCATTCCTGGAAAAACAACTTCAGGATCCTGATAAAATAAAAGGAGGAGGTGAAATTACCGACATAAGATTAGACAATGTCGAAACATCAAAAACCGGGGATATTGTAACCAAGCCTATCTATGATTTGGCTCAGACCATGAAATATCCGTCAGATGGCGATGAAGATGCCACTTTAATTTAAAACAATCCGGAAAAAACTCTAAATTAATTATTATGAAAAATAAAAATTTAAAAAAGAAGCCTTTTTTCGCATCATTTCTTGAAAAGCAACTTCAGGATCCTGAAAAAATAAAAGGCGGTGGCGATATTACCATTGCCACGCAGGACGGCCCTATTACAACATCAAAAACTGCAGATACCGTAACAAAGCCAATCTATGATATGGCTCATACCATGAAATATCCATCAGACGGTGACGATGATGCTCCTACTGTGTAAATGGAATTGTTGATACAAAATACATTAACAAAATCATATCAAAGGAAACTTACAATCTAAGTTTCCTTTTTTAATAAAAATCGGCAAATGATTCTTTGCATTACACATTCCGGGGATTTTTACAATATCGATCTCTTTTTTGAATACCTTATCTCGAAAAATATTCCGTATTTCAGGCTGAATTCTGATAAACTTAGCCATGCTCAGAAAATAAGCATCAGCCAGAACTTTTTTGAGCTCACCGACGAATCCGGAAATTCATTGAAATCGGAAGATATTACAGCTGTATGGCACAGAAAATCATGGAGAATCGACATTCCCGAAGAACTGGATGAAGAATACATGAAGATTTTCCTTAAAGAATATGCTACCCTGCGTTATAATCTTTTTACAGCACTGGAACATCTTCCCTGGATTAATCCTTTCGAAGCTGAAAACAAAATAGACGGTAATAAAATACTCCAGCTCAGCATTGCTGAAAAAAACGGACTCGTTGTACCTGAAACCCTTTTTTCAAATGATGCCGAAAAAATCACTGCATTCTTTCATACGTATTGCAACGGAAAAATGGTTGCCAAGCTGCACGGGGTTATTTCAAAATCCATGGGCGGAGAAAATTTTCTCTCCACCAATATTATTGATGAAGATTCACTTGAAAACATCGCTGATATCGAATATTGCCCGATGATTTTCCAGCCTTACGTTGAAAAAGAGTATGAACTGAGAATTGTTTACCTCGACGGAGAATTTTTTACAGGAAAAATCAACAACAGCGAAAATGCCGACTGGAGGATTACAAAAGGAAACTACCTCTGGTCAGAATATGATCTTCCTGAAAGTATAAAAGAAGGGCTCACTGCTATGATGAAAGAAATGGGATTATACATGGGAGCCATAGACATGATCCGTGGAAAAGATGGAAAATATTATTTCCTTGAAGTCAATCCGCAGGGAGAATGGGGAATGCTGCAGAAAGATCTGGATTTCCCGATTGCACAGAGAATTGCCGATAACCTTATAAAAAGAATGAAAACCAATGAATAAAATTTTAATAATTACCCACACCGGAGACAATTTTTCCATCGAAAAAGTAACCGAATATATCAATAAGAACGAATGCGAAGTAATCCGCTTTAATGTAGATGAATATCCTTTAACCAATAAATTAAGTACCACATTTCAGGATGGAAAATGGACAACCATTCTTGAAACTCCTGAAAAAAGACATCGGCTTGATGACATTTCAGCAGTTTGGTACAGACGTGCTTACAACATCGGACAAGGATTAAGAGAAGAAATCGACGAAAAATTCTACGGAGCCGCAATGGGCGAAATCAGAAACACCCTGTTCGGATTCTTAGAATCGGTTGATGTGTACTCTTTAGGAAAACCAAGTATTTACAGAAGGCTCGACAGCAAAGAAGAACAACTTAAAATTGCAGATAAAATAGGGTTAAAAATCCCGGAAACCTGTGTTACCAATAACCCCGAAGAAGCAAAACAATTCATCATAAAACATCAGAATGTAGTAGCCAAAATGCAGACCGGCTTTGCCATTTATGAAGATGGAGTAGAAAGTGTGGTTTTCACCAACGTTGTCAATGAAGATAAGCTGGAAGAGCTTGATACGCTTTTATATTGCCCGATGCAGTTTCAGAAAAAAATCGAAAAGAAAAAAGAGCTTCGCGTAACGGTAGTAGGAAGAGAAATTTTCGCTTTTGAAATCGATTCCCAGCAGTCGGATGCTGCAAAAGTCGACTGGAGGAAAGACGGTGTCAATCTCATCGATAAATGGATTCCTACGGAGCTTCCTTCCGATATCGAAGCAAAACTGCTGGAGCTTCTTGATGTGTATCATGTGGATTATGGAGCCATTGATATTATCGCTTCTCCCGAAGACGAATATTACTTTATCGAAATCAATGCCGCAGGAGAATTTTTCTGGCTCGATAACCTCACAGAAGGAAACCTGATTTCAAAAAGCATTGCCGATATTTTGTGTGATAAAGCGCCGAGAAGGAGCAATGAAGTTCTGGCATAACAAACTGCATGATTTTTTAATATTTGATAAAGAACGGGTTCTGCCCGTTTTTTTTTGATTCATGATTTCAGATAATCTTTTTTTATACAGCGTTTCAACTAATTATAATTTATCATGAATTAAAAATTGAATTCTCCTTTAAAAATCGCAAATTTGCAAATACAGAGGAAAATCTCATAAATTAGTCAACCAAGTAAAAATAACGGATGGTTTTTGTAACGGGCGCTACCGGAATTCTAGGCCGGGTAATCGTTTTGGAACTTCTTAAAAAAGGGAAAAACGTTCGGGCTGCGAAAAGAGCGGCAAGCAATTTAGACGATGTGAAGCATTCCTATTCATTTTATACGGAAAATCCCGACGGTTTTTTCAATAAAATAGAATGGGTAAACGTCGATTTTGATGATATTCAGTCGATCCAGGATGCACTGAATGGCGTTGATGAAGTCTATCACTGTGCAGCTAAAGTTGGTTTCAACCCGGATGATGAGAAGGAAATGTACCATACCAATGTAAAAGGAACCCAAAACCTTTTGTACGCCTGTGAAGGTTCGGAAGTAAAGAAATTTCTCTTTGTAAGCTCCATTGCTGTCCTTGATCTTGATAATGAAAACGGCGACCTCGACGAAGATTCGGATTTTAATCCCAAAGAAGATCATTCTGCTTATGCGATTTCAAAGCATCTTGCCGAAATGGAAGCCTGGAGAGCTTCTGCCGAAGGATTAAATGTGGTCATCGTAAACCCCGGAATGATCATCGGAAGCGGAAACTGGGGAAACAGCAGTGGCGATATATTTCCTACACTTGAAAAAAACAGCTTTACTTTTTCGGGCGGAACCAGCTATGCAGACGTAAGAGATGTCGCTGAAATATCAGTTCAGCTCATGGAACGAAATATTTTCGGAGAACGGTTTATCATTATTTCTGAAAATAAAAAATATGCAGAGCTGGCAAAACACGTTAGAAAAGAATTAGGACTGAAGGAAGCAAAAGTCCTTTCAAAATTCCAGCTTAATATGGGAGTTCTGGCGAATACACTTTTCGGATGGCTCATCCCAAAGCTTAAAATGGTAACAAAATCAAATGTGGAAGCGATTTCCCGAATGAAAACCATATCCAATAAAAAAGTAAAGGAAAGGTTGAATTATACATTTATTCCTCTGGAAGAAACCATAGACTTCCACCTCAAAAATTATATTAACGATAAAAAGGCTAAACAATGAATCTTGCGGAGGCAATCATTCAAAAAAATATAGAAAAACATCCTTTAAAATCCGCCATCGGGTTTAAAAAAAAGAAAGAAGGATGGAAAGAGCTGAGCTGGAAGAAATTCTCGGAAATTATTTTTAAAACAGCCAATGCCCTGAAAGAAGCGGGAATAAAAGAGAATGATAAAGTTTCCCTCTATTCGGATAATTCTTCGGAATGGATGATCTTTGATCTTGCGGCAATGTCTTTAGGTGCAGTCACTGTTCCGATCTATTCAACCAATAATTCAGAGCAGGCAGAATACATCATTAAAGATTCCGGGGCTAAAATCATTTTGGTAGGAGACCAGGCACAATATGATGCCTGCCTTGAAATTTTACAGAAGAATGAATGCAGCCTCGAAACCATCATTGTTTCTAAAAAAGCAGTATGGATCAAAAAAGAATTCAGCAGCTTCTATCTGGAAGATTTCATTGCAAAATCAGCCGCAGAAGCAGAATTCTGTCCAAAGGAAAATGACGATGTAGCAACCCTTATCTATACTTCCGGAACCACCGGTACACCGAAAGGCGTAATGCTTACCCACGGGAATTTCATCAAAGCTTTTGATGCCCATTTTGAATTTTTTAGGTTTAAAAATTTCGAAGAAGAGCTTTCTCTCGCGTTTTTACCTTTAAGCCATGTTTTCGAACGCAGCTGGAGTTTGCTTTGTCTGTATGGAGGCGCAAGAGTATATTTTCTTGAAGATCCTAAAAATATTGCGAATACGCTGGAAGAGGTGAGACCTACGATGATGTGTGCTGTTCCGAGGTTTTTCCAGAAAATCTACGCAGGCGTGCTGGAAAAAGCAGAAGAAGGTTCATCATTAAAGAAAAAAATCTTCGATTGGGCCGTAAAAACAGGATGGGAAACCGCAGAATTAAGAAGGAACGAAGAACCGATTCCTTTCGGTTTGCAACTAAAACAAACCCTTGCTGAGACGCTGGTCTTTAGTAAAATTAAAAACAAAATGGGAGGAAGGCTCTGGTTTCTGCCTTGTGGCGGAGCTTCCTTATCTCCGGAAGTAACCCGTTTTTTTGAATCGGTAGGAATTCACGTTACGGTAGGATACGGACTGACGGAAACTACGGCAACGCTTACCCTTTTTCCTTTCACCCATTTTGAACACGGAACCAGTGGAAAACCGCTTCCGGGCGTAGAAATCCGTATCGGAGATCAGGATGAAATCCAAGCCAGGGGAAACGGAATCATGAAAGGCTATTACAACAATCCGGAAGAAACCCGGAAAGTATTCACGGAAGACGGCTGGTTTAAAACCGGTGATGCGGGAAAGATTGATGAAAAAGGGAATCTAATCATTACCGACCGTCTGAAAGACCTTATGAAAACGTCAAACGGAAAATATATTGCCCCACAGCAGATTGAGAATCTTCTCACCAATAATAATTTTATCCAGCAGATTGTCATGATCGCAGAAGGAAGGCAGTTTGCTTCAGCACTCATTGTTCCTAATTTTGAGTTTCTGAAAGAGTATCTTGCCAAAAATAATATTCCGTTTACGAGCTGGGAAGAAATGGTGAAAAACAAAAATGTAAACGATTTTTACAAGGATAAAATTAAAGAACTTCAGGAACATTTATCCGACTTTGAAAAAGTGAAGAAATTCACTTTGATGCCGGCAGAATTTGAAATCAGCACCGGAGAAATTACCCCAACTCTGAAAGTGAAGAGAAATGTGGTTCTTAAAAAATATGCAGAAATTATTGATCAGATGTACTAAAAGAGATAGATAATCAAGCTGATTGAAAAAACAGAATTATGACAACACAGGAATTTTTAGGAAAAAAAGAATTTACGATACAGAATCAGACGGTTTCAGAAAGCTGCCCTTCCAATATTGCACTCATTAAATATTGGGGAAAATACGATAATCAGATACCTGCAAATCCGAGTATCAGCTACACATTGAATCATTGTAAAACCAATACGACTGTAGAATTTCTGGCAAATGAGCCGTTTTCCGTTCAGACATTTTTAGCAGGCAATGAAGAAACACAATTTGCCGCTAAGATTGAGAAATATTTCAGCAATATAGAACAATATCTTCCGTGGATTTTGAAGGGTAAATATGTGATCAGAACTGAAAACACGTTTCCGCACAGCTCAGGAATAGCAAGTTCGGCTTCCGGTTTCGGTGCCATTGCCAAATGCCTGATGCAACTGGATGGAATTTTTTCAGGAAAAACTTTGGAAGAAGAATCATTGAGAAAAGCGTCTTTTTTGGCAAGACTGGGAAGCGGAAGTGCTTGCAGAAGTTTGTATAACGGACTGGTTGTATGGGGAGAATGTCAGGTAAAAGAAAGCTCGGATCTATTTGCAGTTCAATATCCTGACGAAGAAATCCATGAAATTTTTAAAGATTTTAACGACTGGGTTTTGCTGATTCATGAAGGTCAGAAAAGTGTTTCTTCAACGGTAGGGCATGGTTTAATGAATACCAATCCTTACGCCGACAGAAGATTTCAGGAAGCAAGGGAAAATTTTGGTCCGATGAAAGAAATCCTGGCCAATGGAGACATTCAGCAGTTTATAAAGCTCGTGGAACATGAAGCATTAACGCTCCATGCGATGATGATGATGAGCGATCCGGCGTTTATCCTCATGAAAACAGGAACGCTGGAAGTCATCAACAAAATATGGGAGTTCAGAAAAGAAAACGGGCTGCCTCTATTTTTCACCCTTGATGCAGGAGCCAATGTTCACCTTTTATTTCCCAATAACGGTTCCGAAGAAACAATAAAATCATTCATCGAAGCAGAGTTGTTGCAGCATACCCAGAACAATGGAGTGGTAAAAGATTTCATGAAATTTTAAGATGAATTTAAATATAACAGAGCGGACTTTCTAAAGTTAGTTTTTGTTTGTGATCTGTTATAAATTTTATGATTAAATATTTAAAATTGAACTTTTAAACAACTGTAAAGTATTCAAAAAATCAATTGTAAAATTACTCTTACAGATTGAAATGCTGAAATTTGTCTCCTGAAATCTGAAATCTAATTTGTACTTTTGCAAAATGTTTAAAAACGCCTTATTTATTTTTATTGCACTGGTATTGGTGTCCTGTTCCCAAGATCCTGTTCCGAAACCTTACGGTGAGCTTCGCCTGGAATATCCTGCACCAAAATATCAGAAGTTTGAAAACAACTGCGCCTATACTTTTGAATATTCCGATTTTGCAACAATTACCAATGCCAAAAGGCCTTGCTGGTACTATCTGAATTACCCGAAAATGAAAGCTAAAATTTTCGTGACGTATTATCCGATTAAAAATGATTTTGCCGCACACATCCAGGAAGCCGAAAAAATGGTGTATGAACATACGATAAAAGCAAGTGCCATTGATACCAAGTCATTCGAATATCCCAATAAAAAAGTGTACGGGAATTTCTATGAGCTTAAAGGGCAAAGTGCTTCAAACCTTCAGTTTTACGTTACAGACAGTACAAAGCATTTTGTAACGGCCTATCTATATTTCAACACAAGACCAAAGCCGGATTCTCTGGCACCTGCAGTAGACTATATCAAAAAAGATATGAAGCACCTGCTGGACACATTTGAATGGAAAAATTAATACTCTTAAATATACTTTGAAAAAAATATGAAACTTTTAGTTGTAGGAAGTGTTGCATTCGATGCAATTGAAACACCATTTGGTAAAACAGATAAAATTTTGGGAGGTGCAGCAACATATATCGGGATCACTTCATCTATTCTTGGAGTACAATCAGGAATTGTTTCCGTTGTAGGAGGAGATTTTTCTCAGGAACACCTTGATATGTTTACAGACAGGAATATCAACATCGAAGGGATTGAGATCGTAAAGGAAGGCAAAACATTCTTCTGGTCCGGAAAATACCACAATGATCTTAATACAAGAGATACACTGGCAACAGAAGTGAATGTTTTGGAAAATTTTGATCCTAAAATCCCTGATTCTATGCAGGATGCGGAAATTTTATTATTAGGAAACCTTCATCCCGGCGTGCAGCTTTCCGTGTTGGAAAAAATGCACAACCGTCCGAAACTGGTTATCCTTGATACCATGAATTTCTGGATGAATACCGCATGGGATATTTTAATGGAAATGATTGCCAAAACGGATGTTATCACCATTAACGACGAAGAGGCGAGACAGCTTTCAGGAGAATATTCTTTGGTTAAAGCAGCCAAAAAAATCCATGCAATGGGACCTAAATATGTCATCATCAAAAAAGGAGAACATGGTGCTTTGCTTTTCCACGACAATAAAGTGTTTGCTATACCGGCGCTGCCTTTGGAAGAAGTTTTTGATCCTACCGGAGCGGGAGATACTTTCGCAGGAGGTTTTGCAGCCTATCTCGCTAAAAAAGAGAAAACTGATTTTGAGACCATGAAATCTGCACTGATCGTAGGTTCTGCAATGGCATCTTTCACCGTTGAAAAATTCGGAACCGAAAGAATTGAAGAGGTAAACGAAGCCGATATGTTCAAAAGATTAAGACAGTTTAAGGAATTGACAACTTTTGATATAGAACTACAATAAATACGTCTTTTTTAAGAAATATTTATAATAAAAAATGTAGTGTAATTCATTAAGAATTCTAAATTTGCAACTTGTTTAAAATAGTAAAATGATAAATAAACGTAAGATCACTTTTCTTTTTGGAATTTTCATCATCCTGTTTGGTGTTAATTCGCTGAATGCTCAGCTGAAACAAGGAGATTTAGTGGATGGTATTGCTGCTGTAATCGGAGATGAAATTGTGTTGGAGTCGGATGTAAATGAGCAGATGAACTATGCAAAGCAGCAGGGAACAAACAATATTGATAAGTGTGAGTTTCTGGAAAATCTTCTCAACAATAAGCTTCTTGTGTATGAAGCAAGAAAAGATACCCTGATCGAAAACCGTTCTGCAGCAATTAAAGAGCAGGCCAATGCAAAATACCAGCAGTTGCTCTCACAGTTTCCGGATGAAAAGACAATGCTTACTGCATACAAATTCAGAAACGGGTACGAAATGAAAAATGCGATCGAGAAAATCGATACCGATCAATATTATGCACAGGCAAAATACCAGCGAATCACAGAAAAAGCAGACGTTACTCCCAATGAAGTAACGGATTTCTACAATATGTATAAGACCCAGCTTCCGGAAGTGAAAGATGAAGTTTCTTTATCTCAGATAATGATGTATCCTAAACTTACCGAAGCTCACAAGGAAGATCTTATCAACAGGCTGAAAAAAATTAAAAAAGATATTGAAGGAGGAGAAACTTTTGAAAGCCAGGCAAGAATTTATTCTGAAGACCCGGGATCTGCTTCAAACGGCGGACTGATGAAAAATATTTCCAAAGGCCAGATGGTAAAACCTTTTGAAGCAGCTGCGCTGAACCTTCAGGAAGGGGAAATCTCAGATCCGGTAGAATCCGAATTCGGATATCACATCATACAGCTGGTGAGAAAATCAGGAAAGATCTATGATGCAAGACATATTCTTTTAATGGCAACGCCAACGGATGAAGAAGTTAAAACCGCAAAAGCAAAATTAGACAGCATCAGAGGATTGATTACAGGTGGTAAAATCACTTTTAAAGACGCCGCTTTCAAGTTTTCGGACGATAAAAGAACTAAATTCAATGCCGGGATAATTCCGGGTGCGGATGGCTCCAGTAAAATAGAAAGGGAATCGGTTCCGGGAACAATCAGTTATGAACTGGCCGGGCTTAACAAAGGAGATATTACCAATGCATTTGATGATAAGGACGAAAGAGACAGAAAAGTAGTGAAGATCATCAAAATTGAAGATGTAATTCCTTCGCACCAGATAACCCTGGAAACAGATTATGATAGGATTAAACAAATGGCCCTCAACAAGAGAAGAAACGAAATGGTCGAAAAGTTTGTTAACTCAAAGCTCCCGACAACATTTATCTCCATAGACGGACGTTACGACGACTGCGCTTTCAAAGGAAACTGGAATAAAGACGCCGTTAAAAAATAATACATCACCTTCAGAATTTTCTGGAGGTTTTTTTATGCCGAAACCCAAGATACATCATGGTTTTTATTATTTTTACAGCATGAGCAATTTCATAGATTTTAATTCCGCAAAAAAACTTCACGATATGCAGCAGGATCAAAACAGAATTACACAACTTTTTAATATTCAGTATCCGATCATTCAGGCTGGAATGATCTGGCATTCCGGATGGAGACTCGCTTCGGCGGTATCCAATTGTGGCGGACTGGGCCTTATCGGTGCAGGAAGCATGTATCCTGATATATTGCGTGAAAATATCAGAAAATGTAAGCAGGCAACAGATAAACCTTTTGGGGTGAACGTTCCGATGCTTTATCCGAATCTTAATGAAGTGATTCAGATTATTCTGGAAGAAGGCGTAAAGATTATTTTCACATCAGCCGGAAATCCTAAAACATACACCGAAACTTTACAGAAAGAAGGCTTAAAAGTAGCTCACGTAGTTTCCTCCACAAAATTTGCCATTAAATGTGAAGAAGCAGGCGTTGATGCGGTAGTTTCTGAAGGCTTTGAAGCCGGAGGTCATAACGGAAGGGATGAAACCACTACATTTTGCCTTATTCCCAACGTAAGAAAACATATTTCAAAACCTTTAATCGCAGCCGGAGGTATCGCTTTGGGTTCACAAATGAAAGCCGCAATGATCCTCGGAGCAGACGGAGTACAGATTGGGTCCCGCTTTGCCGCAACTACGGAAGCCAGCGCTCACGAAAACTGGAAGAAAAAAATAACCGAGCTTCAGGAAGGAGATACACATCTTACCCTGAAAGAGCTTGCTCCTGTGAGAATGGTTAAAAATAAGTTCTTCAACGAGTTGGAGGATATCTATAATACCGGACGAAATAAAGATTTGCTGATTGCTTCTCTGGGACGCGCAAGGGCCAAAAAAGGAATGTTTGAAGGCGATATGGAAGAAGGCGAACTGGAAATCGGACAGGTTTCTGCGTTGATTAATGAAGTGCTTCCTGTAGAAAAGGTATTTAGCAATTTATTGGAAGAATTCAGAAATACAGGTAATCCGGTTTTGTAATATAACATGAATGGAGGGAAGCATTATTGATGTAAAAGGTAAGAAGCTTTATACAGAATACAATAATTTATATAAAAATAAACCAACCCTTATCTTTTTACATGATTCGTTGGGATCTGTACAGCTTTGGAGGGATTTCCCGTCGAAACTGGGAGCCGAAACGGGATGCAATATTTTGGTGTATGACCGTTTAGGATATGGAAAATCTTTTCCAATGCCAACTCATGAACGCGACAACAATTATATGGAAACCGAAGCAGATATACTGAATGATTTGCTAGATGCATTAAATATAGAAGAAGCCATTCTTTTCGGACATAGTGACGGTGGAACTATTGCTCTTATAACAGCCGCAAAATACCCGAAAAAGGTAAAAGCCGTTATTTGCGAAGCAGGGCATATCTTTGTAGAACAAATAACGGTAAATGGTGTTGCTGAGGCTTTACGTGCTTACAGAACAACCAATCTCTCAGAGAGGCTTCAGAAATATCACGGATGTAAAGTTGAAACGATGGTGAAAGCATGGACGGAAATCTGGCTGAGCAACCGGTTCAGGAACTGGAATATAGAATACTTGCTTAAAAATATCTATGCTCCTTTATTGTTTATTCAAGGAGAAAATGATGAGTACGGAACATTGGAACAGGTGGAAAAAACACTTTCCGGAGTAAGCGGACCTGCTGAAAAATTCATTATCCCGAACGTTGGGCATACACCACACAAGGAAGTTCCGGAAATAGTTCTTAAAAAATCGGTGGAATTTATAGTTTCAATAAGCCGCTAAAGTATAATGTAGAAGCATTACATTCCCCGGGCGGGTTAGACCAATGGAAACCATTGAAATTTAATTACAATAGTATCAATGGGAGCGGGCTTTAGCCCGCTTAATTTTAAAAATGCAATTATGGCTTTAGCCGAAATTTAAATAATCAATTTCAGACATAATATTCTTTTTGGCCTGTTGCTCGTATTTGTTTTGAAAATACTCTGTTTTAAAAATACTTTCCAATTCCAGAAAATACTCCAGAACCTTTTTCCTTCCCGGATTATAGAGAAAATCGGGATAAATAGCGTATTCCTTTCTTACTTTTTGTGTATAATCTTTATATTTTTCCGGCTCTTGGCCAAGAATTAAAAGATCTGCATCTACCAGATAATTGGTATCATTGTCACCGGATTCCTGATGAAACTTTGTAGCCATGATTTGATCCGAAACTCTTTCAATAAATTCAAAACCTAAACCCAATTGTCGCAGATGCTTTTCTGAAAACTGCGCACTCTTTTCCTCATTAGATTTTGATGAAGCATCATAGATCACATCATGATAAAAAACAGAAAATGAGATGATTTGAAAATTTTTAATTTCATCTTTCACTTTGTCCAGTTCGGAAAACATATTTTTCAGATGCTCGAAATTGTGGTAATACCTCCCTTTTTCTACGTATTTTTTCTCAATTTCCAACCATAAACGTTCAATAAGGAGCTGATCATTTATGATTGTAGAACAGAGTGTTGAAAATCTTTCTTTAAGTTGCATGGTAAACATCTTTAAATAAAAAAAGGAACTTTAAAAAGTTCCCTGATTTGCTTCAATGGCCTGCTTTAGCTCTGCCCAGCCTCCGCCGTTATAGCCTTCTTTCAGGCCTTGTGCATTAAGATATTCTAAAGCCTTTCCGCTTCTGTTTCCGCTTCTGCAGAAAAGAATCACCGGCTTTTCTATAGACAGGATTTCTTCCTGTCGGTCTTCTACTTCTCCCAGAGGAATATTTTTTGCACCTTCGATATTTCCGTCCATTTCAAGCTCCATAGGCTCACGAACGTCGATTAATGCATAATTTCCTGTTTTTAAAATTTCTGATAAAGACATATACTAATATTTAAGAGTTATTTGTTGAAAATGAATTATTGAAAACAGTTATGCAGCAATTCAATCTTCAAATATCAAACAAATTTATAAAATAATCTTAGTTTTGCAAGGTTAAATCATGAATTCAAACGCTGAAAAATACACACAATTGATAAAAGCCAGGGCAAAAAGTTTTGGCTTTCAGAGTTGTGGTATTTCAAAAGCCGATTTTTTAGAAGAAGAGGCAAGACCTCTGGAAGAATGGCTGAAGAATAATTTTCATGGCGAAATGAAATACATGGAAAATCATTTTGATAAAAGGTTGGATCCAAGATTATTGGTAGAAGGCTCAAAATCGGTAATTTCTCTTTCTTACAACTATTTTCCCGAAGAGAAAATTCCGACACTGGACAATTTTAAAATCTCAAAATATGCATATGCCGAAGATTATCATGAAGTCATCAAAGATATTCTCAGAGAAATGCTTTCCGGGCTGCAAGAGGAAATCGGGGAATTTGCTTTTCGGGTATTTGTAGATTCAGCGCCGGTTCTGGAAAGAAGCTGGGCCAGAAAGTCAGGAATAGGCTGGGTGGGTAAAAATGCCAACCTGATCACGAAACAGAACGGTTCGTTTTATTTTCTTGCAGAAATTATTTGCGATCTGGAATTAATTCCAGACCATCCCACCACAGACCATTGCGGAACCTGCAGGAAATGTATTGATGCCTGCCCCACAAATGCCATCGTTTCCGATAAGCTGATCGACGGAAGCAAGTGTATTTCCTACGCTACGATTGAATTGAAAAACGAAATTCCCGATTATTTTAAAGATAAAATGGGTGACTGGATGTTTGGGTGTGATGTATGTCAGGATGTTTGCCCGTGGAACCGCTTTTCAGTACCGACACAACAAAAGAAGTTTGCACCCAATGATGCCTTGAAAAACTTTAAAAAAAGTGAGTGGAAAGAACTTACACAGGAGCTTTTTTCGGAGATTTTCAGGAAATCTCCTGTTAAAAGAACAAAATTTGCCGGACTAAAGCGAAATATAGAATTTTTAGAAAACAATAATAAGCTTCGTGATTTTTAGAGACAATGTCATGTCTGGAGTTTTTAAGGTTCCAAAGTAAAACGGTTAAACGGCCATTCCTTAAATTCAGCATTTAAAGAGGCAAGATTTACAGAATAATAAGTGTCTTAAAAAAAAATTGACTTTCGGAGATTATTTATCCCAGCGAAAATCAACGTTTTTTTTGTATTCTTTTTGGAGCTACTTTTACTCTTATTTTAAATCTTTTGTTGGATTTTGCGTTTTTCTGCATATTTGTGAAGATTTTGTACTTAAATTTAGATAAAAATTTATTTACATCCAATACTTTTGTGAAAATTATTATTAAATTTTATTAACTATATTTATAAGTATGACCCTGAAAAAAATGTTGTTCATTATTTTTAAAACTTTAGGAATTGTTGTCGGAATTGTAGTGCTCTATGCTGCGCTTGGATATTTCCTTCCATTTATCGAAGTTTCGGCGAAGGATGACGGAGAAAAAAAAGAAATTCCTGTTTATATTTACACCAACGGTGTACACACTGATATCGTAATGCCTGTAAAAAACGAGCTTCACGACTGGAGTTCGGAAATTCCTTTCAGCAATACAAAATCAAAAAGGTCAGATTATCAGTATATAGGTATTGGCTGGGGCGACAAAGGTTTTTATCTCGACACGCCTACCTGGGCCGATCTTAAATTTTCAACTGCTTTTAAAGCTGCTTTCTGGCTCAGCGAATCTGCCATGCACTGTACCTATTATCGCGAAATGAAAGAAGGAGACGATTGTAAAAAAATCATGATCAGTAAAAATCAATACAGGCAGCTCGTGAAATTCGTTGATGATAAATTTGATAAAGATTCAAAGGGAAACAATATTCTTATTCCAACCAATGCAGTTTACGCTGATAACGATGCCTTCTATGATGCCAAAGGAAGATACAGCTTTCTCGATACCTGCAATACCTGGGCAAATAATGCCCTGAAAGCGGCCGGACAAAAAGCTGCATTATGGACACCAACCGATTACGGAATATTCCTGCATTATCAAAAATGAGAAAAATCTTTTATCTGGGAATTATATTTTTGTATGCTATCCTTTCCTGTCAGAAAGAATCCCAACAGGATACTTTAGGAACATCATTAGCTCAGAAGATTACTTTTAAAGATAAACCAAAAGCCGATCTTAAAAAGATGAGGCTGAAAGCCCGTGAAGCCTTACGTTTTTGCGAAAATAAGAACCTGAATGCCGATTTCTGCATTTTAATCGATATGAGCATTCATTCTGGGTTGAAAAGGTTTTTCGTCTGGGATTTTAAAAAAGATTCAGTCGCTTCCGCATATCTTGTTGGGCACGGTTGCGGAAATAATCGATGGAGCGGTGATGAATCAAAAGATAAGCCGCAATTCAGTAATGAAGACGGCAGCCATCTTTCTTCGTTGGGTAAATACAAGCTTGAAGGACGAGGATACAGCAACTGGGGAATTAATGTGAAATATCTCATGCACGGCCTTGAAAATACCAATAATAATGCGTTGAAAAGAGTTATTGTATTTCATTCCTGGGAAATGATGAGCGATGAAGAAACCTTTCCTAAGGGCTCTCCGGAAGGTTGGGGATGTCCAACAATTTCAAATAACGCTATGAAAGAAATCGACCCGATTTTGCAGCGGTCAAAAACTCCTGTCCTGATGTGGATTTATGATTAAATTTTTTACACTCCTTAATAGTAAATATTTTTCATAACGTCAAAATAAAAGTTATCATTAAATATATTAAATTTGTATTATTGGTAATTTATTTTACTTTTTTATTGTGCTTTTTAATGTTGTGGTATTTTAATTGTATTTGATTGAGAAAAAGATGAAACATACGTTATTCCGCGAACAGCAGCTGCATTGCGATATTGAAACCGCCTGGCAATTTTTTTCCGCTCCCGGAAATCTTTCTAAAATTACTCCGAAGGACATGAACTTCATTGTCCGTACAAAATTTGAAAACGATGAAATCTATGAAGGAATGATTATTGATTATTTCGTTTCCCCACTTTTAGGAATTAAAATGAAATGGAAAACAGAGATTACCCAGGTAGATTTCAGGAAAAGCTTTACCGATTTTCAGAAAGAAGGGCCATACAAACTCTGGAATCATCATCATGAATTTATCGAAAACGAACAGGGGGTTTTAATGAAAGATACAGTTGACTATGAACTCCCGTACGGTTTTATAGGAGAGATTGCACACAAGCTTTTTGTAGAAAATAAGCTTAAACATATTTTCGATTACCGTTTCAAAGTCCTGGAAAAGCATTTCAACCAATAATCTTATTTTATGCCTAAAAAAAAGAATAAAATAAACCTCTTCTGGTTCCGCAGGGATCTCAGGCTGCAGGACAACCGTGGTCTTTTTCATGCTTTGCAGCAGGATCAGAAAGTGCTTCCCGTTTTTATATTCGACAAAGAAATTCTGGATAAACTGGAAAACAAGTCTGATAAAAGGGTAGATTATTTCCACCAGGCTCTGAAAGAAATGCATGAAGAGCTTAAAAAACACAAAAGCGGAATTACAGTTTTCCATGAAAAACCTTTGGATGCTTTCAAAAAACTAACTAAAGAATATGAGATTGATACCGTTTTCTGCAATACAGATTACGAGCCGCAGGCCATAAAACGGGATCATGACATTGAAGATTTCCTCAAAGAGCACCATATCAATTTTAAAAGTTTTAAAGATCAGGTCATATTTGAGAAAGAGGAGGTAATGAAAAATGACGGTACGCCATATACGGTTTATACACCCTATTCAAAAAAGTGGAAAGAGCTTCTAAAGAAAAATAAGATTGAAAGTTTTAAAACCGATTTTTCTCAGTTTCTGTCGTACGAGCCTTCTCAATTTCCGGAGCTGAAAGATATCGGGTTTAAAAAAACAGATCTGGAAATGGTACATCCTGCGTTAAAAAAATCCATTATCCACGATTACGATAAATACAGGGATTTTCCCGGAATGGATCATACAACCCATTTAGGTGTAGCCCTTCGTTTCGGAACGATCTCCGTGCGAAAATGTGTTCAGTTTGCTTCAGAACATAATGAAACGTGGCTTAATGAGCTGATCTGGAGAGAATTCTTCATGCAGATTCTTTATCACTTCCCGAAAGTCGTTAATCATTCTTTCAAAGAAAAATATGAAAAGATAGAGTGGAGAAACAATGAAAAAGAATTTGATCTCTGGTGCAGGGGAAAAACAGGATATCCCATTGTTGATGCAGGAATGCGCCAGCTGAACGAAACCGGATTCATGCACAACAGGGTGAGAATGGTGGTGGCAAGTTTTCTTACGAAACATCTTTTGATCGACTGGCGATGGGGAGAAGCTTATTTTGCTGAAAAGCTACTGGACTATGAACTCTCGTCCAACAACGGAAACTGGCAATGGGCAGCAGGCTGTGGCTGCGATGCAGCTCCTTATTTCAGGGTTTTCAACCCTTCAGAACAAACTAAGAAATTTGACAAAGATCAGAAATACATTAAAAATTGGCTTACCGAAGAGGAAATTAATGCAGAAGAGATTGTAGAACATGCCTCAGCAAGAAAAAGGGCACTGGAAGTCTACGCAAAAGCGGTGAAGAACTAATTAATTTTTACGATTTAAACAATTTTCATGAACGTAGGCCAAGCTTTTTTAAAGCATTTGAATTAAGAAATATTTCATCAAAAGAGGTAAGTGATTCAACATCTTTGAAATTCTGAAACGTCTTATCATTTTTGTTGAACGAAAGCTCAATGGAAGGATTATATATTGCAGTAATCCGTACTACCGAATAGCCGTTGTAGGCAATGGTAAAGCCTTCAAACAGGCATTTTTGCTCTGCCTTCCGGTACATTTTATATTCCTCAAAAACAGGGCTTTCTGTTTTGCTTCCTTTTTTGTTGTGCTCGAGAGATTTCCAGGAAGAATAATTTTTCGGCTCTTTCAGGATATTTCCTTTCGCGTCTACCGGTACAAACATACCGAGCGTTAAAGGCTTTTTCAGAAAATTGGCATAACTATTCATCAGCTTTAAGGTTTGCAGATCTGCATATCCTTCATGGGAATAATATTCTATAACGAAATCCGTCATAGGAATTAGTTTGTGAGAGGAGCTTACTGGCTTGTGTACTGGTTCTTGAGACAAAACTAAAATATTATGGTTGAGGAAACGAAGATAAATAAATTGCTAAAAACAGGAAAACTATTTTTATCAATCATTATTAATGGAGCATAAAAACAAAAACTCCCGCTGAAATGCGGGAGGATGACATATATAAAATAATATTAAATCAATTTGATACTGTCTTTTCAGGTATTGTATTCAGAATGAAAATCAGGGCAAACACAGATATGATTTAGATTCGGTTATCTTTTGGAACCCACCGGAAGTGCCTTTTTTTCATTTTTAATACCCTGAAACCGGCATTACGCCAGCTTTACGTTCACAGCGTTTAAGCCTTTCTGGCCCTGCTGAACTTCAAAAGTTACTCTGTCATTTTCCTGAATAGATCTTGAAACTAATCCGGAAGAATGTACAAAAACGTCTTTGCTGCCGTCTGCAGGAGTGATAAATCCGAAGCCTTTTGCTTCATTGAAAAATTTTACGGTGCCTTCTTGCATTGTAAATGGTATTAAAAATTATTGGTAAGCCAAAAGCCTTGTGCTTTGGCTTGATTGATATGTTTTAAAAATGGCGGCTGAAAAAGTAAACTGAAAGAAAATATATGTAAACTTTACAGAATGCAAAAGCAGAAACCTGTTTTATACTGCAAAGATACAAGAAAATGTCTCCGTTAAATATATTTTAAATAGTTGATTATCAAAAATATATTTGTATATTACACACCTTCGCCAAATTGGTCTTAGTTAAAATTTATAAACCAGCGCATTGATATTCATTCCCGCGCCAACGGATGCAAAAAGAATAATATCATCTTTTTGTATCGCATGAGACTCCAGCTCATCTTTAAGAATCATGGTAAGAAGGGAAGGTATCGTTGCCACGCTGCTGTTTCCTAATTTGCTGATTACCATTGGCATAATTCCCGCCGGAACATTCATGCCGTACAGCTGGTAAAATCTTTCCACAATCGCTTCATCCATCTTTTCATTAGCCTGATGAATGATGATTTTGCTCAGCTCATTAATGGAATAACCACTGTCATCCAAACACTTTTTTATGGCTGTCGGAACGTTGGACAGGGCAAATTCGTAGATTTTCCTGCCGTCCATTTTGATGTATTTCGTATCGGGGCAGCTTTCGTTATTATATGATTTCCCGAAATACAGGAAATCTTTTTCGTTTAATGTATGAGAAGCTGAAAGGTGGGATTTAATTCCCGAATCATCAGCATCGTTGGCTTCCAGAATTACAGCTCCGGCTCCGTCTGCATAGATCATGCTGTCCCTGTCATGAATATCGACAACCCGCGAAAGCGTTTCAGCACCTATTACCAGGCATCTTTTAGCCATACCGGATTTAATGAAAGCATGAGCCTGGATGACCCCTTCAATCCATCCGGGGCACCCAAAAAGGACATCGTATGCCACACAGAAGTTATTTTTGATCCGTAAAGAATGTTTTACCCTGGAAGCAAGGCTGGGAACGGTATCAGACTGAATGGTTCCGAAGCGCACATCGCCGAAATTATGGGCAAAAATAATATAATCGAGCGTTTCAGGATCGATCCCTGAATTTTCTATTGAAGACTGCGCTGCAATAAGTCCAAGGTCGGAAGCAACCTGCGTGCTTGAAGCGTATCTTCTTTCTTCAATGCCTGTTATTTTCTGTAATTTTTTTGTAATAGATTCATTACTGTCTTTCAGTAAGTCTCCTTCTTCATTGAGGAATACATGTTCGCCGAAAAATAAATTGCTGATGGTTTCTGAGGGGATGTAGTTCCCTACACCTATGATTTTGCTTGTCATACCAAAAAAAAGATTCTAATCCTTACTATATAAATAGCCGAACAATCGCTCAGCCAGTGATTATAAACTTCATGATCATACAGGAAGCTTACATCCTAACAGCGATATTACTCGCTTCAATAACGGAAATCCTGATTACAAATCTTCTGATATATTTGTTGAATCGTGATCATTAATATTATAGAAATACAAATAATGCAAAAATATGTTTCAAATATTGTATTCTCTTATATCACGATAAAGGTAGTTTATTAAAAATAAATATTGCTATAAATGTATTGAATTTGCTAAAATTTAACATTCATAGAATAAGAGTTTATAAGAAATAGTAAGGTTACACCGGCCATTTGAAGGCAGAACGATCTTATAACTAATGTATTGGAACTTTACATATCAATGTTCATCAAAGGGTTTTCATATTTAAGACTTTCTACAATTCTCTCTCCAGGATTTCTACAATTCTGTCGATCACGTCCTGTTTTTTCGATTTCTTATTATAAGGAGGTTTAGGTTCAGAAACAATACTCTCCCGATTTTTATTAAAAAGCGCGTAAAGATCCAAATCAGGATGTTTTTCTACGTACCAGACAAGAAAATTAAGAGGCATTGCATTTTTGCCCGAAAAGTATAACTGAATAGATTGAGGGGTAACACCGTATGCGTCTGCAATTTCCTTCATTGTTTCGCCTTTGCTCTTGCTGTACTCGCGGATCTTTTCGTAAATTTTCATATTGAGTTTTTTCTTTTTAATCTAAACAATAAAATATTGTTAAAATTGTAACAATTTGTTGTTTTTAAATTTATAATTGTATATTTGCTTATCAATTGTCTTATCCCGACAGACACAAAATTACGAAAAAAGGTTTAACAAAAATTATTCGTTTCTATGAACACATTGATGAATCTCTCTCATCACGATAAAATCAGCGAAAAGCTTGAGTTTATTGAGCAATGGCTGCCGGCACGCTACACCACTTCAGTCAATATCATTCTTAAAAAACAAACCAAAGACCCGGTTTACATACGAAAAGTAAAAAATAAAAAGATCAGCGATCCCGAAGTTACCGATGCGCTCTATAAACTATCCCTCATTAATAAATTTCAGACAGAGAAAAATTAACAGCAATTGTTGCTATTTTAAAAAAATAATATATATTTATCCGAACACATATAAAACTACAATAACTATGGAAAAAAATGAAACCGTAATCACGGAATGCTTCGAGTGTGGAACACGATATGAAAATCATTTCAATGCATCGCCCTGCTGCAAATCAATTATCGTAAAAGTAGATGAACACGGAAACCGAACCTCTATTACTTTTCTCAGCACATTCTCAATACCATCACATTCAGAAGAAGAACAAGAAGAAGAAATCCTGGAAAAGGCTTAATAAACTCCAAAAATCCCGCAGTTCATTGCAATCTGCGGGAATTAATAAATGTATAGATCACATTGTATATAGCCGCATGCATACAAACTTAAAAAAAATATTAAAATGTTAATTTAAAGTCATTCTAAACGAAACATTTTATAAATTTGAATGGTGAAAAAGTTGATTTCCATACTGTTCCTCTCATTATATTTGGTTTCTACAACCGAAGCATATCAGCTTTTAAAAATCCCTAATTTAATAGAACATTACTGCGAACACAAAAAGCTCAACCCGGAAATGCCCCTCATTGCTTTTCTGAAAACCCATTATAACCATCCTGTTAAAGACGGAGACGACGGTAAAGATCAGAAACTTCCCTTTATTATCCATTCCGCACCTTTAAGTTTGGTATTTACTGTGATGAACCCGGGATTCAGCTTTGAACCCAGAAATTCTTATATACAGCAGCCCGAATCAAATAAAATTCCGTCAAAAGACGAAGACTTCCGTTTCAAAGGATTTGCAGGCTCCGTCTGGGAACCACCGAAACTTTTCCGGAATAATCTTATTTAAAATTGATTTAATATAAATCAAACTACATCGTTAATTTTTAAATCATTATAAAATATACATAATGAAAACATTATTAGCAACCATTTTAATGGTTGTGTTCTCCGTTGGTTTCCACGCACAGAACAGATTGGAAACCGCCAAAAAAACAGCAGCAGAAAACAAAGAACTGATCTTGCTCAACTTTTCGGGATCAGACTGGTGTGTCCCTTGCATCAAACTTCATAAAAATATCATTGAAACAGAAGATTTCAAGAAATTGCAGGCAGACCATGTTATTCTTTACCTCAATGCAGACTTTCCCAGAAACAAAAAGAACCAGCTTTCTGCCGAACTGAAAAAAGAAAACGCAGCACTTGCCGATCAGTATAACCCGAAAGGGCTTTTTCCATATACGCTCCTTCTGAATGCGGACGGAAAAGTTCTGAAAACATGGGAAGGTCTTCCGTCTGAAAATGCGCTTGCTTTCAGTAACGAAATCCGCTCGGTGAAAGAAAATTAAAAATAAATTAGTATGTTAAGAGAATTCAAAAGACCTCAGAAACTGATGGGGAATGCTTTTGAAATAACTGTTGTGGGAAATGATGAAAGAAAATCGCAGGAGCATATTGATGCAGCCATTGATGAAATCCGCAGGATTGAAAAGCTTCTTACTACTTTCAATGACGAAAGCCAGACCAGTTTTATCAACAAAAATGCAGGAATACAGCCTGTACAAGTAGACCTGGAAATCTTTGACCTGATTGAAAGAAGCATAAGAATTAGTGCTGTTACGAACGGATATTTTGACATTACCTATGGAGGTATTGATAAAAGTTTCTGGAATTTTGACCGTGAAATGACAAAACTTCCCGATCCGGAACTCATTAAAGACCATCTGAAACTCGTTAATTACCGGAATATTATTCTTGATCGGGTTAGTAGGACAGTTTTTCTCAAAGAAAAAGGAATGCGTATTGGTTTCGGGGGAATCGGTAAAGGGTATGCTGCAGAAATGGCGAAGAGACTTCTGCAAAAAAGAGGCGTGTCTTCCGGGATTGTCAATGCTTCAGGAGATCTTACCGCGTGGGGAAATCAGGCGGACGGAAAACCCTGGACAATAGGAATTGCTGATCCCGACAATGCTGGACAGCCATTCTCTTACATGAATATTACCGATATGGCGATTGCAACATCCGGGAATTACGAAAAATTTGTCATTATCAACGGAAAAAGATATTCCCATACCATCAACCCGAAAACCGGGATGCCTGTTTCAGGTGTCAAAAGTGTAACTATTTTTTGTACCAACGCCGAAATTGCAGACGCTATGGCAACTCCCGTAAGTATTATGGGAATTGATGCCGCTCTCAATATGGTCAACCAGATCAATCATCTGGAATGCATTATCATTGACGATCAGGACAAATTGTATTCATCTCAAAACATTAATTTAAAATGAAAAACCTTATAAAAATTAGCCAAAAGCTTGTCGAATATTTATTTGGGCAGCTAAGAACTTCGTTCGTAAATTTCGAAAAAACATTCGTTTTTGCTTCATTTATGTCTTCCACTCCCGCTTGTCACTCTGAGCTTGTCGAAGAGTCCTTTCAAGCCGGGCTGCGAAGATTCAGCGCTTTAAACTACAGAATGATTGCTATTCTTTCAATATTCACAATTCCGTTTTTGAACTCCTGCACCACCGTCAAAGAGTACGAAAAAAATAAACTCAACGATGCCGAAATGGTACTCGGAAACAGACCGATTGAAAAAACAGAACTCAGCTTTCAATCATACAGAGAAGGCTCTTCCGGAGCCAATGCCGGAAAAGTAGGCGGTGGTTGCGGATGTAATTAAAAGAAGAGCAATTGTATAATTTAAAGATGATTTAAAATGAAAAAAATAATTATAAGTGTTATTGCTCTTTTCGGAATTTTCAATGCAAAAGCACAGGAAAACAGAAATAATGAACAGCCAAAAAAGCTGACGTTTGAGGAAGCTAATTTAGTGTCAAGTTACTATAAGCAGGACGGAAATAATTCTGCAGTTACCGGCGGAACCGGAACTGAAAAATTAACCGATATCTCAAACGCCATTGATGTGACAATGGTAAAATACGACAAAAAAGACAGGAAAAATAAATTCGGTTTCAGTGTAGGTATAGATCATTATACTTCCGCATCTTCCGATATGATTGACCTTAAGGCCAACTCCTCCGCATCCCGATCTGACAACAGGATTTATCCTGCATTAACCTGGAGTCGCGAAAATGAAGCTAAAGGAACGACTTTAATTGCGGGTGTTGCCACATCTTTCGAGTATGATTATCAGTCTTACGGAGCCAACATCGGCTTTTCGCAGAAAACAGCAAACAGAATGGGAGAGTTTACGGCAAAATTTCAGGCTTATCTTGACCAGGTAAAACTTATTGCACCCATTGAATTAAGAACCAATGAAGGCTACGGTACAAGCGGTAGAAATACTTTTGATTTATCTCTTGCTTATTCACAAATTATCAATCAGAATTTTCAGATCGAGATTTTAGGGGATGCCGTTCAGCAGACAGGATATTTAAGCCTGCCTTTCCATAGAGTATATTTTAATGATAATTCCGTACACCAGGAAACTTTACCGGATAAAAGATTTAAAATTCCATTAGGATTAAGAGCCAATTATTTTTTAGGAGATAAAATAATTTTGAGGGCTTATTACCGATATTATACCGACGACTGGGGACTGAAATCCAATACCTTCAGTCTGGAAACTCCGGTAAAAATTTCACCTTTTGTTTCGGTGAGTCCGTTCTACAGATATTATTCCCAGACTGCAACAAAATATTTTGCACCGTATCAGCAGCATACCGCTTTCGACGATTTTTATACCAGCAATTACGATTTGTCAAAATTCGACAGCCACTTTTACGGGGCCGGAATCCGAATCAGTCCTAAGAATGGATTATTTGGAGTGGAACGCCTGAATATGCTGGAAATAAGATATGGACATTATACAAAATCTGTAGGGATGAAATCTGATATTATTTCCTTAAATTTAAGGTTCAGATAGAGATGGCTTGTCTATAATATAGGATTTCAATTATTTTGATGATTCAGGAGCCATTTCTACAAAAGCATTTAGCTCAAAATTCATATCGCTGCTATAAGATATATTTTATCAGCTGTTGTAGCAATGGGAGTTACAGCATTTAAAGGACACATTTTTTAGGGTAAAGATTTTACTGAATTTTAAAAAATAACTTTCATGAGTCCGGCACATTGCCGGACTTTTTCATTTTTAAGTTAAATCTTATTTTTCCTTAAGCTGTAAATCTACACTTTCGGGTAGTGAAATTTCAGTTCCTGTTCTCTACATTTGTCTAAATCCTGATCGTCATGGAAGAAAGATACACCCGAAACAGATTATATATCACTGAAGAAGAGCAGCGGTATATAAAAGATTTCCCGATTTTATTAGGGGGAGCCGGAATTGGAAGTATCATTGCAGAGTGTCTCCTGAGATTCGGATTTGAAAACCTTACCATCATCGACGGCGATGTTGTTGAATTGTCTAACCTAAACCGCCAGAATTATACCGAAAAAGATATTTCCGTACCGAAGGTGAATGCTCTGAAGGAAAGATTATTGTCTATCAACAGCAATGCAGCCATTAAAGTTCATCATTGTTTCCTGACACCGGAAAATGTTGGGGAATTTATTCAGGAACACAGGATTGCAGTGAATGCACTGGATTTTACTTCCGACGTTCCTCTTGTTTTTGACGAAACCTGCCAGAAACACGGTATTCCCGTATTGCATCCTTATAATCTGGGGTGGGGTACTCTGGTCTTTGTGATTTCAGAACCACCGGGATTACGCTACTTGTTTAAGCAAGATGAAAAGTTCAATGAGCTGAATGTGGTAGAATATGCAACCGGATATTTAGCTTTCTGGGGAAATCGCAAGGAATGGATTGACGATATTATCAAAAAATACAAAGAAGAGCACGGAAATTTTCCTCCGCCTCAGCTTGCTGTTGCTTCCTGGCTGGCCGGAGCCGTGAGTACACATATTGCTTTTGAAATTGCAACCGGAAAGAATGTAAAAACTTTCCCGGAATTTTATCTCACGACCATACAGAATTAAAATTAATAACCATTACAACTAATAACCATTTTATATAGCTTCGGCGCGTTGAGAATCAGCGCGCCGAAATTTTATCATATTTATCAAGTAACAACTGCACTCCGTTGGCTGAGGAAATCTGAAGCAGATCTGTTGTGCAAAGTGCTTCAATCCTCCATCTTTTATCATGGTCGGTTTCCATTTTATTAAGCTGATTACTGAAATCGGCAATATTTTCAATGGCATTTTTGATGATTTTTGTTACCTGTGCAAATTCGGAATCAGAAAGATCCATTCCGGAAAGATAATTTTCAAGCCTTGCTCCAGGCCTGTATTTTGGATATTCTTCCAGTCCCATAAAAGTGAGCATCCATTCTTTCTGATAAGTTCCTGCTGTGGCAACAATTCCGATATAATCTGCAATCAGCTCATCATGAAGATTATTGGAAGCGGAGCCAAACTTTTTTAATGTGTATAAATGAACGCATTCATGTTCGAGCCGGATTTTTAACGAGATCTTTTCCCATTCTTCACTACTCATTTGTAGTTTTTCTGCGCTTACGTTACTGTAAGGCTTCATACTTAGCAGAATAATTCTGTCTTTATATAAATGCGTGTTGGGGACAATATTGTTAGAGAATTCCTCATTCCATGAAGCAGATGAATTACTTTCTGTCCATTCCTGTTTTAAATTATTGATCTTCTTCCAGTTGTTTATTCCGCTGATAAGGCTTGCTCCCATCGATTTTGGAATTGGTGCCGGATTATTTTTATGAATCAAACATTGAATAAGCGTTTCAAAATCAGCTTCGTCAGGAACTATCAATACAGGAATATCGTAAGCAATATTTTGATGGAGCTTCAGCGTAATTTCAGATTCTTTATTAAGCTGCAAAGCTTTATCCGAAAGTATAGATGAACCTTTCAGGACAGCATCCCGGTAAATCTGCTTTTTTTCAATTCCATCTTCAATAGGAAAATTCAGCTGAGGATAAAATTCACGAAGTACCTGAAACGGAATATCACCCGTAGATTCATCAACATATTTTTCCCAGAATATTTCATCCGAAGGAATTTGAATTCCCACTTTTCCAGCGGTAAATTTATTTGAAAGATAATTTTCCAGCTGTTTTGATAAAAGATTTTCCCTGAAAATTGCTTTAGTTTCCATGTTATGCGATCTGACGTTTAGCCAACTCTGCGAACAGCCCGTTTTTGTCCATCAATTCATCATAATTTCCGGATTCAACGATGCTTCCTTTATCCAGTACAAAAATCCGGTCGGCATTTTTAATCGTGCTTAATCGGTGTGCGATCACAATACGGGTTGCCTGTAATTTATCAAGACTTTCGGACACGATATTCTGGGTTTTGTTGTCCAGGGCACTGGTTGCCTCATCCATGAAAAGAAGCCGTGGTTTATGAACAATGGCTCTGGCAATCATCAATCTTTGTCTTTGCCCGCCGGAAAAGGTTCCGGCTCCTTCGCTTACCATGGTGTGCATTTCCATCGGCATGTGCTTGATGTCTTCTTCCATTCCGGCCATGCGTGCTGCTTCCCAGGCATCTTCCAGTGTGAGTTCAGAATTTCCGATGATATTCTGGAAAATGCTTCCTGACATTAATGCTCCGTTTTGGAGAACCACGCCTATCTGTCTTCTCACGAGTTCTTTGTTCATAGACTCGAAGCCTTCACCATCGTAGTAAATAGAACCTGCTTCCGGATGTTCAAAACCAAGCAGCAGTCTCATAATGGTTGATTTTCCTGAACCCGATGAACCTACAAACGCCACCATTTCTCCGGGTTTTATTTTAAAGGAAATATTGTTCAGTACCAAAGGCTGGTCTTCATGATACCTGAAGGAAACAGAATTCATTTCAATTTCACCGCTTAGTTCTCCGGGATCCGTACTTTGCTCTGCAGATTCCGGTTCTGCTTCCAGGATGGGTTTTACCCTTTCGTATAAAGGAATAACATTCATGGAAGTGATAAAAGCCATACTGATTTTTAAGCTGTCATTTAAAAACTTATTAAAAGCGGTGATAAAAGCCATGAATGCGCCTACCGTAAGCATGCTTGCTTTATTATCGGCATGCAGCACGGTGTAATAAATAAATGAGAAAAAGAAAATGCTGGTAAAAAGGGGATAGGAGGCATTAAAAGTTTCCACAAAATTCTGATAGCTCCCGGAGCTGAAGCCTAATTTTTTTAGCTTTGAAAATTTTTCGGCCCATAGTGTGAAGATTCTTTTTTCTCCCCCCGTCATTCTGATCTTGGTAATTCCTGATAAAAATTCAAACAGAAAACCCTGAATTTCTCCCTGCTGCTGAGAAATCTGACGGTCGTGTTTTAGTTTCAGCAAACCCATTCCCACAGTAAATAACGCGGCAATTACTCCCAATGCAACGCCAATCCAAGCCAGTTTGGAATCGTAATAAAACAGAAGAATCAGATTCACAAAAGAAAATGCGCCGCTCAGTGCTGCTGTTATTAGAGTATTTGAAACGATCTGCCTGATGGAATTAATGCTTAAAACCCTGTTGGTAAGGTCTCCCGCAGTATAATTTTTATAAAAAGTTACGGGAAGCCGAAGGATATAATCCATTACCCCAACCTGTAAGTTGATGCTCGATTTTGATTCTACCCTTAACTGCAAAACGCCCTGTATTAGCTGTAATCCGGCCGTTACAAAGCCTATGATCAGCAATATACCGAAAATTTCAAAATGTAAAGACCGGTCTGCGGTTGGAATGACATCATCAAACATTACCCCCGATAAAATAGGAACAAGCAAACCTATTAAACTTCCTGCCAAAGCCGCAAGAATAAGAAATTTGGTGTCTCTTTTAGCGCCCTGCATGGCAAATCCCAAAACTTTTTTGATTGATGTCATTTTTACATCGAAACCTGAAAAAAACATATAAGCAATAGGTTCTAGGGTTTCTGCCACTTCATTGTTTACCGTTGTTTCTGTATTGGTCTGCAGGTTTTTCAAAATATATTGAGAAGAACTTTTCTGAATTAATGCTACCGGGACATTGCCGTCTTTTGTGAAAGCCAGCAGGTTTCCGTTTTCTTCCTTCCACCAGATCCCCCGTAAGATTACTTTTCTTACCCTAATTTTAGAGCTTTTTGCAATGGCAATCAGCTGATTGGTTACACTGTTCTGATAGCTTTCGATATGTTTCGGCTCTTCAAGGTTAAAACCGTTATGCTCACCAATCAATTTACAGGTTAAAAAAAGAATATTTTTTGATTTGGTCTGGTGAACAGCTTCTTCTTTTGCTCCCGATTTCGTTTGTCCGGTAACAATTGATTTTATCTTTTCCAGCGTATTGCTGAGGTCGTTATTTTCGTTTTCAACTTTACTTTTAAAATATTCCTGTTCTTCATTTTTCTGCTCATTAATGATTTTAATAAGCCTGCTGAAAAAATATTTTTGAATATGATCAACAGAAATTAAGAAATTAATATCATTTTCGAGAACTTCACGGGTGCTTAATACTTTTACCAGCGTTTTTTGTGATAAAGATTTAACCCACATCTTGCTGCATACGGGAACCGGAAAATCTGTGTACTGACCGGCTTCTAAAGTCATGTTGCCGGAGAATATATCCATCTTTCCCTCCGATAGCTGAATCCAGTTAATTCCGGAGGAAGGATAGGCAATGGAATTTTCCGTGATATTTATGATGTTAAATTGATCCAAAGCCGTGTAAACTCTCGGATTGTTAGATGAATCGAGGGCGGCAGATGTTTTTAAAATCCAGTTATTGATCATTTTTTTTAGAAAAAAGTGATCAATTTCCAGCAAGTTGCTTTTATCAATAGAAACAAGCGTTGCATCATTGGAAAAAACAATAAGTCGTATATTTTCGGAATTTTCTTTCGTAATTAAACTGAACAGCAATTCTCCTTTTTTGGCCGTATACAGAAATTTTAAGGCAGATAAATAGGTTCCGTCTTCTGCAATTTCAGTATAGAAAACATTGACCTCGCCTGACAAAATCATCCAGACTTTTTCTGAACTGTCCAAAGAAAAAGGTGCTTCAACACCGATGCGTATTTTTTCGTTCGTTGCCATTTTTCTGAATTTATTTTGTTTCAATTAATTGGGAATACACGCCGTTCATGCTCATTAATTCCTGATGCGTTCCGCGTTCTACTATTTTTCCGAATTCCATTACGATGATCTCGTCACAATCCATGATGGTGCTTAATCTGTGTGCTACAATAAGGCAGGTGCATCCTCTTTTTTTGATGTTGTCCATTACTGTTTTTTCGGTAGCGGGATCCAGTGCGCTGGTCGCTTCATCCATCACGAGAATAGAAGGATTGCTTACCAAAGCCCTTGCAATTTCAAGACGTTGACGCTGTCCGCCGCTGAAATTGGCACCGCCTTCCATCACCTTGCTGTCGTACGCATCGGTTCTTGCAGCTATCACATCATGAATAGCCGCATCTCTTGCCGACTGAACGATATTTTTTTCAGGAATTAAAGTATCCCAGAATGCGATGTTTTCATTAATGGTTCCATTAAAAACCAATACATCCTGGTCAATTACAGATAAGGATTCGGTAATAATATTTCTTGGAATTTCTTTTCTGGATTTTCCGTCCAGCAGCACATTTCCTTCCCAGGGATCATACAGTCCGGAGGCAATTTTGGCAACGGTTGACTTTCCGCTTCCGGAACCTCCCACCAATGCAACACGGCTTCCCGGTTTTAATTTTAAACTGAATTTTTCGACCAGTGGAGGAACAGTAGGATTATATCCGAATGTTACATTGTCCATTTCAAAATATCCCACTAATTTATTTTTTGGCGCGGATTCCATTTTTACCGCATTTTCTTCTCTGAACTGATTGTCGACTTCATAATTCATAACATCATCAATACGTCCCATATCACTTTCGGTTTCATGGAGCATCGCACCAACTGAAACTAGTTGGTTAATAGGATTAATAAAGTTGCTCATGAGATAGGTGAAAGCGACTAAAGCTCCTAAAGTCATTTGTCCGTCCATAATTCTCAATGCACCGATTCCTAAAATAGCACTCGTCGTTAAAGAGGTCAATAGTGGCGGGATGGTATTCAGTCTTGTGGAAAGCCAGCCTAATTCCTGCTGTGCATTGGTTACTTTAGCAAGATACCCGATCCAGTTGGTGAAGAAATCATTTTCGCGGCCTGAAGCTTTCAGGGTTTCAATCATGCTGATTCCTGAAGTGGTGGTTCCCAGCAGCTTTCCGGTTTCATTGGTCAGCTGGCGGTTTCCGTCTTTTCTCGCTCTGGAAACATATTGAAGAATAACGATGTTAATGACTGCCATGGTAATCCCGACAAGGGTAAGAATGACATCATATGAAAACATCAGCAATGCATAAAATATAACGACAATGACGTTCAGTGCGGCATTGGCAAGATCTCCGCTCAGAAGTTTGGCGACTTTATCGTTCAGCGAAACCCTGTTCCCGATTTCACCGCTGTATCGTTGGGTAAAAAAAGCAATCGGTAAATGGAAAACGTGCCAGAGAAATTTACTCGATGTAGCGAGGGCAAGCTTCGTTTCCAATTTTAATAAAAAATACTGCTGAATATAGACCAGAAGAGAGTTTACAATTAATATTCCGGCCATAATTAAAAGCAGCGGCATCACAAACCCTGAGAAATTATTCACTAAATATTTATCAATAAAAACTTTCAGAAAGGAAGGAATCACAAGTCCCGGAATGACCAGAAACAGACTCGCCAGGATGATAAAGAAAATGCTTTGCTTGGAATATTTAATCCTTGAAGCTAAAGAAGCCATTAATCCGCGCTTTTCATTTCCTTTTTCAAATTTTTCGGTGGTTTCAAATGTCAGGACAACGCCTGTATACGAATCATCAAATTCCTGATGGGTTACGGTATATCTTCCCTGGGCAGGATCACTGAGGTATACTTTATTTTTAGTAAAACCTTCCAACACCAGAAAGTGATTGAAATTCCAGAAAATAATAGCCGGTGTTTTAATCTGCATCAGCTTTTCAAGTGATTTGGCGTAGCCTTTTGCATCAAGCCCGTATTCTTTGGCAGCTTTGATGATATTGGTTGCTTTCAGCCCGTCTCTGGAAACACCGCATGCAATCCTCAGTTTTTCGAGAGGCACGAATTTTCCGAAATGCCCCAAAATAATACTTAAAGCTGCGGCGCCGCATTCTACGCTTTCCATCTGCAGCACAGTGGGAACTTTGGTAGGACGGGCCTGCTTTTCAATGGTTACTGTTGTATTATTTTTCATGGATGTTTTAGTTTTAATAAAGGTCAAAGAACTTTTTGAATGCAGGAACGACGATGGTTGCAGGCCTTTCTTCCTGAATGGTTACTTTACCCATGCAGGAGGTGCCTTCTTTGATGGTAACGTCCGGGCCTTTTGCGGAAGTCCATTTGAAGCCGCTGTAGGAGGCCGGATCTTTTTCGAAATCTACATGCACTTCGAATAATGGCCCCGAAGCCAGAAGTCCTTTTGCCAGCTGATCATTTTTAACGGAAGTCAGCATTCCTTTTTCTGTAATCGGGAAATCTGAAACGTAGGTCACCTTAGATTTGATAAATCCGTATTCCTGCGGCTGAACGGTAGAAGGGGCAACCAAAGCTTCCATTCCTTTTTTTATTTTTTTACCGTCTTTGGAAGGAATGTAAAGAACACCTTTCAGCCCGGCAAGTTTTGTAATAGCGCTTCCTTCATTTTTTACCTTAAATAAAGGGGAGCCAAGACCTACGACAACCCCTCTGTCTGTAAGAACTTCTACGACTTCACCTTCGTACGGACTCCGGATATTTTTCTGGGTATCGTATTTTTCTGTTAAAAACTGCAAGGTTCTCTCTGCTTCGGCAATTCTCTGATTTTGCAAGGTTACTTTCTGCTGAAGATCATAGCCCAGTGTATGCTTCTGGCTGGAAGTTTCCACCATCTGACCTTTCAGCCTTTCAATGGTGTTTTTTGAGGCTTCAATTTGCTGTTTGGTATTGGCAACCTGTGATTTTACAATTAAGCCTTTTGATAATAAACCGTTTTCAGACTCAAGCTGATTATTTAAGAAGGCGAGTTTCTTTTTCTCGGATTCTATTTCGCCCTGAATACTTACTCTGGTCTGGTTGATATATTCTCCCTGCAGGTGGTTTCCCTGGTTTCCGTAAGAAAGCAGTTTTCCCATTTCAAATTTTCTGTCGGCAAGCACAGCTTTGGCATCTTCAATCTGCTGGGAAAGTTCCGGCTGCTGGATGGTTGCTATGATGTCGCCTTTTCTCACTTTATCTCCAATGGCCACCTTCAGTTCTACGAGCTGGCCCTGAGCGGTGGAAACTACTTCATGGACATCGCCTCCCAATACGACACCTACTACGTCAAGCTTGGTTTTAACCCTGCCGAAAACTGACCATGTAATTCCTACACCCAATGCCAAAGCGATGGTGAGAAGGGCGATCCAGGCTTTTGGACCCGTTACTTTGATAAGCTGATCCAGCTTTTCCGGAGTGGAGAGCTTTTCTAATGCTGATTTTCTAAAAAAACTTGCTGACATCGTGAATATATTTAAAAGGTTATTAGTTGTTAGGTATGGTATAATATGATCGGGGATCTACGGTGAAGCCATTTTCTCCCTGCGAAATAAGCGTTCCCGTATCGTGGCGTAATGTGACAATCTGTGTGGCAAAAATCTGCTGTGCCTGCAGGTAATCCAGTTCGGATGAGGTAAGGCGTTCCTGGAATAGGATCACATTCAGAAGTGTTGTTAATCCGGTCTGGAACTTTTCCTGTTCGTTTCTGAAAGCTTCCTTATAAAACATCAGCGCTTCTTCCGCTTTTTTTAAAATGATGACGCTGCTGTTCAGATTATTGATATCGGTATTGATATTCAATAAAATATTTCTTTTAAGGTTTTCATTATTAACAGCCTGATCTTTTGAGGCTACTACTGCTTTGGCATAATTTCCTTTGGCTAAATTGTTATTCAGCGGGAAGTTGAACGTTAATCTTGCCCCGCCGCCGAAATTTCTTCCCTGATAATTGGAGAATGCATTAAAGGTATTGCCCAGTCCGTTTCCTACACTCGCGCTTCCGTAGAAGATAAAACCGGAAAGATCAAGCTGAGGCCTGAGATTGTTATGGGCAATATCGATTTCCATTTTAATGGCTTCAGCAACTCTTTCCACGGCTTTTATGTCTGCTCTCTTTTCAAGGGCAGTATTGATTAAGGCTTCTTTGTCAATAGAATTTCCGAATCCCGATTCTGCAACCGAAGGGAAATCATTTACCGGAACATCCAGCATAACACTTTCTGCTTCCGAAAGGCCGATTACTCTTCCAAGATTGAGTTTTGCATTATAAAGATTTTGTTCTGCAGCGATGGTTAATCTTTCCTGGTTGGCAAGGTCTGCATTTACCTGGGCAAGATCACCTGCAGGCTTTTTATCTGCTTTTACCAGTTCTTTCGTCATTTCCAGTACATTGCGAACTCTGGCTTCGTTTTGCTTGTAAATGTCAACACTTTTATAGGCTGTGTAGTAACTCCAGTACGCATTGGCGATCTGAAGAATTTCATAAGAGTTTGAATATTCAAAATTGTGCTTTGAGTTTTCAATATACAGCGCAGAAATTTTCTCATAAAGCGTATTCACATTTCCTCTTCCGCGGAGAAGCGGCTGGCTGAGTGTAAAGCTCATGTAGCTGGAATGGTTTCCAATATTAGGCCCTACATACTGGCTGAAATCGTTAAAAGGGTAGTTGTTCCTGTTGTATGAATATTGCAACCCGAATTCTGCAGTCTGCCCGGTCCGGAACTTTTTGGATAGAGAACTGGTAAGATCTACATTGTCGGTTAATATTCTGTTCAGGTATTGGTTTCTGGGATCGTTTTCAAAAAGATTATAACGGCTTTTTTTGTAGGTGATATCTGATCCGAGGTTAAAATCAAACATGCTTTTTTGTACAAGAAAATTGGCTTCTGCATCTTTAACGGACAGAAAGCTTCTCTGGATAGAAGGATTCTTTTCAAAAGCCATTCCTGATAATACAAAGAGGTCGCACGTGATTTTAGTCTGGGCGATGACCATATCAAAGCAAAATACAGAAACAATACCGGCACATTTTACAAGTACCCTTTTACAATTTTTCATCCTTACTAATTTTTAAACTTCAGAAAATCTGTTGAGTATCTGCCCGAATCTTGATCCGGCCTGCGCCACGCCATCCAGCACATTGATGTCAATCAGGTCTTCTTCTTCAGGCTTTCCATAACCCATCTGCTCGGTGGTTTTCCGCAGCCTGTTGGAAAGGAACAGAGCCAGCGCATAGTAGAAATTTGCCCTGAAGTCTGAATTGCTGGAAAGTCTTGAATCCATTACGTTTCTGGAGATTACGTAAGCAACGGTTGGCTGCGTGGCAATTACCGAAACGGAAGGAGATCTGGATTCCAGGAAAGACATTTCGCCAACAATTTCACCGGCTCCCAATGTTGCAATGGTTTCGTTATCCGTACCATCAGTACAAACAACCAGCTGCCCGGAAAGCACTATATATAAGTTGTCGATAGGCTGCCCTCGCTGGATAAGCTTACTGCCGGTTTTCAATTCAATTTTACTTCCATTTTTAATCATCCATTCTACATCGATGTCGTTTAATTGTCCTAAGAAAAAAAGTACACGTTTCATTATCTTTAAGTTTAAATGGTTATGCCAAATTATTTAATTATCAGTCTACGGATTTGCCATTTTTTGCGCGATAACGGACATGGCATTTTCCGCTTTTTTTAGAGTTCTGTTGTGTTATTTTAGATCATTAGTGTTGTTGCCGCCAACTATCTTATCCAGGTCTTTTTCATTTATTTCAAAGTCTGGATGAGGCTTTACCGGGATATTGATGTACAGATAGTCCGGGTCAGACTGATCGGTTACCTTGATTTTCTTGCCATTAGGAAGGTTTCTGCCAAAGAATGCTTCTAATGTCTTTTCAGGATCGGAGAGGAGTGATTCTTTAAATTCTTCATTGTTCCATGCTTCTTCTATGATCTTAAAAAGCACTTCCTGTCCTTTCCTTTGTTCGTTTGTTAGTTTCATATGAGTTGGATGTTTTTGTAATGCTGTCTCCGCACTACCTGCATTCTTTATTTTAAAGAATGAATAAGCTCTTTCGGCGACATATTGTACTGGGCTACAAATAGTTTTGAGAAATAATGAACGTCATTGTAACCGACTGCGTATGCTACCTGTGAAATTGAGTTCTGGATATAATTATCGATCAATTCTTTAGCTTTGTGCAGGCGAAGAATCCTGATATATTTGTTGGGTGAGAGATACAGCAGGCTGTTTATTTTGCGGTGAAGCTGTCTTTCACTTACGGCCATTTTATAAGCAAGATCATAGATGTTGATATCATTCTGGTTGATGGATCTGTAAATTTCTTTTTCAAGATTTACCAGCCAGTTCTGATCAGGCTTTGTAATTTTGGAAGGATTAATTTTTTTTGCACACATGCACTGCACATTTTCATTAGATTCATAAATTCCGAAAATATCGGGAAGCTCATGAAAAGTGAGGCTTACAGATTTCGATTTGATCTCTGTTAAAATTTCCTCGATCAGGTTATTGATTTGTTTGCTGCTGTTGAAAATAATTTCATGCCCCGGTTTTTCATTTTGTCTGCTGGCGGTAATGATGGTTTCCAGAGGATTTTTAATGTTGTGAACAATCTGGCTCAATACATCCGGCGAGTTCCAGTCAATAGTGTTAGTCATCGTATTCATAGCTCAGTTTTATATATGTTTGATTTGGTTAATGGTGTTTAATGATAGAATATCTTTTTTCAGGCAGTAATGTTTTGTGTAATAGAAGTAGGTTTTCTACGATGTATTAATTTTTTGTTTTGCTGGTAAAATTCTTTTAGTCCTTCATAATCCAAAGCAATAGGAATGGTTTCTGATCCGAGATAATTAATGGATTTTCCTAAAACTTTAGCCTTTATTCCCAGAAGCTTCATTGCTCTGAGAAGTTTGCTGTCGCATTCTGCAAAAGCCAGCCCTCTTTTTTTCTTACACAATGGAGCAATAGCGTAGACCATGAGTTTTTTAAATAAAAGCCGGTCTCCAATGTTTTTTCTGGTTGCAAACCTTCCGATATGCCAGATGGGCGTGCGGCGTTTTCTGCTGCTGAGTTGCAGAGGATCAATCTGGAATAACTTCTGAATAGGCAATTCCTGATTATAATCCCACTTTACAATTCTTATCACCCCTTCTATTTCTCCTGAAGAATCTTTTGAAACAAAAAATTCTGAATTGAAGAATAGATTAAGGTCTTCATAATACATTTTTGTGATCATGTCCTGGATATGTTCCGTTTCGTCTTCTTCATGGTCGGTATGATGGCTCATGTTTTCATTAACTACGAAATTTGCCAGGTCGGACAGCTGATCCATTTCGAGCTTTTCAAAATAGTTTTGTGATTTCATGGTGATTGGTTTATAACAAATCTATTTCATCAAAAAATGAAAACACCTACACTAAATGGTAGTATCTAAAGCTGCCATAAAAAACTATCTTTTAGTGTAGTTTTTCCTGATTGAGTGATAAAAGGTGTATGCAAAATAGTAAGTATGTATTTAATAATAAAACAGATATAATTTTTATAAAAAATGTATAATGTATAATTCTTTTCACTATTTTTGGAAAAAACTAAGGATATGAGTGCGAATGACATCAACTCTTTTTTTGACTCAAGAAACACAGTTGAGACTACATCAGATTTAGGTGACGAGACACTAAGTTATCTTGAACCCATTAAGTCTTTTGCCCGTGCTACCTACACCAGTATCTATGTAATTGACTATGAAAAACAGGGTTTTGAATTTGTTTCCGATAATGCCCTTTTCCTTTGCGGAAATACTCCGGAAGAGGTATTGCAGATGGGATATGCTTTTTATTTTAAACATGTACCGGAAAGCGACCTGCAGATGCTGCTGAAAATCAACAATGCAGGTTTTGATTTTTATGAAAAAATTCCTGTTTCCGAAAGGAAAGAATACAGCATTTCCTACGATTTTCATATAAAAAACCAAGAAGGCAGGGTGATTCTCATTAACCATAAACTTACTCCCATGTTTTTAACCAGGCAGGGTAAAATCTGGAAAGCCATCTGCATTGTTTCACTGTCTTCCGGTAAAGAAGCGGGAAACATAAAGATTTATAAAAAAGGAGAGAACAAAGTTTATCATTATGATCTAAAAACAGATGTCTGGAAAGTGACCGAACAGGTTTCCCTTTCAAAAAGAGAAAAAGAAATCCTCCAGCTTTCCACGAGAGGGCTCACTATTAATGAAATTGCCGATGCCATTTTCGTGTCGCCGGATACGGTAAAATTTCACCGCAGAAAACTTTTCGATAAGCTGGAAGTTACCAATATTTCAGAAGCAATTATTTTCGCAACCAATAATATGCTGATCTAGTAATTTCAATGTTTTAAAAATATATCCAGCTTTGTAGCTAAGGCGTTAACAGCTCCGTTAAAGAGCATAATGTACACCGTAATCAGTACTGTTCTCATGATTAATGAAATCTTTCCGTACTGGAATGCAGAAAAATATTCATAATAAAACCAGAAAATATAGATAATGGTGAGAACAGGAGTGATCGCCTTAAGATAGTAGAGTACTTCCACATTGGTATAAAATACCGTAATCATCGGGAAAATAAGCCCGATAATCAGCATGCCGATGGTAAGGTAAGTATTCAGGACAAGATTCTCTGTATAATTCTGTTTTGATTTTTTGAAGATGAAATAGCTTCCTAATCCATAAAAAGGTATTCCCGATAAAATGATGAGCTTATAATACTCCCTTAATAATTTTGAATATTCGCTTAATTGCTCCTGATTATAAATTTCGCTGGATTTTACTTTGGTGGCTCCTGTAATAACAAGGGTAATGGTAAGCACAAAAATAATGGCAGTGAAGGCATTGAAATGTTTCACCCTTTTTCCCTGTACATATTGCCTGATGCTGTGGCCGGGCCTGGTAAAAAGCTCTTTAACGGTATACAAAAATCCTTTATCCAGATGAAATACACCGTGCACAAGGTCATGCGCAAGGAAATGCTGCAAAGAAAAACGGTGCGTGGAAGTTTTTTGTCCGCATTGGGAACAATAATTATTTTCTGTTTCGCTGTTGCAGTTCAGGCATTTGTTGTGATTCATGGGATATTAATTTTTATGGCGTTGCTGTAAACGTTTATGGTTCCTGCAAAACTATTAAAAATTTTCATTCAGATATTTAACCAATGATTAATTAAATTATTTGTAGAGACGATGCAGAAATTATGTTAAAGCATATGCAATCACTTTTTCCATGTTGAAATCCGTAATGGTTTCATTGATTTCGTTCCGGAGATCATCCATCATTTTATAATCGATCAGGGTTTTATTTTCAAACTGTTCTATCTTTTTTAGGAAAATATTCCAGTATTCCGGATTGTCGTCCGGATGAGGGATATGTGCAGAAACACCAAGTTCCTGCAATCTCAGCGCAACATCTTCACGGTCATAGCATTGTGTGCCGAGAGTAAGAGAAGGGATTCTGTTCATGATCGGATAATGATACATTCCGGAACCGCACTGGTGAATGACAAGGTCTGAAATCCCGCAGATATGATGCAATGGAAGGATTTTATTATACAGTATTTCCCGGCTGTATTTTTCATTAATTCCACAGTAACAGGTGGTAATAACAGCATAATTTCGTTGTACAAAAAATTCAATGAAATTTTCAATAGGTGTTTTGTCGATGGTTCCGGTCGTTATAAAAACAACAGGCTTTCCTTTATTATTGCATAAAAATTCTTCCAGCCTTACCGACAGGTTTTTTGAAGGTTTGTCCATCACAACCAGGGGGCCGGAATAAAAATAGGAGTTGCGGTTTTCTATATTTTCCGGTAATCGTTCGATGGTTGGAATACCGGGAATAATCTTAGCTTTCGGATGGGCATATTGTGTTAAAAACGGAGCATTAAAATCTTCATTTGATGTGAATAAAACCGAAGGATTTTCAGAAGAATTTCCTGTATTTCCTTTTTCTAAAGAATGAACATGCTTCTCATTTCTGTGGGATTTATCAATAGACCTGAAAATTCCCGTCCGCTGAATTGAAATTCTCGGGATTTTATTTTTTTCGGCAATTAATGGAGACAGCATGGAGGTATCTTCAATAATCAGTGATGGCTGTACGATCTCGTAGGCTCTTTTTTCCATATCTATTATATCTTCTTTAATTTCCTGCGGCGAGCCGGGCTTCAGCAAATTTTCTTTTAAGGTGTAATTTACAGGCACAAAATCTATCCCTTGCATAGTGAGAAGCTTCTGCGAATTGTCGTTAACCAGGAAATGATTTTTGATCCCTGAATTATCTCTCAGGTATTTTTGCTGCAAAACGTAGAGCGGAAGGAGATGCGAAAGGCCTCCGGCAATATAAGGGATGGTAAGAATATTCATCTGTGATGGTTGGTTTAAAGTTAAAAATTTCACGAAAAGATAGCATGAATCAGGCATTCATGTCCAGCCATTTCAAAATGTAGCCGGTTTGCTCGTCTTTGTGCTTTTCGGATAAAATATGTATTCTCTGCCTGATATTTTCAACACAATTATATTTAAATATCTCAACGATTTCACCTTCCTGCAAATGTGAATCGGAACTGTTAAGATTAAAAAAAGGAATATCTCCTTTCAGCATCTGAGCCATTTCGCTGTCCAGAATAAACTGTAAATTTTTAAAGCCTTCCTTTTGGTAAGCTTTTGACATCAGCTCATATAATTTAGAATGATAGGCTTCAAAGCTCGCCATAAAAGCGGCTCCTCTCATATATTTCAGAATTCTGAAGTATACAAATGTAGGTCGCCAGATGTATCGTGTTTTTTGGCTGCTGAAATAATTAACGGGAGAACCGGGAGAGAGCAATTCTTCTTTTGCATTCATAAACAGATCATAAGCGGCAGAAAAGCCCTTTAAGAAAGATGCTTTATAGTGGGTTACGAAAATATTTTTCCCATTGTAAACAGGAATATTCTGCTTTATCAGTTTTCTGAAAACAAAACGGGTTTCTCTTTTAGAATCTATGGTATTGGGATGTATTATCTTCATTTCCATATCCATTGTTTCCACATTTCCTGCAACGCCGTATCCTGCGCATTGAAGGGTTGCTCCCGTGTCCTGATTAACGATCAGCATGCTTTCAAGTACTGAAAATTCCGGAATTTTGTGCGCTTCATCCCAGGTGCGTATGGAGGGCTGATTTTTCAATACCGGCTGAATAATGGTTTCATGGTCTATTATAACAGGATCTTTTCCGGCAGCAATCAGATTTTCAGAATGATAGTCTTTGCTTCCCAAAAGAAAGGTCACAGCTAAAAGAATTCCTGCCTTGTAATAATATTCTTTTAATTCCTCATCAGAATCTACAGGAACATAAGGTACAAATTCCAGCCAGCCGTACTTTTTAAGGTTGATGCATTTTAAGGTTTTCAGTTTTACATCAAGCTTTGCATTAACCCAGTCAATAAACAGGTTGTAGGAAACAGAAGTGTCCAGGCTTCTTGGTTTGTAGATCAGTTTAAAACCGCCGGACAAGGTAATCAGTGCTGTGCTTTCTCCACCGTGCCCGTCGCCGAGGCTGGTGTCGATATCAATGATTGCCGCATCATTTGCGATGGAAAAGGTTTCTGAAATAAGATCAATATCTTTATGGAAATTTGAAAATATATTTGCAACATGAAGAGCGTAATTTTCAGCCATTACCGTCAGCATTTTATCTAAAACAGGATATTTTACCGGTAATGATAAAAGTGCCGATCTTGTGTAATCGGGATAAAAATTTTCACCGCTGTTTTTAAAATGATTCAGTTCTTCCTGTAATGTTATTTCTGCAGCAGAACTCATTTCCTGAAGAAGATTTTGGTGCAGCTTGTCTTTCACTGTAACGGAGATCGTCCTGTTTTCAAGCGTCTTTACGAAATTTTCTGTATAATGAAGGAGAATGTCTGCAAACGGTATGCTTTCATGCTCATTTTCTACTGAATGTACAATTTGATTTTTCATGGGATCTGTATTTTGGGCAGGTTATGACCATGTCAATAACAATTTATTGACAAAGCAGATGGATGACAGTCTGTTATTAGTTTATTTTTCTACATGTCCGGAGCTTTGCTTTTTGCTTCTGGCCAGTGCAAAAATAACCGCTGCAAAAGTTATGATATAAATACCATCCAGCCACGGATCTTTAAATGTTGCAGTTCTGAAATCAAAATGCTTGTAAATAACAACGCCTAAAATGATAGCAATAATTACGAGTGCAGGTCTTAAAGTATTTTTCATGATTCAATATTTATAGTTGTAAATATACAGGGATAAAACCATCAAACAACCACTCAAAAGGGTGGTTGTTTGATTATTCAGATTGTATATATCTGTTATGCTATAAGTGAGAAACCGCCCAGCAAACAGCAATGGCAACTCCAAATCCTACAACAGCAGGGCTTACACCACCGGCAACCAGCTCCAGTTGTTCTTCGGTAAGTTCCAGTTCATCCAGATTCATTTTAGCAGGAATGTTAAAATAAATCACAGAATCATTGGTCTGATCTTCCACAACGATTTTTTTGTTATCTCTTAGCGTTAGTTCTTTTCCTGTAACCTGCTCAATGGCACCTACCGGGTTTTTTATCAGTTGGTCTTTAAAAGCTGCGCTATCCCATGCTTTCTGTATAAGAGTCTGCATTAATTCTGCACCTCTCTGCTGATCTTGTATTGTAATTTTCATTGTTTTAATTTTTGTTGTGATTTAAAAATTTTATTGATGTGTTGCTGCCCAAACTGCAACTCCTGCTGCGAAACCAAAGTAGAAAGAAGGAGAAATTCCGCCGGCTACCATTTCCAGCTGCTCTTCGGTAAGCTCAAGATTATTAAGCTCAACTTTTCTCGGAATATTAAAGTAAACTGTAGAAGCATCGCTTTGATCTACTACTACCAGCTTCTGGCCTTCTGCCAAACTGATTTTATTACCTGTTAATCTTTCCATAGCTTCCACCGGGTTAGCGATTAATTCATTTTTGAATTGTGCATCTTCCCATGCTCTTTCAATTACTTGAGCGTTCAGTTTTTGTTCTTGTGTTAATTCCATGATTGTAATATTTTGTTGTTAGTATATAATTTAGAATGTTGTTAAAATTGGCATTGTAGGGACAAATGGCCCTGTTGTTCCGCCAGGGAAAGGAAACGTTGTGTCTCTTGGAGGCCAGATTGCAGCTCCTCCGGAAACAGCTTCCAGCTGCTCTTCGCTTAGTTCCGCATCGGCGGTATTTTTCGGAGCGGTCGGGATGTTGATGTAAACCGAAGATTCATCAGTCTGGTCTCTTACTACCAGAGTTTTTCCTTCCGGTAAATTCAGTTTTTTACCTGTGAATTTTTCAATAGCTGCAACGGGATCATTGACAAGCTCTTTTTTGAACTCTGCATCTTCCCATGCTTTCTGTACGATTTCAGCGTACGCTTTTTGTTCTTGAGTGAATTCCATTTTGTTATATTTAAAGTTAGTTTTAGTTACATCTCGCTAAAAATAGGAGGGAAAGGGTTGTAGGGGCCGGGGAACGGAAACTCCGGTATGCATCCTCCTATGGCAATACCTCCGGAAACGGCTTCCAGCTGCTCTTCATTCAGTTCTGCATCTACAGAATTTTTAGCTGGTGCAGGAATATTGATGTGGATAACCGATTCATCAGTCTGGTCTCTTACCACCAGTGTTTTTCCTTCCGGCAGGTTCATTTTTTTACCTGTAAATTTTTCAATAGCTGCAACGGGATTATTGATAAGTTCTTTTTTGAACGCTGCATCTTCCCATGCTTTCTGTACGATTTCAGCGTACGTTTTTTGTTCGTGAGTAAATTCCATACGTATTAATTTTTTGTATTTGTTTGATTTTTTATTTTGGTGAAAAAAGGCTGAATGAGCATAAAAAATCTACCACCTCTTTCACACCCGGAATTGCAGCTCCTCCTGCAACCATATCCAGCTGGTTTTCATTAAGTTCAACATCTTCATGATCAGGCTTTGCCGGAATGTTGATGTATACGGACGAACCGTCTGTCTGATCCCGGACTATAATTTTTTTACCTTCAGGAAGATTCAGTTTTTTTCCTGTGAGTTTTTCAATAGCTTCAATGGGGTTGTTTACCAATTCATTTTTGAACTCTGCGTCTTCCCATGCTTTCTGTACAATTTCAGCGTACATTTTTTGTTCTTGAGTGATTTCCATACTATTTGTTCCTTGTGTTGTGGTTATTATAATTTTATAAAATCTTGCAGCTTTGGGAATAAGGCGTCTACAATGCTTCCCATTACGTTTTGCCCTCCCCCTGCAATCGCTTCAAGCTGATCTTCGGAAAGTTCCATATTTTCCAGATCCGGCTCAGAAGGGATGTTTACGAAAATCTTAGAATGGTCAGACTGGTCTGCTACGATCAGCTCTTTTCCTTCCGGTAAGATGATCTTTGCGCCGGTGAGGTTTTCAATAGCCGCTACCGGATTCTCAATTAATTCTTTTCTGAAAGTCTGGTCTTCCCAGGCTTTAGAGATTACTAATTGTAATACTTGTTGTGCAGTTTTTACTTCCATTATTTCGTTGTTCTGATATTGTAAAGCTACACCGTTTAAGAATGATAAATTTGCCAAAATCGCCGACAGGAATGTCAATTTATTTTTTGGATTTTAATTTCCAATAAAAGCCACAGCAGCGTAGGATGCCGATGTTTCCTGGTTTCTTTCCACAAAATACATCTTGATTTCCCCTTTTCCCTTTACCTGGATATTTCCTCTGTAGTGAAAAGAAAAGTCTTTTTCATCCTTAATCTGTTCATATAAATATTCGCTGATGTTTACTTTTCCGGTCATGCCGTTGCTCTCCATCCGGCTTGCTGTATTTACGGTGTCGCCCCAAACGTCGTACTGGAATTTTTTTACACCTACAATTCCCGCAACAATAGGCCCGACGTGGATTCCCAGACGCATTTCGAATACCGGTTTTCCAGATGTATTTTCCTGCTTTCTTTTCAGCATAAATTCCTGCATTTCAATACCTGCGGAGACAATGTTCCGTAAAGAATCTTTATAAGGCTGGGGAATTCCGCCTGCTGCCATGTAAGAATCGCCAATGGTTTTTATTTTTTCGATTTTGTATTTCTCAGAAATACTGTCAAACGCCTTAAAACAGATATTGATCTCCTCAACCAGCTCCTGAGGCGAGAGTTTCTCTGAAGTTTCCGTAAACGATTTAAAATCGGTAAAAAGAATGGAAACCATACTGAAATTTCTGGCATCAACATAGCCTTTTTCTTTAAGCTCGTCGGCAATTTCCTGCGGAAGAATGTTCAATAATAATCTTTCTGAATTATCTTTTTCAATACGGATGGCTTCTCTGGATTTTTTCATGAAAGCCAGCCGGTTCCAAAGGCCGGCTGCAATAATCAGGATAAAAAACAGCGTGAGCATGATATAGTTTTTCTGCCTTTCCTTTTTTTCCACTTCTTCTTTATGCATGGTCTGGATGAGATGTTCTTTTTTAACGAAAGAAATGCTGTCCAGCAATTGCTTCTGCTGAAATTCCATTCCTAAAATTTTATTGGAAGTCTGTTCAGACTGGAGACTGTCTTTGTACGCCTGGTTCTTTTCATAATAATTTAATGCTTTGTTGCTGTTGCCTAATATTTTGTAGGCTTTGTACAGACAATCACAGGCATCTTTTTTTACACTTACGGCACCCAGCTTTTCAGCCATAGAAAGAGCGGTTTCACATTTTATCCTTGCCTCTTGAGCTTTCCCTTTTTGCAGAAAAATATTTCCGATGGCGATCTGCGAGACACTTGTATATTGAAGGTTGTTTATTTTTACAGCGGTTTCCAGAGACTGGTTGTAGTACTTTCCTGCCTGCTCCGTATCATTCTGCATTCTGAAAAGTTCTCCCAGATTAAACAAAACCTCCGTTATTTTTTGTTTGTCATTTAAAGATTTGGCGATTTGTAAAGATTTAATAAAATTATCATGTGCGTTTTTAAAATCATGCTGCTTCATATATACTTCCCCAATTCCGTTCAGATTTTGAGATAAAGCTTTATTATCATTCAGGTTTTGATAAATCGCATTTGCCTTTTTGTAATATTTCATGGCATTAGCAAAATCTTTGATGTTGAGATAAATTCCGCCCATGTTCTGGGTGGTGGCTGCTATAATTTTTTTATCTCCGAGTTTTTCCTGAATTCCGACGGCTTTTTTATAATATTCCAATGCTTTCAGATGATTTCCCAGATAGTAATGAATAGCCCCGATATTATTCATCGCAGAAGAAACCCCTTTGATATTGTTGATTTTCTGATACATTTCAGCACACTGGTTGAAGTAATTCATGGCTTCCAGGTATTTTCCCTGGTAATAATACATGGTTCCGATTTTATTTAAGGCATCTCCGGTTGCTTTAATATTTTTTTCTTTTTTGTAAATATCGAGGCTGTTTTCGAAGGAAAGCAACGCTTCGGAATACTTTCCGGCATTCTGAAGCTCTTCACCTTTTTTATAGAAATTCTCTCCGGTTTGTGTGGTTTTCGGAGCCGGATTTTTAACCGGATCAGCACTTACCTGACCGAAAAATCCCAGTTTCTGTGTTCCCAGTACCAGGAAAAAGAGTATCGTTGAAAGTATCTGAAACCTTTTCATAATTCTTTGTACTTTAAATTGTAAGCAAAAACGTATACATCCAGAGGCTGAATATATACGTTGAATGTTCTTTAGTAAATGGAATTTTAACTTAATTCCCACCAAATAAACCGCCATTCGAATTACTGATAATAAGAATTACCGGCGGCGGATCAGCCTGTCCTGCACCTCCGGCTACGATATCCAGCTGATCTTCGTTCAGCTCCATGTCATCCATATCGGGTTCTGCCGGAATATTGATAAATATTGTTGCCGGGTTAGACTGGTCTACCACGGCAATGTTTTTACCCTCTGGAATATTCATAGAACGTCCTAAAAAACTTTCAATCGTTTGTTTAGGATGGGCAATGAGATTTTGCTTAAATACCGGATCCTTCCACGCCTTCTGTACGATGGATTGCAGGGCTTCCTGTTCATTCTTAGTGCTCATTTTGATAGTTTTTTGGAATGTTTACTAATGTAAAAGTACTCCGACCAGAGCTGACATAACCGCCAAATAATCTGTTTATCTGGCACAATCATTAGAATTTGAGATTAAAGATTTGAGATTTGAAATTTGAAATTAAAAATTTAGAGCGGTATTTTAGAGTAAATAAAAACCTTAACAAATTAATGTTAAGGTTAATGGCTGCATTTTATATAATTGGATATATAAAAATGTGACCTTTTGAAGTATATAGTATTTACTTTAAAATGTTTCAGTCAATACTAACTGTAATACCTTTTTTTCAGCCATAAGCTTACTTTTACAAGCATGATAAGAACCGGAACTTCCACCAATGGGCCTATCACACCTACAAATGCCTGCCGGGAACTGATCCCGAAAACTGCGATGGAGACGGCAATGGCCAGCTCAAAATTGTTTCCTGTAGCCGTAAAGGCAATGGAAGCGTTTTTGTCATAAGGAACCTTGTATGCTTTGTTGATAAAGAAACTTACAAAAAACATCAGCACAAAGTACACGATAAGAGGAACTGCCACTTTTACCACGTCTAAAGGCAGCTTTACAATGGCATCGCCTTTCAGGCTGAACATCAGTACAATTGTAAAGAGCAATGCATATAAGGTAAGGGGAGAGATGGCAGGAATAAATTTTCTGTTGTACCATTCGTTTCCTTTTAATCTGATTAAGAAATAACGGCTTAAAAATCCGGCAAGGAAAGGAAATCCCAGGTAAATCATAACACTTTGGGTGACATCAGCCATAGAGACGGTTACATTAAAATGAGCAAGCCCCAGTTTTTCGGGTAAAATGTTGATGAAAAGCCACACCATAAAACTATAGCTTACTACCTGAAAAATACTGTTCAGTGCTACCAGAAGCGCTCCGTATTCCCGGTTGCCTTTTGCCAGGTCGTTCCATACAACAACCATGGCAATGCATCTTGCGAGGCCGATAAGAATCAGCCCGATCATGTAATCCGGCTCGTTTCTTAGAAAAAGAAGGGCCAGTATAAACATTAAAATGGGTCCAATCACCCAGTTTAGTAGTAAAGAAATTCCGATGGTTTTTTTATCCTGGAAAATTGTAGGAAGTAATGTATAATCAACTTTTGCCAACGGCGGATACATCATGATAATCAGTCCTGTTGCCAACGGGATATTGGTGGTTCCGGCAGACAGCGCATCGGTAATTTTGGCAATTCCGGGAAAGAAATATCCCAAAGCTATTCCGAGAAACATGGCCAGAAATATCCATAGTGTAAGGAAGCTGTCGGGAAATTTTAATTTTGTTTGCATTCCATTTTTTTAATCCGTTCCTACCACTTTGCTCCTTCTTTCCATGATCACGCTATCTTTCCAGACATCCTGCAGTTTGCCAATCTTTTCGCGGTAGCCTACAATCCTGAATCCGAACCGTTGATGCAGTGCTATCGTTGCTTTATTTTCGGGAAACATTCCCGACTGCAAAGTCCAGATTCCATTGGCTTCACTTTCTTTGATAAGATGTTCCATTAGTATTTTTCCGACACCTTTTCCTCTGTGATTTTCGGATACGTAAATGCTTACTTCAGCAACACCTTCATATACGCAACGGCTGCTTACTTTAGATACAGCGGCCCATCCCAATGCTTCATTGTTTTCAAAAGCTATGAGCCTGCTGTGGTACAGTTTATTTTCATTCCAGCTTTCCCAGGATGGAACGGCGGTTTCGAATGTTGCCATACCCGTGTTCATACCTTGCCTGTATATTTCAGCAATATCCGGATAATGATCTTTAGTAATTGATATAATTTCCATTTTATTTTTTTATCTGTGAAAAAACATACAACATTTCAGCGCCGATTTCCAGGCTTCTTTCATGATAAATTCTTGTCTGTTCCGGTGTACCATCAGAAATTTTAGGATCTTCAAAAGTTATCGGGATGCGTTTTTCTGCCCCCGCAATAAAAGGACACCCGCCATCTGCCTGAGAACAGGTCATTACTGCTGCAAATTCCCTTGCAGGATTAAAAGGATGGTCATATTTTTTAGAAAAACCGATAACGGGATGGCTGTTTTCGTCATATTTTACAGCATACACAGGATTTTCGGAATCAGAAATTTTTGTAATGGAAAAGCCTTGTCCCGATAAGGTTTCCACAGCCTTAGGAAATAATGCCGTTTCCTCAGTTCCACCCGAATAACAAGCAACATCAGGAACATCAAAATAAGCAGCGGCTGTCTGTGTCCATATTTGTGCTAAATGGCTTCTCCTTGAATTATGGGTACAGATAAAATTAATTCGGATTTCTTTTTTTTCATCCGCCTTTTTCTGAATAAAGTCAATTAAAGGGGCAAGTGTATTTTTTCTCTCCGGGCTTATTTCCTGATTTTTCATCAGCAGCACAGTTTTTAATAATGTAGGGTACATTGTTCAAAGTGTATTATGTGGTTAAATTTAGCAGCATCCTGAATTTGGACTGCAACACGAAGATGAACCAGAAGAAAGTTCAGATAAATTGATTTTTTGCTTTTCTGCAGGAATTCCGCAGGCTTCCTGTGCTAAACAGGCTGTGGCTGTATTTTTAAGGATGAAATTGTTCCCGTTAAATTCAAGATGGTATTTCCCGATTGTATTATTCTGGTATTCTACTTCAATTTCGCCATCTTCAAGGCCAAGCTTTTCTTCAGAGAGCCTGATGATATTGAGAAGTTTTGTTGGTTTCAGCCTGTGTTCGAAATCATTGGCATTCCATAATTGGAAATTGACTGTTTTTTCCTTTCGGATCGTCCCTCCGCAGTCAATAAAATGCTTGGTAACGGCTCCAACTTCTGTTATATGGAAATGTTCGGGAACATATGATCCGTCTTCCAGCTGAAATTCAACATTTTCTAATAACGGTAAGATGTCTTTAATTTCTGATAATTTCATATAGTTTATTTATTGATTAAATGCAATATTACGATAAATGATGGTAAAAAAACGCTTAGCAGCATTTCTGGTTGGAGACCGTGACGATAATTTTTGAAAAGTAATCTTTCAGTATGGCAAATGTATTTTCATCAATGCAGTAGCAGATCGCTGTTCCCTCAATGTTTCCTTTGATGAGCCCGGCATTTTTCAATTCTTTTAAATGCTGTGAAACGGTAGCCTGTGCCAAAGGTAATTTGTTGACGATGTCTCCGCAGATGCAGGTGTCAACTTTCAGCAAATATTCGATTATGGCAATTCTTGCAGGATGCCCCAATGCTTTGGCAATGACTGCTATTTTATTTTGTTCGTCTGTAAAATGATCTGTTTTGGTTACTCCCATGAAATAATATTATATCGCAATATTACGATTAATAAATTGATAATCCAAATTGAATGAGGTTATTTTTAAATGTTTGATTTCAATGATGCCGGAAAACAAGGTATTATTGTTATTTGCATCTGAATATTAAGACCAGTTGTTGTCGCGGTCTTCCCGTTTCAGCTCTCTCTGTACCTCATCAATTTCCTTTAAGGGAATAAGAAAACTGTCATTAATGTATTGAAGAATACTTTCGTTGGTGGTATTATTCACTTTTCTGATAAAAAGCTGATTGCTTTTTTTAAGCGATTCAATGAGTTCTTTATGATATTCGTCTTTATTAAAAAAGTTTTTCTCAATGGTTGCTCTTTTATCATCATTTACAATAATATCCTTGAAAACCGTATTCATGAGAACCGTCTGAAAGAAAGATTCTGCCGGTAGAAGAGTATGGAGGTAATAGTCTTCAAAGTCCATCACCCGTTTGTTATTAATAAGAAAAGTACAGGTTTCTCTGGTAAACATGAACCATTTTCCGCCGATGTAAGGAATTACGCCATCCATAAACTCTCTTTTATATATTAACGAAGAAATTTTATATGATAATTCCGTAAAGTGATTTTGTATCCTTTGGAGTGTATCAGGTCTGTAATATTTCTGGTCGTAGTAAAAAATATAATTTCTGCCATTATTGGACGTAAGAAACCTGCGGATGATATTTTGAGATTTCAGCGGATAATCTTCTCCGCTCAGATTGATGAAATAATCCCATTCCCTGCTTACATTCAGCAGGTATTCCATTGCATTGAGTTCTGCCTGGATCATGCTGAAACCTCCGGGAACGATATGGATACTTTCCAGGATATAGACATTCGGATACTGCATCAGGTACACCTGGATTTCTTCCGTAACTTGCGGTTTGGCCTTTCTGTCGATATGGATAAGGTAAAACTGATCCCGGGTATAGATTTTTTCGAACATAGCCCGGAAAACATCCGGCTTGTGATGTAGCATAATAAAATAGGCAATCCTAACCTGTCTTGGAGAATGCTGATCCTGTGTTTCGGGTTGTGTTTGCGGGAGGTTCATGTGGGTTTGCATCGGTACGGAATTTAAATCATCCGCACTTTGCAAACAATTTGTTTTGAGGTGTAAGCTACGAATAAAATTTTGATAATCAATTAATTATATTTGATATTTTATGCTTTGTTTTACCGTATATTTGCCATGTATTCATAAGACAGGTTCCTGCCTTTGCTAAAACTGGCATCGTTTAAATCATATTTAGATCTTTCAGTCTTGCTTTTACAGCTGCCCGATTATTAATCCGATTTCGAATTAACAACCGGAACTTCAATTCCGAAAATGATAAGAAATGGCACGTTATTGCAGGCCGCCCGATATTTTGAAGAATAGGGAAAGCCAAGCAAAAAAACTGATAAATAGAAGGTGCTGAGCTTTATTTATTTATCCTTACAAAATTACCTATTCAGATTCCGAAAGCGGATCTGCCCACAATATGCCGGGAATTCCCGAACAATCATGATCAGTTTTAAAAATTTACATTTAATCAACCCCATCGTTCGTGCCGTAACAGAAGCCGGATATTCCAAGCCTACGGAGATACAGTATTCTGCAATTCCCCATATCCTGGCCGGGAAAGACATCATCGGATGTGCACAGGCTGGTACCGGAAAAACTGCCGCATTTGCGATGCCTATTCTTCAGCTGTTGAAAAAACATACTCCGGACCACAACGAAATAAGAACGTTAATTCTTACTCCCACCAGGGAACTGACGATACAGATTGAAGAAAACTTTGGAATTTACAGCAAATATCTTCCTCTTTCCCAGCTCTCTATTTATGGAGGTGTTTCCGCAGGAAGCCAGCTTGCTGCTTTAAGGAAGAGGGTAGATGTTCTTGTGGCAACACCGGGGAGGCTTCTTGACCTGGCGGCACAAAGGCATATTGATCTTTCCAAAATAGAAATCCTGGTGCTGGACGAGGCAGACCGAATGCTTGATATGGGTTTCATGAATGATGTGAAGAAAATCCTGAAGATGCTTCCACAGAAAAGACAAACCCTGTTTTTTTCTGCGACAATGCCTGTAAGTATCCGCAATTTTGCAGAAACGATGCTCCATAATCCTGTTGAGGTAACGGTAAATCCTGTTTCGTCGACGAAGAGCGTGCACCCGAATGTTCAGGAAACTTATGCTCACCGGATCGGAAGGGCAGGAGCCGAGGGAACAGCTATTTCTTTCTGCCATTCAGAAGAGCAGGCAGATTTAAAAAGCATCCATGAACTGATGGGCTTTACTATGCCGGCCGGGTAATTTCAAAAATGAATCTGTAAAGTGTACAGACAACATATTATATTAAATTAATACTCATTACAATGCAAACAGGTACCGTAAAATTTTTCAATGAAGCAAAAGGCTTCGGGTTTATTTCTCCTTCAGAGGGGGGAAACGATATATTTGTACATTCTTCGGGATTAAATACAAGATCCATCCGTGAAAACGATCAGGTTGTATTTGATGTACAGAAGGGCGACAGAGGTTTAAATGCTGTCAACGTGAAACTCGCATAATATAATTAAGTATATTAAATTTATTTCGTTATACCATCAGCCTCTCGCTTTATGCAGGAGGCTTTTTAACCGTTCAGGCATTATACGAGCGGAAATAATGTTTTTTAGCTCATGTATTTAACAATTAAATAAAAAAACAATGGTTATTATCAACAATTATGAAGAATACAAATTGCTGGAGGATAAAATGGTCGGCAGTTCTTCCTGGCATACTATTGATCAGGATCAGATTAACCGGTTTGCAGATGCCACGCTGGATCATCAATGGATTCATGTAGATCGTGAAAAAGCGGAAAGTGAAGGGCCCTATCAATCTACAATTGCGCATGGCTACCTTACGCTTTCTTTAATCCCCTACCTTTGGAAGCAGATCGCAGAGGTGCGTAATGTGAATCTCGAAATCAATTACGGAATAGAGAATTTCAGATTCGGGATTCCCGTAAAAGTTGATTCTGAAGTTTCTCTTCAGGCTACGGTAAGATCTGTCAATAACCTTAAAGGAATGGTTAAAGTGATTGTAGGGGCAAAACTTATTATTAAAAATGAGCTTAAACCTGCTTATACCGGCGACGTCGTTTTTCTTTATCAATTCAAATAAAGTTCATTAAATTTTTACAGGAATTACCGTAAAAATTATTATGCTAAAAAAGTGTTTGCGGACATGGAAAACCACCGTTCGGCTTTTAACATAGCTTTTACATTTAGTTTGAAATGAATTGATCCAAGATTGAATTGATAGGAATGAACCAACCATCACCGGATATTAAGGCCAACGGGTCTCCTTTTATTTTTTTATCTGAATTTCATGGAATTATATATGAGCTTATTAAGAATAAACGCTTGTAATAACACCGCTTCCGATGGTTCCCGACTGATCTTCAAACTCGAAATCCATTCCTTCATAAAGCTGATCAATTGCTATATCATCGCTTATCAATGTAATTTCGGCATTGATTATATCTCCGGGAAATACGAGTTCTGTTTCCGGAAAGGCCTGGCTTGCAATATACAATTTGCTCTCAAATGCAAATTTCAATGAAGCCCGGAAACCCGATGAAACCGGGGTGACGATGCCGCCATCTTCTGTTGTATTGTACGTCATTAATGCTTTGAAATGGGGGCGTTTTTTCATAGGTAAATTTTTAAAACGAATCAGCCGAAATGTAATAAAAATGCTGGTGCATCTTTTTTTGCTGTAAATGTAAGGCCTTCTTTATTTCTTTCTGAAAGATAATGAAATATTTGAATCCGCTTGCAAAAGACATTAAAGATCAATACAGATTGGCAGGAGCATGTCAGTTTTTCTGATATAATTTCAGGATATTTCGTCTTGTAATTTGTAAGCGGGCAGTAGGTTTATTACGTTCTCAAAATAAACTTCTGCATGGGGAGATGAGACTCTTGTCCAGAATCAATTTTAAATAATTGTAATCTCCATTTTTGTTAATAAATGTTAACAGATAAAAATGGGATTGCTCTCTTTTTTTAAATAATTTTGCGGCGTAAAAAGTGAAATATTCTACTGTTTACTGATGTAAATAATTGAAAGAACGATTACTATATAACGTGTATAAATTTTTAAAAAAAGCAATGATACGTGCAAAAAAGGAAGATATACCTAAACTGATATCAATATTAACTGAGTCTTTTGAAGACAACAAATCTGCAAATTTTGCTGTAAAAAACAAAAAATCGCTTCCTGGGCTTTTTAAATATTCAGTTGCTAAAGGTTTTCTCTGTGGTGATGTCTGGATGAATGATGATAAAACAGCTTGCGCTATTTTGCTCGATCCGAAAAAAAAATCAGGTTTGCAATCTTTCTGGCTTAATCTTACTCTCATCTTTGGTGTTGTGGGATTATCAAGGATCAAGAAGGTTCGCAGGAAAGAAAATATTACTCAGCAAACCCTTCCTCAGGATATAGATTATATTCATTTGTGGTTTCTGGGTGTTGAACCGAAGATGCAGGGCAACGGAAAAGGAACTTTGTTTTTGCAGGAGCTTATAGAATATTATCGATCTTCCAAACAAGCCATGTGTCTTGAAACTTCTACTCTGGTGAATATCCCTTTTTATGAGAAACAGGGCTTTTCGAGATATGCTACAAAATATTTCGGGTTTGAGTTCTTTTTTTATATCAAGCAGCTTTAACATACAGAGGAGTCCTAAAATAAACTCCTCTGTATGTAAATTATTGATCAATATCCGGCAGGGCCCCGAGAGTAAATTCCACATGTTTTTCCTGATAAACATTAGGGTATCCCATAGTAGGTACAATTAACGTTAAATAGATCCTTTCATACGGCTCATAATTTTTTAAAGCATCCGAAAAGGACTGGATATCATATACCGGATGGGAGCCCACCGATTTAATGAGTGTTCCTGGCAAAATATTGTTGCGATGTAAAGCGCCACCTTGTGTAATAGGTCCTGCAAATATGCATCTGATATTCTGTAACGGAGCATTATATCCGTTGAACATATACAGCTGGCCTTCCCACGGAATTGGATCAATCATACCCATTGAAGGCTTGTATTTCGGTACTTCTTTGGCCATGACGGGCTGGGTCACTGCATGCTGAACAGATATTGTTTTCACACTGCTGTAGTCTTTAACCAATTTTGTCATTTCTGTGCTGTTCAGGACTCTTTGTATGGATGTTTTGCCGACCCCCTTGTTATTTCCCCAGCGTACTCCGTTGGCAACAAAGCCTACATAATCTTTTTTGCCCAATGCCGCTACTGCCGCTTCAATATCAGGTGTAAGGTTAGGATCGTTTTTAGTTAAAGCTTCTGCATACTGGAGATGAAAATTCTGCAATTTTTCATTGCCTTCGGCCTTAGCTTTTTCAGCTGCAGCAAGATGGTTTTTTATAGCTTCCTCTTCAGATATATCAGGAAAAAATACTTTTTCAAACGAATTTATCATATCTTCATCTGCATCATACATTTCTATTCTCGTACCGTTAATAGTTTCTTTATCATATTGGGAGTTCACCTGCTCATTAAAAGATGATTTCATAGATTTTTTGCTGCTCCCGAATCCAAGAAATGCCCACCCGCTTGATCTTTGACTGACACTGCTTTTATAAGCTTCGCTAAGGACATGATTTACTACGGCACTGGCATCAATATGCGCATTTATGTAGCTTACTTTAGAATTTTTAAACTTATAGCTTACCGATATATCTCCGTTCCCCTCTGACAATACATTCTTCGTGTATTCCGTCGGGTTTTCTATCTTTATATTCCGGAAAGTGCCATTCACAATATATGTACCGGGAATACTCTGATTATATATGATCTGACCTCCTGCTTCCACAGTAAATTCCACCTCATTGGGAGAAACAATCTGGCTCTGAAAGCTAGTGTTAAAATCATTAATGAGTTGCTGCTGCGGTGCAATTACTGTGGCTTCGTATTGGTTAGCTAACGATATAAAATGATTGCTGAGCGATGGATTGGAATTTAGCAGAGGGTTCAGCAACGGCTGTCCATTCATATTTTTAACGACAGGAGGGTAATATGCCGGCACGGTGGTACTCTTTATTGCTGCGCCAATGGATGCTTTCTGGCTTTCATTGGGAAGTGCCAGTTCCTGGGTGATTGGGATTACCAACGTCCGAATGTCGTCGGAATTTTTATAAGTCTCTCTTCCTTTACTGTCTATATATTTAATATTATTTACATCAAACTTAAGAATAGGCAAAATATACACTCTCCCCATACTGCCTTTAGGAACACTCTCATAAAAACCGTGAACTGTATAAGGTATGTATTTCCCATTTCCGTCTAAAGCAATATAATTGATTACCGAAAACCTGTTTGTATTGGGAGGTATCGGTTGAGAATACAAATCTGCTGTACCGGCAATCAGTATCAAAAAGATGGTGAAAAGATTTTTCATGATTATTTTATTTAAAGGTTACAGTAATATTTTTATTTGGTGTGCTTACGGGGGCAGAAGTTCCATAAAATGCTTCTTTCAGTTTAGCATAGGCTGAAGCACTTTGCTGAACACTGCATTCATTAGTATCGGCCTTCATTCCTACCAATACACATCCTTTGATTTGTTTTGTGTAGTTTCCCATATGAATTTGTACTCCATCCCGGTCAGGTACATTTTCAAGCTGGATTCTCCACCCGTCACTCTTGTCATAACGTAAGATGCCTTTATACGAACCTGCAGGAATACAGCTGATGTTTTTTGCATTATTTTCCCAGGGCAATTCCAGCGTGTAGCAGACTGCTTTTTTGTTAATGCTTAAATATCCCATGGTACACTTATCAGATGACATTTTTCTCTCTATTGTTATTTCATAATCGTTTTGAGCGCCAACAGACATGAAAAAAGATAAAGCTAAACAGAAGGTAAAGAAGTTTGTTTTCATGATATTTATTTAAAATGGTTACAGGCTGAATTTTTTAAACACTTTAAGAATTTCCGGTTATTTATTTTATGGTAAAGCTATTTGTTTATTCAATGAAAATCTATGGCACTTTTGTGTGATTTTATTGAGGTAGGCATAAAAAAAACCAAAGCGATATTGCTTTGGTTTTAATTTAACCCTAAATCTTCAGCAGGTTTCAGGATATTTATTATAAAGTGAAAATTAATTTATTTTCAATATGTTAAGCCCGGATTGTCCTGTAGCAACAAATGCCAGATTATTATTGATGTAAATATAATTGGCAGAACCGTTAAGCTTGTAATAACCAACAACTTTAAAGTTCGTTTTGTTCAAAACAATTACTCCGTCTGTACCGTTTGCCAGGTAAAGGTAGCAGTTGCTCACGGCAACGGCATTGGTAAGTCCGTTCTGGCTGAATACATTCTGGTTATTTACCTTAAAGTTTCTCGGTACAAAAGTGCTTATTAATTGCCCGTCGTTCAATCTGATTTTAGCAACACCTTTGTCACTTAAAGCAAGATATACGTACTCCTCATCAAGAACAATTACATTTTTACCATCAGTTACAGACTGAGCAAGACCTGCATAATTGTAAACTTTGGCATTGGAACCGTCATTATTGGCAATTCTCAGAGAAGCACCATTCGCCTGAGTGGCTAAAAATACCTGGTATGTATTGTTGTGGGCAACATATTTAGCTCTTTCTCCAGCAAAATTAAACTGTTCAGCCACAGCAAATCCGTTATTAGGGTCAAGCTTGAAGAAACCTCCGCCGGTTGTCCCTGTAGATGCATACAGATAATTGTTGTAGAAATAAGAATTTTTTGCAGTAGAGCTCGGAAGCTTATAATTCACGAATGAAGAAAGATCCTGAGTATTGAAAACATTATTGTAAAGCGGAGCCGTAACCAGTTTAGAACCGTTTTTATCACCACCTACAGCGTATAGTTTATTATTCGCAACATCCACATTATTAAATTCGATATTGTTGAATAATGCTTCGCTTACTAAAGAAGGAGCGCTGTAATCTGTTACATTGATAATTCTGATGGCTCCCTGCGTATTGCTTCCGGAAAGCGCATCATTGGTATGATAAGATACATAAGCAAAACCGTTGTTTACCGTAACACCTGTTGCGCTAAGCGTAGTATTGTTGATGGAAGGGCTTACCACATTCGCCACTAAGGTAAATTGAAGCTGGCTGTCTGAACAAGGAGCGATACCTTTTTGAGGCGTACATTCTCCCGCCGCAATATATGTGTTTGAATTTAAGGTAACCTGATTGTTGATCTTATTATTGTTTTGAAGAACAGAATACGAAGTGTTCGCAAAGTTCATATCAATAAGTCCTGTGAATGCAGGAGAAGCATTAAGGTTTCCGAAAGACATGTTGGAGAAATCCATTCTTGCAAAGCTGCTTCCGGTATTGCTTACCTTACCGTCCACAGAAACGCTTCCTCCTTTTACTTCCGTAAAAGACTGCGGCTTAAGGTTTAGTACTCCTGAGCCGTTTACGTGAAATCCTTTTTCAAAAGTTAAATAACCTTCATTATTAAGGCTTGCGTTCAGGTAGTTGCTCTGCGCATTAAAGACCATTCTGCAGTAATTGTTTACTGTAGAGCTTCCGTTAAGGCTTTCAGAATTGTTGAAGTTTAAATTATTATAGTTGTTGATGATTCCGTCAACAGAACCTGTAGTGTAGGTTACAAATCCGTAGTTGTTCAATATACCTCCGGAATTCAGGTGGAAATTTACAGAACTTGAAATTTTACCGTTATTTCCTACTTCTACTTTACCTCCGTTCGGTACGTTGATCCAGTTGGATCCGCCCAGCTCACCCAAAACGATGATTTTTCCTGCAGAGTTGAAATTGAATCCTCCCGTAAAGGTTGTACCTTCCGGAATGTAATACGTTTCTCCGTTGTTGATGTTATACCAGTTGCTTCCTACAGCTGCGATAGCTCCTGAAAGATTAGGGGTATAGGATACGGTTTTTTGGGCTACAGAAAATTTCTGTCCGTTTTGGTCGAATCTTGTGAAATTTACGATAGAATTTTTTAATTCAACACTTTTGGCAAGATCGCCACCTCCGTATCGAAGGGTAATGTCTCCATTGGTGATAGAATTGGAACTTTCGTTGTTTTCAGGAAGCAGATTGTCTTCTGAAGAACATCCGGTTGCAGCAACAAGAAGGGAAAATCCTATCACTACGCTTAGTTTTTTTGTCATTGTAAGGGGAAGTTGTTTGTTTTATAAGGTTGTTTTAATAAAGTAAATTTTATGCGCCGAATTCACGGGCTTTTTTTGAAGTTTTCTGGGGGTTCCACGGGTCTTTGTAAGAATCGTAGAAGAAGAGTTCGTCGAAATAGGCAATAGTTCTTACGATGCGCATGAAGTATCCCATATACAAAGGATAAAGCGGAACGTAAATGATCTTTGATAAATATTTCTTTTTATTTTTCACTATTACCAAGCAAACGATAAACTGCATAAAATAGAGCAGCAAATATACTAAATATTTGAGAGGCAGCCAAAAAATTAAAAACTCAGGATTTTCAATTATTATTCTTAGCATATAAATCATCCAGGTGATGTCCAGAACCAGTCCGAAAAAAACATTTTCAAAAAATGCAAAAAAATTGGACCATCTGAAATTCTTATTGGGAAGCCATATATCATAGTGTTTTCTCAGCCTGAACCGAACCAGTGAACGCGACCAGCGAAGCCTCTGCCTGGCAAGCTTATTCCATGCTACGGGAACATGGGTATTGCATATGGCGGTCTGTTCAAAATGAATGTTGTAACCGATCTTCCTGATCTTTACCGTGATATCGCCATCCAAACCAGGGCCAACATCCCAGCCGCCGACTCTCTTCAGTACCTTTCTTGGGAAAACACCAAATGCTCCTGAAATAATCTTATAAATCCCGAGACTGGAAAGAACAATCCTTGAAATACTGATCGACTGCTGATATTCCAGGTATTGCATTGTGGAAGTTAGGGAATCTTCGTCATTTCTCACCATGAGGTTTCCGCCGACACCGCCAACATTTTTATAAACATAAAAGGGGAGGAGGGCTTTTTCAATAGCATCGTGTTCAAGCGATGAGTCTGCATCAATATGCACAATAAATTTTCCTTTAGAATATTTTAATCCGAGATTAGCGGCCGATGCTTTTCCGCCACGGATTTCGGAGCGTAAAAACTTCGAGATAGAACCCTTTTGCTCGAAAGATCTTCCGATAATTTCAGTATCGTCTGTAGAGCCATCGTCAACAACAATAATTTCAATATTCTTATAGGTTTGCTTTTGCATGGAAACCACCATTTTATGAAGATGCCTTCCTTCATTATGTCCGGGAACAAGTACCGTAATCAATGGATTTTCCTCCATCAGTCTGGTGTGTGCCTTTTCCCATTTTTCTTTGCTTAAAAAACGATTTCTGAAGGTAACAAAAAGCACGATAATCTCCAGAATAAGAAACCTCGGAATATCGATGATGAAAACATACCAGCCCCAGTTCAGGATGGTAGACCAGTCCGTATACCTGATATTAGAAAAAATAATTTCCCAGAAATTCTCCACTGATAATCTTATTTAAGAATTTCGCTGATGGCTTTCTGGGTAAGCTCGTAATTGTAAATCTTTTCCAGGTTGAGTTCAGAGGGAGCCTGCTCTGTTTTACAATGGATGCAATGCACGCCAATTAAAGGTTTTTGAAATTCGTTTTTGCATTTGTCATTCAGGCAGTAAAATACTTTTCCCGGCTTATCATAATCTACACCGAGATTTTTGAGTTCCATGCTGCATTTCGGGCATACCATTCTTTCTCCCTGCCAGAATCTCTGTTCTGTTCCCACGTAAGCACATCTGAAATGATGAATCAGGATCCTTGCCTGAAGATTATGATGTTTGCATTTCGGGCATTCTTCCCTGTAATTCAGGAACCCGGAATAGCATTTGTTGCAGATATGCGAGGTATCTACATAGTTCCTGCGAAGAAAATCGTTTTTATAAGCGCCGTTCAGAAGAGCCCTGCCGTTTACATAAGCTTCGGTAGTGCCATCGTAATAGGCTTCAATTCTGGGATAAGAGTATCCGCTGAGAGATTCTGAGCTTTCATGAAACTCAATATCTTTATTTCTCGAATAATAATACATCAGCGTTTTTTTCAGCAGATCATCTTCAGAGGAAGAAAAAGAAATATTAAGATTTTTAATAAAGTTTAAAATAAATCTTATATACGGTATCTTGCTTTGTATATCCAGCTCTTTAATGTAGCCGTCACACAAATGTTTAATATTGTAATTTTTATTTTCTCTATAGGTTTTTTTTAGGTCTTTCTGAAGGAAAACAGGCTTTAGGAAAACCTTAGGATCCGGATGCCTTATTACGGAAACCAGGAATCTTCTTACATTCCACGCTTTATCATTGTTGATAATCCAGATATCGGAATTATCCGCATCGGGAATCTCATTTCTCTCAATATAATCATCCAGCAATTGTGCGCTGATCCCGTTTTCGAGATTCAGTATTTTTTCAGGCATAGATTATGTAAATTTTAGTTTTCTTACTTTCACCGGAATGTTACTGATCTTCACTTCTTCCCAGGATTTTCCGTCTATTGGTACAATATCAATCACAACACCGTATTTGTTTTCATTCAAGGTTTTGTTGATGAGGGTATTGTCTTTAATCTCTGAAATGGAGTAAATTTTCTTTACCTTTCCCGTAAGCGTTTTGTTGAATCCGTACGGTAATTTTATGGCTACACGGTCACCTTCTTTAAATTCATCCAGGTCACCGATATCAATATACGCCTGTACAAACTGTCTTTTATTAACAATCGAAGTGATGATGTCGGATTTGTAGGCAACCTGTCCGTCTGCAACCCGGAAGCGGTCTGTTTTCCCGTTTACCGGTGAGGTATAATAATTGTGAATGGTGGAAGTTCTGTTTTCTTCTTTTGCGAGATTGTTTTTGTGATTATTAATCTGGTACATTTTGGCAATCTCATCGCTCAATGCTTTAATATCAGCAGTTACCGAAACAAGCTCATACGTAAGATCGTCTATAGAGCGGTCTACATTGGCAAGTTCGTTGGGGGTAATCTGGTTGATATATACCAGTTTTTCTTTTCTCTTTTTCTCACTTTGCCAGAAAGCAATTCTTTTTTTCAGATCAGCTGCAAGGCTTGTCTTTTTTGAAATCTGTGCATTAATTGCTGCAATATTATTATCAAAAGCCGTGTTATCTACCAGGTTTTTCAGGGAATCCTGAATGCTGTTTTTACGCATATTGGTGTCGTAAAATTCATAGCTGAACAAAGTGTCTCCCTTTTTCACCGGAGAGCCTTCTTCTGCGGTATAGTTAAGGATTCGTATATCGCTGGTGAATTTCACATCAAATTGCTGCTGCTTGAGAAACCCGTCTGCATAATTAAATATCCATGATGAAATGAGCCATTTCAGCAAAGAAAAAACGATTAACAATAAAATTCCCAGGTAGATCCAGCGGTCCCATTTTCTTTTTTTTACAGGTTTTTCGTAGGAATCTTCTGTTATTTTATCTTCATTAAAATTGATTTCCATGAATTAGGGTTTAAAATTGTTCATTTGTGAAAGATCATAATATCCTATTTTTGCAACCCCTGCTGCCTGTACGTAGGCTTCCGCATCCAGAAGATCACTGAATACCTGGAAATCATTAATCCGGAAAACCCAAACATACAGATCGGGACCCAGAATATTTCTCATTGCTAAAGTTTTATTGAGTTTTTTGTCCAGCGTAAGCACGTCATAAGCCATGATATACGTCATAATATTGTTATCATGCAAAACAGTGGCTACCTCAACCGGAAGATGCATGGGTACGCTTACCCCCAGATCCATATTATTTTGTGCGCACCATGCCTTTGAGCTGCTGAAAAGATTGATAAGCCTTTGTGCGTAGAGATCTACATTGGCTTTATAATCATCAAAAGTATGTGGTTCAATATCAAGGTGTACGCCTGCAAATCCCATATTTTTAGCATCCTGCAAAGCTACCTCAAGATCAACAAATCCATTGTCTGTAGCAGCATAAGAATTTTCACCGATCAGACGGTACACCTGGATGTTGCTTTGCGCAGCCATCGCCATGAAGTCGGCAACTTTCACAAGATCTGTTACTTTGCCTACTGACAGGAAAATCCTTTTGATGTGCCAGTGATTCATCAGGTTAATGATATAGGCATTGGAATAATTGGTGAAAAAGCTGCTCCAGATATAAGTTTCATTCCCAACATTGTCATCATTGGCGAATTTCTGAAGGTTTTCTGCTATATTATCTGTTCCGGAAAGCATTTTATATTCAAGATACTTTTCGTACAGGTCTGCTTTTTTATCACAGATCTGTAGCTGATTATTTAATAGTTTTTCGGCGGTAGCAAGGTAGGGTGCCGGACTGAAAGTATTGCTTTTTTCGTTGGTGGAATTAACCTTTAATTCGGCTTCAAGGTACTGTACCTCACTTTCCAGAACTTCTGTTTCAGATTTTAAAAGATAATATTCTCTGTACATTGTGCTAAGCCTGTCCCGATATACCCACTGCATCTCCTGAAGGGAATTTTCTTTCAGCTTAATCTCATTTTCGCTTTCAGGATCATTCTTGCTTCTGCTTACAGGAAGGTTGATGGTTGCGCCAACGCTGGCAAAATTCCTATCTCCGGATAATGCAGAATAATAATTGTATCGCAATTTTAACCGGAGATCAGGCTGTTTATCTCTTCTGCGTTTCATGGCGAGGATTTCTTTCTCCATTTTCAGAGCGGTTTCCTTGTCCTTCAGCAAAGCGCTGAAATTTATACTTTCTACCGGCATCAGATCCGGTATTTCAGAATGTACAATTTCTTTGTTGAAATTTTGATTGTTGCCAGTTTTTAGAAGGTTTTCTAACGATTTTTTTTCTATGGAAATTTTATCCAGCCTGTATTTTGACTGTGCTGCTTCCGCGTCATTCTTTAATCCGCTTTTATTTTGTTTGGCGGTAAATTCGTTTTGAAGTTTCAGCAGTTTTTCGTAATCGGATAAAAGCTTTATTTTTCTTTCATCAAAAGCAGCTCTTATCTGGCCCAGGTTTTCTCTGTGGCTGATTTCTTTTTTATATTTCTGTTTTTCTAAAACGTCAATATTTCTCATTTTATCATTCAGGGCATTCTGCATTTTTTGGTTTTTGAGGCTTCCTTCTCCTAAGGCAAGCCAGTCCAGACCTGAAGATACCCTTGCACGGTAAAAAATATTGTCTTCACCCAATCCCGGACTGAAATTGTAACTCATGTCCGAAACCCAGTTGATATGGGGTTTGTTCTTAAATTCTGTGTTTTCAGGATCAATTGTAAGATCAGCTTTGTTTAAGGAAATATCTGATGATGATAAATCAGCATGATTGGTTCCAGAGGTTTTATTTTCTGCCAGAAGGTTTGTCATAATCACTTTGGCGGCTGCGTAAATCTCCTTGTATTCTGCTGCAAGAACGCTTAACGATTTTGAATTTATACTTAGAGTTGATTTGTTTTGGGCATTAAAGAAGATGAAAAAATTCACCAGTAGTAGAATTTGCAACAATTTTCGCATATAGAGAAATAAATTTTTTGCAAATTTAATTATTTTTATTCAATTTATTTTAATAAAGATGTTTCGTTAAATATTTTTTAATAATAGATGTTATAGATTAAATCTCTGATTAGTATTGTTGATATTTGATTTCTCGTTATTTTAAAGTATAAATTACAGTTTGATGTCATATAATACTATTAATTAATAATGAATTATTATTATCATAACAAAAATGTAAGTTCTGCTGAATTTTATTTTAATATCTGAAATTAATCTTTGAATATTTCAGTCATTCATAACAATTCAAAACAAAAAAATCAATAATGCGGGAAGAGGATTATTCAAAACCAATAAAAACCTTTATATTACCAGATGTAAATCAATAATGGTTTTTCTTTGCAAAGTAACCCGATAACCTAATTTAAAAGCCAATGCCAATATATCAGATACCGCCGGACGGAGGCATCGTTTACGCAGAAACCAATATGGGCCGTCTCTTCCCTGAGCCGTTAAATGCTGTTACTTCCGTGTTTTTTTTAGCAATAGCTATTTTCTGGACGATTAAAATGAGCGGAAATTTTAGAAAATATCCTTTTTTAACCTATTGTTTAATTTTATTGTACATCGGAGCCATCGGCGGAACAATTTATCATTCTTTCAGGCAATGGCCGGTATTTATCGTTATGGATTGGTTGCCCATCATGCTGCTGTGCATCTCTGCCGGATTTTATTTTCTGGCTAAAAGTACCCGATGGTATTATGCCGTTCTGATGGTTGTTGGGTATCTGTTCTTTATGTTTGCTTTAAGAAACTGGATTATAGTGAATAATACTTCTTTTTTTATCAATCTAAATTATGCAATGATGGCTGCATTGGTGCTTTTTTCGGTATTAAAATATTTGATGTATACCAGATGGAAAGCCAGAAAATGGGTTGGTTTTGCGCTATTGTCCTTTGTTTTTGCACTTACATTCCGTATAGCTGATAAGTGGGGCTGGTTGAGCTTTGGCACCCATTTTTTGTGGCATGGGTTTGGAGCTATTGCAACGTTCTGCATGTTCAATTATATTTATCTTACTCAAAATAAGCTTCTTAAAAAATAAACTGATCGTATATTGACCGGATTTCTGATAGATTTATGTTTTTTCTTGTTCAGATCAAAAGTACAATAAATTAATAATTGGTTTTCCCGTTAAATAACTGGAGAAAAGTATAATCAGGATGATGTTTACCAGCAGGCTTTTTTTTAACAGATTAATGGCTGAAACCTGTAATATGCTTACCATAATTAAATGTAGTGCGATCAGGAGACCTGTGCTGCTATCTGATTTCATTATATGCGGCAGACATGCCAATATGTATAGGAAAGAAATGATAACTGCCTGCGAAAGAAATATGTTCAATCTTTTGAATGGTGATATCAGGATGAAGTAACCAAGATCATAGACATATAGTTTTGAGACAAAATCTTTATTTAAATATATGATATACAGCATCAGAACCGGAAGTAGAAATTTTTGAACATTTGCCATAGGAGTAACAAAGAGAATGACCCATAGAAATAAGATGGCTAATATTCTCTTTGGTGTATATACTTTACTTAGCTGTACTATATCTTTTTTAATAAGAGAAAGAAAGTCAAGCTGTATGGGAACCAGATTTTTCAAGAAGTTTGCAGATATTTCCTTCGTGCTCTTAAACCCAGCCTGAACATTTGCCGGTATTTTCTCGAAAACAGCTGAAGGATCGGGCGTCTTCATCAGTGATACGATGTACATCAATACAAATGTGAGCAGCAGCCAGAAAACTTTTGCAACAATAAATAACGGAGCATTGTAGGAGTGCAGCGTTAGCAATTTTATTCTTTCACTTTTCTTAAGATAGCCTATTGCAAAATAGTTTTGTGTATGGGAAATTTTATGAATATAAAGATAAAGCTCATTGAGCCCGATTATGTTCACAAATCGGTCATTGAAAAGAATAATCAGGATGAATGCGATGAAGATCAGGATTTTGCCGGTTTTTTTAGGCACATAAAATTCCAGGAAATAAATGATAAAGCTAATAAAAAATAAAAAGGGTACTGAAAAATAAAACAATGACTTTAGATAGGCAAAAATATTAATCCCATAAGAATAATTGGAAGCAATTAACGAAATATTTAATATAATTAAGAAAATAATGGAAATGATGAATAGTGCTGCTATTTTATACAGGTTTTTGTAAAAGGGGGTATATGTTGATGTTTCTTCAAAGTAATATGTATTGCTCATGATCTCATTTTCTCTTTCACCAACGATGAAAAAAAATAATAGTAGTGAAATAATAATGTTGGAAAACACCGCACCCATATTTCCGATCCAGAATTTGTTAGGATATACGGAGATATTGCCAATATAAAACGTTACATATTCTGCCTTTTCATTGGGTATCAGCAAAAATCCCAAGACTAAAAGCACTACGGTAAATATCAGGAAATTCTTTTTTCTGATATTGTATTTTGTGTAGAGGAGACTAAGATTTATTAATTCCTTCATCTCTAAAAATATTTTGTATAATATTCGGAAGCCATTTCAAACATTGTTTTTTGATATTTGGCATGTTCTTCCTTATTTTCACTGATATCAGGATTAGGAGATGTTCTGCCTGTTTTTTCAGTGAAGCCTGCGATGCTTTCGTCCCTGTTTCCGATATGGGTAATACTGCCTTCTTTCATAAAAATAAATGTATCGGCCACGTTTTCAATTTCAGCAATGAGATGAGTGGAAATTATAACGGCAGAATTTTTAGAAATCTCCTGCAATATATTATACAGCCTTTTTCTTTCCGTACTGTCCAGATTATTGAAGGGCTCATCCAATATTAATATTTTGGGAGAATTAATTAAAGACAAAGCGATTCCGGTTCTTTGAACGACGCCTCCGGATAGGTTGAAAACTTTTACATTTTTCAGTGCTTCAAGATCGAAATCACTTAGAATAGCAGATATTTTTGTTTTCAGTTCTTTATTTTTGCATCCTTTCAGCAATCCAAAGTAATGCAAGTTATCCACAATGTCAAAATCTTTGATTAACCCGACATTTTGTGGCATAAAGCTAAGCTTAGAGAGATATTCACTATTGTTTTTTATATCTTTCTTATCATACAGTACAGAACCCTGAGTTGGTTTTAATAATGTAGAAATCACCTTCAGAAGAGTGCTTTTACCAGCGCCATTTGATCCCAGTAGGGCATACATGCCCGTATCTAAAAATAAATTAATATTTTTTAAGATATTCTTTCCGTTCTTTATGTAGCTTACATTGTTGATTTCCAGTGCCATATGCGGTTGATGTTTATTTTTTTTTGAAAATTGAATATACTTGCCAGTTTATCCGGATAAAATGCAATCATATTAAACACAATCATTGCAATAGCAAATGTATATAAACCAATCATTAATCCTATCCCGATGTGCATAAATAATATCAGTATCATGGTTATTTTTCTTGTTTTCTTTATGTAAATCAGGGCAGGGTAGAGCAATTCGAGGAACATTATGCCTATTGATAGAATTGTGTAGAGTACTTTCGGGATTTTACCTGCCAGAAAGTTTAGAAGATCCTCATTCATATAATGGTTGAAAGCCATCCACATGGCATTTCCGTTGTACCAGTCATTACCTATATATTTACCAAAGCCTCCGAAAAAATAAATGATGCAAAGCTGCACCTGCATGAGCCTCAGTGTAAAGGAGCAGACGCTCATGCTGTATTTGCTTTCTACAGATGCCAAAGAAAAGAAAAAGTTGCAGTACAAGAGAAAACCAATCATAAAATCGGCTCCATAAGAAAAAAGATAAGTAGAATTCACCAATATCGTATGTATCATGATGATGATTACGGAAAACAAAACTCTGAAATAATTCAGCAGGCTCAAAAAAATTGAGATTATATAAATCAGAATAATCATTGTAAAGGCATTATTGTAGCTAAGGCCCAGCTGTTCAATAAGATCTGTAAGATCAGTTACGGTCAGAAGCCTTTTGTCTACAAACAAAGCATTTATTCTTGGGCTGATGATGCCGTTTTTCGAAAATATTGTAAAGATGTCCGGGATTAAAGACAAGATATTGATTGACAAAATAATCAAAATCAAATTGCTGAACAAAACCGAATGATTTTTTTGAACCTCAAATTCAAATATAAATTTCCTGAGCTTATTCATGGCTAATTATTTTATAAGCTTCAAATGTTTTTACGGTATCACTTTTGTCTCCTGGTTTATATTTTTTCAGGGGGGTAAATTTTTGTACCTTTAATTTTATATTTAGTTCTTTAATAGGTGTGTTATAAGTGATATTGTTATAAAGCGATTTTGCAATATCCTGCCGGATGCTTTTGTTGTGAATGATATCGGTGAGATTTATAAGCATGGTATTAAACTTAAGATTAGACTCATAGGTTCTCATTAGGCCGTCAATCTTTTTATTCCCGTCGTAAAACTCATATTTATTTTTTATATTTCTTATGTTAGGAGAATAATAGGCATATCCTCTTATGGTACCGGAATAATTGGTGTACACTTTAATGAAAAACGGAATATTTACTTTTTTAAGGTTATCAATATAAAATTTCCCCATTACATTGAGATTCTTATCTCTGTTATTCTGCTTCAGATAATTAAAAGAAGTGATATTCACAAAAACAGAAGCGGTAATATGAAATAGAAATAGTATAATTAATACGGTTTGGATTTTTTTCACTTGCATATATTTAAAATTAAATATTGGTATTTGATGCCTGAAAGTGAATTTGTCGATTGAGAAAAATTCAGATTACTAGTTTTTTTGAGAATTAAAATAAAAAAAGAGGCTGCTTTTTTGCGAGACAGCCTCTGAATAGATTGAATTAAACCATCCTATTTAGTAGGAGCCGGTTTTGTAGGCTTAGTAGGAGCTGGTGTAGATGGGCCATTGTCCCATGCCAGGATCCCTGAGTGGTCAGAACTCCATGCTAAGATGAAGCTACCCTCTACAGCGTTTTCAGATGTCAATGCTGTAAATTCAGTGTTTTCAATTACTTCAACATCTTTCGCTGCAGAAGAAGTTTCTCTTGCGTTGGAAAATGAAAATAGAGAAATTGATAACATCAATACAGCAGACATTGCGAAAATTGATTTAGATCTGTTTTTCATGATTGTAATAGTTAATAGTTATACTCCTTGAACAGTTTTTAATCCACACAAAGCTCTACAGATTATTTTTTTATTGTAAAAGTTCAATATTATTCACTTTATCGTTTAGTAATTGTATTACTTTAAACTCTTCACTTTTAAAAGCTTCCGCAACGGTGCGCCCATCCGGCATTTTGCTGGCCAGCTGCTCAGCTGTAAGCTTTCCTTTTAAACTGCCGAGAGGATTTACTTTATAATTGTTATATACTTCGGTAAATTTTTCCTTGCTTACCGTCAGGTTAGATAGATCATTGCTCTTTGGTTTACTATCCAGAATGCCGTATTCGCTGAAGTTGGAAATTTTTTTAATGCCGGTGAGCTTCCAGAAATACTGATTTTGATTATCAGATATCTGTACAATGAGACCCGGTAATCCATTAAACTTATAAGGTCCGTCCTGAAACGGAATTTCAGAAGTAAACCAGGCTGTCCATTCTCTGCCGCCATATGAAAGTACGGCTTTTTGTGCCTCATAATTGCCGATCTTTTTCTTTTCGCCAACTATTTTCCATTCAAGAGGCATCTTTTCGTGGTAATTTAGCTCATCCTGCAATATCTTATTAGAAAAAATTATTTCCTTTATAGGATACGTTTTAGTGACTTTATAAGTAAACTTCGGAAGCTTTATAATTTGGTTCATGTCTACCCGTATGCCGGATTTTCTTGATCGCTCTATCTGATCCTGAATAAGAGAATCCTGGGAAACCATAAGATAATCTCTGTAGATAGATTTACTTTCTCCGATGTCCAGAATGGTTAAAATTTTTTCATTCTTCAGACTGTCGTTTTTATAAGTGAGCTCATAAAAAAATCTGGTTGCATTATTTTGTGAATAACTATAGTTAAATATGAAAATAATAGCAAACAATAGATTTTTATACATGGTTATTAATTTTTATCGAAATTAGATTAATAATTTTCAAATAAGTGTGATTTATGTCACATTTTTAATATTTGATAAAACAGGCGTTAAAAAAAATTTTTATTCCGTACAAAAGTTTCCCTGTTAAGTCCCAGAAAAGATGCCAGCAGGCTGTCGTTAAGTTCCTTTAATAAAGCAGGGAATTCTTCTTTCAGATATAATAATTTATCTTCAAGATTATAAGTAGTTAAAACCTCAAACCGTTTCACATGAAAACTATTGCATTCTTCTAATAAATCAACGTAAATATTTTTAAGGCCTGATGAAGAGTTTATAATGCCATAGAAATCATCACGATTGATGTATAATATTTCTGAATTTTGTATACAGTCAATTACTTCATGGTTTTCTGTGTTACTTTTAAAACTTGCTAAATTGGTGATGAATCTTTTTTCCCAGGCAAACATTCTCGTAATTTCCCTGCCTTTTTCGCTGATACAAAAAGTTCTCAAAAGACCGCTGTTGACGAAAAAAAGCTTATTGCAGGGTGAATATTTGTCAATTAAAATTTGCTTCTTCTTTACTTTCTGGGGAACAAAATGTTTTCGTATGCTATATATATCGGCATCTGATATTTTCCCGTAGTGTTCGAGAAAGGAGATTAGTTTTTCGTGATTCATGGTATTTATTAGTTTTTTATGTTAAACAATTTATAAAAAAATGGTAAAACATAATTATAATGTACAATCTACACATTTTTAATGATATATTCATACAAATGATCCAAAACTAAACTTTTGATAGTAAGATAAAAAATAATGGCATCAACGTCTTTTAGCTGATATTATTTATAGCTGTATCTGCTGCCGAAAAATGTTATGTGCTGGAATTAAGACCGTAACGTAAATAATTTCTTTATAAGATTATATTCAATTAAATATTTTTCAACATAAAATGCTTATTATTAAATTTTTTGTTTACTTTTGAAAAAACAAAACTAATCACCATAATGAAACACCAACTTTACAAACGTTTTCTTCATTTCCCGAAAACACGGCAATCTTTCTTTTAAATCTATTTTACTTTAAATAATTAAACCAACATAATCTACATTATGTCAAAACTTCCATGCGTAAAAATGGCATTGTTGTTCACGATCATGTGCTCATCCAATGCATACTCTCAACTCGTAGGATCAGATGTTCAGATCTGGGAAAAATATACACCCGCAATAAGAGAAGCAAGTACAATTCCTGAGGAAAATCTCCTGAATTTTCATCCCGGAATTAAAAACAGGCTTTTCAAAAAATACATTAAACACAGTAAAAATAAAAGCCATACTCTAAGCCTGGTTCATACTTCAAAAGAAGATGAGAAAATATGGGAACGGGAAGAAAAGAAAAGTGCCTTAAACAGTAATTCTTATGAAATAAATGCCGGGAAAAAAGTCTTCAGAATCAAAAAGAAGCCAAGCATTTTTACCCTCAACAGCAATGCTGAAAGAGATAAAGAAAAAAATGACAGCGTACAGATTTCTTTTGATGACCGTAACCTTTTTGAGCTCATCTTTATTCCTAAGAAATCAAAGCCGATGGATTTGAATAAGATACACTCTTATTTGTCTATAAAATATGGGATATCACTTGAAAAAGGCAAATATTACGGCAGCGACGGAAAAGTTATCTGGGATCCTGAAAAGCATAAGGAATTTACCCATAGGCCTACAGGTTTGGGAAGAGATGATGGATACGAGCTTTATCAGAAGCAGTCTTGTAATCAGGAAGATCAGTTTTTAAGCATCGGAAAGACCGATATTAAAAACCTCAATGCAGAAAATCAAAGCCCGTTCGATCACAACAATTTTGTAATATGGTCTGATGACGACAAGAAAATGTCTTTTAAAAGAGACGGTAATTTTGATGTTTTGGAAAGAAAATGGGAAATTAATTTCATAGGCTCAACCATAACAAAGAATAATTATAAAGTAAGAATTGACAAAAAAGCAGTTAATCCGGATGATGTACCATTGGTGTACTGGATGATTTTACAGAATACAAGTGGAGAAACCACCAAGGTTCAGGGTGTTGCAGACCAAAAGTATGTAAGCTTTTCCGCAGTAGATTTTCTTCAGGATAAAAATGACGATTATTACAAAACATTCACCTTTGCCGTTACACCGCTGCGTTCTGATATAAGGGAAGATATAAAAGGATCTGAAACTTCAGAAATCAGACCGGAGCAAATATCGCTAGATCTTGAGCAGATCATACTTTATCCTAATCCTGTAAAAAAAGGAGAAATGTTTACCGTAAAATTCCCGGCTATGGAAAATCTGAACATTTCAATATATGATGGAGGAGGCAGATTGGTAAGATTGGAAAAAATTGATCATAAAGCCAAATCATATACCAGCTCACTTTCTGTCCAAAGCTCTTATCTCATCACACTTACAAGAGACGGAAAAGTCATTAAAACATTTAAACTTATTGTTAACTAAGCCATAATCATGAAAATACGACTCAATAGACTTCCTTTTACCAAAAGGTCGGTGCTGCTTATTTGCTTTTTTGCAAGCATGTTTCTATTTGCAAGCCTGCCGAAAGAAAACAGGCAAAAAATAAGAGAATTCAAACTTAAAATGGTGGAAAAATATTTTCCGCATAAAGAAGAGGTTTTTGCGGAGGGAACAGAGCCTGAAACAAAAGAATTGCTCAAAAAAAATGCAATGCCAGACAAGGTTGGAAATGCTGCAGATATTATGCAGTTTGAAACAGGGTTTTCTAATGCTGTTGCAGACCCGCCGGAAATTTCGGCACAATTTGAATCTATAGAAAAGCAAGGCCTTATCGGTGAGTTTTCAGAAGAAGACACCGACAATCCTTCAGATAACTTTTTTACCATCAATATTCCGGAAATAAAGAACTCTTCTTCAAAAGTATTTTTGCAGTATGAATTGTTTGGGCTGGATAGCTATCATTCTGTATCCCGTTCCATTAACAGGAACATTGCGTTTGGTGGAAATATCATTGTTCCATCAAATAAATGGAGTACCCAGAAGGAACAGATCAGCATCAATGCTCTGCAAAATGGGAAGAACAGCATTCTATTTACGTCTTCTATCGGTGGGATTAAATACAAGATAAAGAATGTAAAGATAATCTTTGAAAAAGCGGATCGTTCAGCAGAGACAATATCGGCTTTGTTGTCAGGTAATCAATTATATCTTAAAGGAGTTGGGAGCGCCTCTTCGAAAAATTTACTTCAAATCAATAATGCACCCGTTTCACGGATAAAAGATGAGTTTGAAGCGGTTATCAATTTAACTGAAGAAGATAAGGCGAAAGGTTTTGTGTCGTTAGCAAACGGCGCTGAAATTAAGCAATATAAAATTCCGCAAAATACCACATCTTTTAAAACCATCGCAGACGAAAAATTCAGTCCTGTAACAATTGAGTTAGGAAAAGATTCTGAGTTTACAAAAAATTATGAAGGGACAACGATTAATGTAGAAAAAAATTCAGTTGTAGAATCTGCAGCTATTCAGGTTTTAAAGCTCAGAAAAAAGGATTTTCCTGCGATTATCGGAGAAATTAAAAATATGACACCCAATGCATATGCATATCGCTTCAAGAAAATTTCAGGCGTATTAACAAAAAAAATAAAGCTGTCTATACCGTATGATGACAAAAAGCTGGGTGCCAGATCAGCAAAAGAACTGAAAGCTTTCTATTTTGATTATGCTTCTAAAAAATGGAAAGTAGATCCCACAGGAAAAGTGGATCCTGAAAATAAAGTGATAACTGTTGAAGGAGACGGTGATACAGATTATATCAATGGGATTATTTCTGTTCCTGAATCTTCTCAGCTTGAAGCGTTTACCCCAACAAGCATCAGCGGCCTCAAAGCAGCAGATCCAACAGCTGGGCTACAACTAATGGGTGTTCCTACAGCTACTCAAAAAGGTGATGCTTCTGCAAATTATCCCATCAGAGTACCAAGCGGTATCGGAGGATTGCAGCCCTCCTTGTCTATAGGTTATAGCAGCGGTGGCGGCAACGGATGGATGGGAGATGGCTGGAGCATCAGCGGTGTTTCTGCAATAACCGTCGATACACGTTGGGGTACACCAGAATTCGACGGAGCCGGTGAAACAGAATTATATTCATTGGACGGAGAAATGCTTGTTTATCCCAATTCATATCTTCCGCACAGACATAATGATGTTAATGAAAATAATACGGCAATCACAACAGACCGTCAGCAAAGAACCGATTTCAATACTAATGGAGTTAAACAGTTTTACCTGAGAAAAAACCATGATTTCAGTTTAATTGAAAGAATAGGAACAAGCCCGGGTAACTACACCTGGAAAGTAACATCTACGGACGGAACGAAGAGTTATTACGGAGGTTCACCGGATTCTATGCTTTCCGGATCAGGAGGCCTTGTGCACTGGGGCCTGAGAATGGTTGAAGACGCTCACGGAAATACAATGGAATTTACCTACTATAATGAGGGAGCCAGTGGTGGAAGGTTTTTCCAGATCAAAAAAGTTGCTTACGGTAAAAATAAAGATTACACGGTAAATTTTAACAGACAGGCCTCTGTTACCAGAAAAGATATTAATATCAATGCTAAGCAAGGATTTGCAAAATCGGAACCTTACCTGTTGGATAACATTGAAGTTAAATATAAAACAGAGCTTGTAAGAACTTATAAGATGGATTATATGGATGGGGAGTTTTTCAAAACACTTCTGAAACGCATCTATATTGTCCCTCATAATCCGTGTTCAACCACATTAGCAAGCAAACAGGAAAATAACAGCGATAATAATACTGCCAAAAGTGAAAGAGAAGATATTGATGACGGAAGCGGCGGAAACGGTGGTACCAGCGGTGGTATTGAGCCCACCTGTAATGAAATTACTGATAGCTACACATTTGATTACTATAATGACGTGCGTGACGGCCAGGGAAATATGAGAATATACGGCCCGGATACCCATATCGGTTTACAAAATGATAAAACAACCTATCCGGGTATTGTAAGCGGTTTAATTACCCCATCAAAAATTAATGGAAATATCAGTTCAGAAAAAGGCCTGAATTTCAGAATTGCAGCCGGATTGAATTTTTATTATCCTTCTAATGACGGTTATGGCCATTTAATGTTTGGTTTTCCATTTGGATATTCCAATGCCGAAGCCAGAAATGCACAGCAGCTGATTGATTTTAATGGCGATGGTATTCAGGATATGATATACAGAGTGCCTGATGAAGGGCTTTTTCTAAGAACCGGTTATCTTAATGCGTCGGGGAATTTAGGCTTTAATTCTTCGCTGCCAATTGGGAATTATAGTGGAGACTTCTCATTTACAGAGACTAAAACCAGCAATTACGGCTGGGATATGGGAGCAATTATATACAGTAAATCCCAAATCAGTTCTTCTTCCACAAGTACCACCAAAACATACCTTATCGATGCCAATTCAGACGGTCTTACGGATATTGTGAATAATGGTGAAGTGTGGTTTAACAGATTTGACAGAAATACGGGTAAATCTGAAATGACTAAGCACTCTGAGCATACAGAAAATATGATTGTAAAGGCGAAAGCTGTGCAAAATCCTTTGAGTGCGTGCCCGGACCCTAAGAGATGTCCGCAGGACCCCGTACTTCCGCCCGTTCCTATTACGGATGTGGTAAAAGTATGGGTAGCTCCAAAAGATGGTTATGTGAGATTTACGGATACGGTAACATTGTCAGCATATGGCCAGCTGCAGTCTCCTCCGCAGAAAATGTATTATTCTGTTGAAATACTTAATCCTGTACCTACCGGAAATCCTCCTACCTATAACAACGGAAGAATTTATTTATCCGAAGTTGTTGCAGGAGCGATGACGCAAAATATTTATATTGAAAGGTACAATGATTATTTAAGCCAGATTCAGACTCTTCCCCAGAATGGAGTTAACAGCCATAATGGTATCAATAGCAGCAACAGGCTTTTTGTGAAAAGTGGCGATAAGATTTATGTAAGGCTGCATAAAAATACAGACCAGAATTATCAGGTAAGCTCAAATCCCCTTATTACTTATGTAGATCCGAATACAGGTACTCCAATTAATAATGATTACGGATTGTCGCAGGATCAGTTTCAATTAAATAACGGCAGTTACGGAAGCAATATGTTGTTAAATAATATATCAGCGCCTATTTACTTTGATGCTGACGGAACTGCATCAATTGAAATACCGAGCTTGCATTTTTCTTATTTAACAGATAAAGTTACATTCAGGGTGTATACCGAAAATGCTGTCGGAACAATTACCGATCTGATTACCCCGGAAGTGTATGATTCGGCGAACCTTACAACGACAGCGCATTCTATTAATTTAACGACCAGTGCAGCCGATCCGGTACACTTAAAGTTTGTGGTAGAATCTGATTCACATACTAATTTTTACAATGTCAACTGGAATGGTCAAATTTCGGTAGAATATCAGGCATCTACAAGTTACAACCCAAACATATTTGTTCACCATATACCGGTTCCTGAATATCCTTCATTTGTGGTTACACAGCTAAGCAATAAGCTCCACGTGAACCAGCTGCCAAACCCGGGAATTTCTGGGACGCACAATTTTGGAATCCAGATTAACAAGAATATCTCGAATTTTTCCGGTCTTGGGACAGGGTCTTTCTATTATATTATAAAAAAAGGGAATGACATCTTGGCTAAGCGTAAAATAACGATATCAGCCAGCAATAATCTTATTGAAGAACACGATATGTCCAATGGGCAGTTAATTAGTGGCCTGTCGCCGGTTGCGTTTTATACGGGAGATCCGGCATCCGGAAATAGCAATGATCTGATAACCGTTCAGGTATATACAAAAACAGGTGGTGACTTTGCACTGTACAATAATTATAATGCTCAATTTCTGGGAAAACCGTTTGTAGTATATTATGATTCTGTAAATGTTTATTCCAACACCTCTGCAACAGCAGTTAATACTGCAATGTATAATACCAAATCTGTTTTTTATAATAACTGGGGTCAGTTCCTGTATCAGCCGGGCAGCTTTAGTGATTACACTTATGGCCCAACTATACAGACAACTGCATTTGCATCCAGTGTCACTACTCAAAACACATACCCACAGTGTCAGGGTATCACCAATAATGCAGATTTAGCACAATGTATACTTAATGCAACGAGTAATCCTAATGCGGGTAATAATACAGTATCTAATACGGTTGCTATTATGAAGCCAAGCTTGGTACAGGCAAGAAATGGCTTCAGGAGATATTGGGTTGGAGTAGGGCCTAATCAGTTTTCTGCTGAATTGGGTTTCAATAATGATGAAACAGTTAGCTACTTCAGCAATCCTGTTCCTGTTTTGCCACCGGTAAATCCCGTTACTTACACGTCAGGTCAGCTATCTGTTGATACAACGATGAAGGGGATTAACAAGGTAAACAAAAGTGGTTCCTACAACAATACAGAAGGTCTGAGTTATGGAATGGGTAGCGCCGGTAATTCTGTTACTCAGCTTTCCGGAATAGGCAGTGTGGAAACCCAGACGTTTTCCGATCTTAATGGAGACGGATATCCGGATGTTGTATATCCTCAATCCGTTCAGTTTACCAATTCTACCGGAAGTTTAAATAATATGCTTGTTCTCGATTCGGGTGATTTCCCTACGAGATCAAACAGTTATCAGAAAGTGAATTCTTTAGGATTTTCCTACAATGCGTTTTCGGCAACAGGAAGAATTAAATCACAAGGAAGTTTGGGAACAAGCACGCAGCCCGATACCGGGATGCCATGGTCGGCAGGAGCTTCTGTGAGTGCCGGAGTAAATAACTATTACGATTCATATGATTCAGGTAAAACCTTTTGGATGGATCTTAATGGTGACGGTCTTCCGGACAGGATTAGAGATGGAGATTCGCAATACATGGCTTATGCCTTAAATTTGGGAAAAAGCCTGAGCAGTTATTCATCTTATGAAAACCTGATCACTTACCGTTCCAGACCTAAAGGCAGCTTCAGCCTTGGAATAGGAGCTTCACTTGGAGGTTCTGCAAACCTGAGTGCATTAAGCAGCTTTGGGTTCGGTATCAGTGCGAGTGCAGGTGCATCGGCATCTACCGGAACTGCCGAAACAGTATATGAAGACATAAACGGAGACGGATTGATTGATATTCTTGAGGTGAATAACTCCAATAATTCATCAACGGTAAGATATAATCTGGGAAGCAAATTTGATACCCCGACACCGCTTCTTAAGTCTTCAGGATCAATTGATTTTACCGATGAAACAAGATCATTTAACGGTTCTTTTTCATTTGGAGGAACTTATATGTTCAATATAGGGCCAATAACGCTCATTCCGCCAATTGTAGTGTTAATTCTCTGGATTAAAGCAGGAGGAGGAGCTACCGCCAATGTGGGCCTCAATGTTTCTGAGACCAGAAAAGCATTCAAGGATATGAATGGTGACGGTTATGCTGATCTGGTGGTTGATAACAACAGTGGTTTTACGGTAAACTATTCACAGGTAGGCAGAACCAATAAACTGAAATCAATTACCAATACCATTTCAAAAGGAAGATATAATTTAGATTACGAATTTTCAAGAGCAAATTACGATAGCCCGCATGCAAAACTGGTCGTTAATAAAATAACTGTGGCAGAACCCGATGTATTTTCTCAAAATTATACCACAGACCAGGGTAACAAAATGGAAACCAGATATTCTTTCGGCAAGAGAAAATATGACAGAAGAGAAAGAGATGATTTCGGTTTTGAGATCGTTACAAAACAAGAAATGAATGGTGGTTCAACAGAAAGAACCTCTACTGATTATTATTACAATAATAGTTATCTGATGAATGGAATGCCGAAGAAAAGCATTGTAACAGATGGCAGCGGAAATATGATTTCTGAAACCAATTTTGAATATAAACTGCAAAGATTCATCAACAATACATCGCAAATAGATTTAAATTCAGACTTGGGTACAAATTATGACACTGGTGGTAGGGAAGGTAGAAAGATGGCGAGAGCACTCCTTTACAAGAAAACCAGGACAGTACATGAGTCAGGTGGAAGCATTGCTGTTGAAGAACGATTTAAATATACTCCAAAAGGATTAATTTCAAATTATCAATACAGCAGTCCTTCTACAAGTTACAATACCAATATGTCTTATATGTCATTGAACAATAATATCATCCTCACTTCAGAAGTGGATGTTTACGAAGGTACCGGAACCGGAACATTGTTAAGACAAAGAAGAATTGGTGCTGTAAACCAATATAATGGAGATATAGGGCAATATATAACTTACGACGGAACTGATGATTTAATAACAAATGTAGAATATTATCCTTCAGGAAACATCAGAAAAATAACGTATCCGCCAAATAGCCTCAACCAAAGGTATTGGATTGAATATACTTATGACGATGCAGTTACCGGTAAGTATATAACAATGGTAAAAGATGTGCATAATATTCAGTCTACATCCACATACAATCCGCTGTTTGATGTCGTGACAAGAAAAGTAGATACCGGTGGTAATGCAATGGTATTTTATTATGACGGTTTCGGAAGAACTTCTTCCATCATGGGCCCTAATGAAATCGCAAGCAATTCTACCGTTCCAACGGTTAAATATAAGTACTGGACAGATCACGCCGGAATTCCGAATAACAATACTGCGGTTAAAATTTACCGTGCTTCAACATCAAATTTTGACCCGGAATATGCCAGTACAAATAATACGATTATGACGGATACCTATGCTGACTTTTTAGGAAGAGTAGTGCAGGTGAAAAAAGATATTGAGATTGATGGTTATGAGAGACGTTCCATTTCCGGCCCGGCGGTTTATGATATGCTCGGAAGAACAACAAGACAATACCATCCGAAATATGAAATCACGGGTAATAATAATCTTTATTTGAATGGCTTCAACGGACCAAACACTTCTCAAACCTATGATAGCAGAGATAGAGTAATTACGGCTACTGATGAAGATGGTAATACGCAGACAACTCATTATGCGATCACAAATAATTTACTGAAAACAACAGTAGAATTTATAGATCAGAAAACCGAATCTTACACCAATGCCGAAGGTAAACCGGTTCAGAAAGACGATTATTTATACAGTCAGCCGCTTTCAACAACGTTTAAGTATAACAGTATAGGTGAGTTGACCTATGTTCAGGACCCTGAAGGAATGGTAACGAGATATTCATACAATCTTGCAGGTAAACGTATCCAGCAACGCCATCCGGATAAAGGAACAACAACGTATCAGTATGACAAGGCAGGCAATATCAGCAGAATGACCACGGATAATTTACTGAATGATCCTACCATCAGTTCAAATTATATAGAGTACCTCTATAACTACAACAGATTGGAGAAAATAATGTTGCCCGACCTTCCAAACGGAAACAGCAACCCCAACAACGTAAGCTATTCATATGGTTTGTCCACAGCAGGAAATAATGCAGGTAAAATGACTGCAAAATATGATGGTTCCGGAGATACGTATTATAAATATGGAAGAATGGGGGAGATTATCTCAGAAACGAGAACGGTACGCGGTGATCATATTCCGGAAATGTACTTCAAAACCTATTTCAATTATGACAGCTGGAATCGAGTAACTAAAATTAAATATCCGGATGATGAAATTGTTTCATACCATTATGACAAAGGGGGTAATTTAAAATATGTTAACAATAATTACGGTGAAACTCTCATAGAAAATATCAACTATGATTACTATGGACAGCGATTGAAGTTTAAAAACGGAAACGGTGCAACACAGTATTATGGCTATAATTACCAAAACAGAAGACTGGATAAGTATTTCCTGATGGATAATTCGAATCAGATGATGCTGAATAATACCTATAAATACGATCAGTTTTCCAATATCACCATGATTCAGAATCAGGCTGAACCTTTGGCAAACGGCTTAGGAGGTGCATTCCAATTTAGTCTTAGTTATGATACACTCAATAGGTTAATAGGAACAGAAACAAGACAGGTTATTATTCGTGATAAAGAAGAACAACCCATGCCAATAAGCTCCTATGTACCGTCAACCTATCATTTAAGGATGGAGTATAATAACTCAGGAGGTATTGTTATAAAGCAACAGCACCATGAAAGAGATCAAAATGTAGTACCGGAAAATACGTACGAGAATAAATACGAGTATATCCCTGAAACACATAAAGTGAGCGTAGTAAATGATACCCAGACAGGAAACTATGATGCATTCGAATATGATTACAACGGAAATGCAACAATCCATGCGGATCCAAACGGCACAAAACGAATGTTCTGGGATGAGCAGGACCGCCTGAAAGCATTTTACAATGACGGGAATGGTATCTATCAGTATTACACCTATGATGATAAGGGAGAGCGTGTTATAAAATACGGGCTTGAAATTCCTACACAATTGTATCAGAACGGAGCGCCGGTCGAGATTAATGAGCTGAAACTATTTGAATATAAGCTCTATCCAAACCCTTATGTAACGGTAAGTTCAACAGGACAATACACCAAACATTATTTCGAAGGTTCAAGAAGATTTGCCAGCAGATTGATGGATGGAGCCAATCGCTTTGAAGATCCTTCAGTGCTTTATACCAACCGTACGGCAGACGAGAAACCCGCAGAAAAACCGGCAGATGTAAAATCGGATTTCGAAAAATATCTCGAAAAATCAGGTCTTGGAGATGAGGTGTCAATAGAATTGAGAGAAAGGCCATGGCAGACCGGTTTGTATTATTTACATGGCGATCATTTGGGAACGGCAACGTTCGTAACTAATTCGCAATCGGACGCAACACAATATTTTGTAAATTTACCCTTCGGAGAGACCATGTATGAAAGAATGGATGGATCATATGATAATCCGTACAAGTTTAATGCGAAAGAATTGGATGAAGACACGGGCCTTTACTACTACGGAGCAAGATATTACAATCCGAGATTGAGTATTTGGTATGGGGTGGATCCATTGGCGGAAAAGATGCCAAGCTGGTCACCTTACAATTATACTTTTGATAATCCGATTAAATATATTGATCCTGACGGTAAAAGTCCAGTAGATATTATTTTTAACCTTTATGATGTATCTTCCGGAAAATATAAAGAGTATGCGAGAATTAAATCTGAAAAATATAATATGAGTGTTAATATCTCCGCACCATACCCTTTTCACGGAATATCATTAGCCCCTGATACATCTCAAAGAAGAACCTACGGGAATTATAGAGGAATTTCTGGAAAATATAAATTTGACGAATTGGCATCATTACATGGGGATCCGGATGCATTATCAATAGGCCTGGGAGGAAATATTTCAGGAGGTGCTGGATTTGGTTTAAGTGTTTCAGTAGCTTTAATGCTTAAAGGTCCGGATGCTGGGAAAGCAGGACTATATGGTACTGCCAATAATTTGGAAGGTTTTGAAGCATCAGCTGGTATTCAAGCAAGTTTTATGTTCTCAGATATTTCTTTGAAAGAATTTAGACTAAATACATTGGAAGGTTATGCTGAGGGAGTTCAAGGCGGAGGAGGCCCTGTAGGAGTTTCTATGTTTAAAAGTTATGATGGTGAATATAAGAGCAAAGGAGGTTGGTTCTCTGGTAAGACATTTCAGAAAAAGTCTTTGCTTTATCATGGATACAGCTATGGATTAGGAGTTGGGCCAGAAGATGTTTCAGCATCAGCATCAGCCTTTTCTGGTGATACTAAATATCTTGGAGAAGTTACAAATATTATAAAGTCTAAATAATGAAAAGAAAATATTGTTTTTTTATCTTAATGATTTTTTTATCATTTATTTTGATAGAATGTAAAAACGCTCCTGTTGAATGTAATACTTCAGTTATTCAAATTGAAAACAGATGGCACGATGATAATGGTGGAATACATTTTCTGGATGTAAAGGCTAAGAAAGATAGAATATTTATTTGTAGTAGAATTAATAATTTTCAAAAAGGCAAAGATGTGAGGATAGCTTACAGTTACGGTGATATAGATATATATTTAAATGGTAGAAAAATTCAAGCCATTTTTACTTATCGAAACGGAGTTGTATATCGGGTAGGAGTTGGTAAGTATGTCTATGATGAAGCTTTAACCAAGCGAATATTGAAACTACTAAATATAAGCAAGCGATGTTGGGGAGAAGATTGTCAGTAATTTTAGAAAAAGAATTTAATCTTAATTTCCTCTCTGCCTCACGAATCCTTTTGCGGGGTAGTTTGGACCGCATTTTTCTTGAATTACTTTTGGTGAAATTATATAAGGTATTATAATTTCAGGACAATCAGAAATGTAATTTGCTGAAAAATTGATACAAGATTAAAAATAAACATATGAAATATTTAAGATTTATCATATTATTTATAGTCTTCATTGCAATTGTAATGTATGTATCTTCAAATGGATCAGACAAATCTGAAAGCAAGAATAAAGTTTTAGATAATAATGTTAGTTTTGCTGGAAACGTAACTGATGTTAAACAGTCCAACAATCATGCATTTGGTATTATAACTTTAAATCTCACTAAAAGCAATGTTAAAGATTTTAATGGGCAATTACAAGATGGGATATATCCTTATAGAATTCTGGGAAACACGGCTGATTTGTATACCATTATACCTGATGGAATTCAGATTGGGGATAGCGTAAGTTTAAAATCAAATGAAAAAAACTGCCATTATTATTATGTTAAAACAAAACAGAAGTCTGAAGGTTATGTGTGGGTAATCACAGAACCAACTGATATAAAATTTGTCAAAGAAAATTCTATTTTTAGATAGCGTTTCTGTAATAGTTAGAATATTTATTTACTATTCCAAAAATGAAATTAGAAAGAATGGCTTGGATTTATAATCTGAGCCTTTTCTAATATAGTCATCATATATTTGAAAAGGCATATTAAATAAAACTAACGAAGATATAATAAAAAAATGTGAAAGTGGATTATTTGATGAGCTGAAAAATTATCGGGATAAAGGAAATAATATGATTGAAGTACAAGTTAAATATCCTAGTAAAGAGCATGTAACTAATGGAGGGACTAAAAAGCAAAATTAAATATAATGAGAAAATCAATCATATTCTGCTTGTTGATACCAATAGCTATATTGTCAAGCTGTACGATAAACAAAACAAAAGATTTGTACATTGATAAAGAGGAAGTTTTGAGAGTGGAAATAAAAATTAATGATTTTACTATTCCACTTGATTCAGTGTTAATAAAAGATTTTATTGACGATTTTAATAAATGTAAACATGATCATTCTGTTAAATCAGTTGTCTATAATTTAGATTTGAATATTTATAAAAAGAACGACGATATTTTATATTTTAAATCAAATGGTAACAACGAATATGTCAACAAATCAAAAATTTTTGAATGTAAAGAAAATTTGATTCTTAAATATTGGAAAATAAACGAGGAGAATATCCCTTTACTTAAACCTCCAAAAAGCTTAAAATAGTATAATTAAATTATTTATTTCATAATTAAGATTCTTGTAATTCCTGAAAAATGATACAAGATTACAATAATACATATGAAATATTTAAAATGAATTCGTCAATACTTAATCTGTTTTACAGTTATTCAATTTGATTGTAACTGTCAGATTAAGTATTGACTCATTCACATTACAGAGAGCTCAAAAGAGCTCCATTACTTCGGTAATAGGTCCGGCTTATGGTTTTTTAATAGATTCTCAGGATGACAAAAGCGTAATTTTTTAAATCTTTATGTTATAATGTATCTATAAACCTTCGATTAATATTAGAAACCATATTTATCCTTTTTAATATTATTTTAATGATAATGATGGATTCATTTATTAAATATGGAGCATCCTATTTTACCACAGTAGCTTCCAGCTCTACATTCAGGGTTTCATTCAGCTTAACAACCTGTAAGAGTGTGACTGTCTGTTTCATTCCATGCCTGGCTACGAAATCCTGAAACAGATCGAAACAATTATTGATGAACTCATCAGATGACGTTGAATAAACCGTAAGCCTTACAATATTTTTGGCTTCATAGCCTGCTTCATCAATTACTTTCTCAAGGTTCTGTATAGCTAAAGCGAGCTGAGTCCGCATATCTGCATTGCTGGATGTCCCATCAGGGTGCACCGCAGCCTGTCCCGAAACATATAGCGTACCCTGTACATTTTTTACTTCAACAGCCTGTACATAACTAAGCTGATTTTGCCATTCCCATGGACTGAATTCTTTTTTTTCCATTTTTTAATCTTTATTTTACAACATCCTTAAATGTATTGATCAATCATTTAATTTGTAAAGCAAAGTTCATAAGAAATGAAATAAATTCTTTGTGACAAATCTCACAATTCCGCTGAGCTGTTACGTCTTAAGCCTGCTGAGTGTTTCCCTGCTTACACCAAGATATGAGGCAATCATGGTATGCGGAACGCGCTGGAAAAGCTTCGGATATCTGTGCAACAGCTTGTCATAACGCTCTTTGGCATTGGTGCTGATTAATTCCAGAATCCGCTGCTGGGAACTGATATGTCCTTTATTAGCCTTTTGTAAAAAAAAGTAAGTTATTTTAGGAATGTTGCTGCATAGCGCATTATAGCTGCTCAGGGACATGCGGAGAACCTGTGTATCTTCAAGGGCCTGCAGAGACATTGTTGCGGGCAGCTGATTAAAAAAAGCATAATAATCCCCTTCCCACCAGTCTTCCATCGCAAAAGCTACCACATGCTGCCTGCCCAGATGGTCTTCATAATCAAGCTTTAACAGACCTTTCACCACCCAGAAGGCATATTCCACCCTTTCACCTGTCCTGATCAGAAAATCCCGCTTTTTAACATTAATTACTGAAAAATGAGACAGTATCTCATTGAATTCATCATCTGTTAATGCAATGACCTTTTCTATATGTGCTCTGAATAACTTCTCCATATATTACTCATTTCAGTCTGAATATTTTTCATATTGTCTCTTGGACGATTATTTTATTCATCAGTAAAATTATGTAAATTATTCTATAGAACATTCCATTTGAAATCGGGCAATGCATCCACCAACTTTTTGAATTCAGTAATAATATCTTTTCGTTTTACTGTATTTCCGTTTAGTTTAACATTTTTCGCAGTAATATCCAGCGAAGCAAATCCACGTTATTTTTATTTAAGCACTTATAACATATTTTTCTATGATCGGCCTGTCGCTGGTTTCATCCCAAATTAATTTCCAATTTTCTGTTTCAATAACATTAATTTCTTTTTGGCTTTCTTTTTCTCTGGTTGCAGATGTACCTGAAAACGTATATCAAATCGATTTCTTTCAGTTTCCTCGTAAAATATTAACGAGAAATTTGTTTGTTACTTATTGACCATAGAAGTAATAAAATAAAGGGCACCAACTATCTTTAGTTGGTGCCGTTTTCGTTTGTACCAGGACCGAAGAGATATCGAAACATTGGTGGAAGATTTGGAAAGAATTATAGAATTAAATAATTCTGCCATTTGACCTTGATAGGACTATTTTCAAATCATTTATTACAAGATATGGATGACATTTTGAAGGTGCTACTGGTATTTAAGTTATAAAAACGAAATCAGAAAATTTTTATCTATATATGATAATTTTCTGATAAATAAAAACATATCATAATATCTTCTTCTCATAAAAAGCCTTATAAAAATTAATTAGTACATTAAATATATAGTTGCCTATTTTAAATTCAACTTAATTATAAATTAACAAACCTAGGTAATTTAAATTAATGTATTATTGTTGTATAGTTCAAGAATATTATATCTATTTGTTTTACAGCTTTTTTAATGTTGTAAAATTGATTTGTTATGTTTAGTATGGCCTTTCCATATTACCTTTCTATTACACCAATATTTTTAAATCATTAACTTTTGAAATATTCTTTTTTCACGTTTTTTTATGCTATAAATTCGTTCGATAAAATTAATCTGTCCCTTTTTAATTAATGCAATAATCCGTAGGAAGGCTTCTATGCTCTACCGGAGTTTTATGTTAAAATAAGGAATTTTAATTTAAGATAGAATATATGAAATAAAACAGACCATGAAACAAAAGGTATTATTACCACTAATTTTAACATTACTTAGCATTAATAAGGCCTATTCACAAGAGGTACCAAAAGTAATGCCCCCTTCCCCCAATGCTTCTGCATTAGCCCAGTACGCTAATCAGCCAGTTAGTAATTATACGGGCGTTCCTACTATTTCTATACCATTATACAGCGTAAAGTCAGGGGAAATAGAACTACCAATTTCAGTAAGCTATCACGCTTCTGGAATAAAAGTTTCCCAAGAAGCCGGTTTGGTGGGGCTTGGTTGGGCATTCAATGCCGGCGGCGCTATTACCAGATCTGTTAATGGGGTAGATGATCTGGATTCTTTTAAAGGTTATGTTACTCTTACCGATTTACCTTCTGCAAATAACGACAATGTAATAATAGATGATGGCTCACAATATTACAATGATTACAAGGAAATTAATACGGGAGCAAGAGACGCTAAGCCTGATATCCTTTATTATAATTTTGGTGGAGAAACAGGAAAGATGATTTTCGAAAAAAGGCAGCCCAATACTAATAAAATAAAAGGAATACCTCTTAAGCAAACCAATTCTACATTTGTTTATGACTTTGATACCAAACAATGGGAAGTAACGGACGGTAACGGCTGGAAGTATTATTTCACGGTAAGAGAAATTTCACGAGGTTATAGCGCTTCCGATGATCGCGCAGCCCCTGCCTATCTCGTTGATGACCTGCAGCGATCTGAATCGTTTGACAGATTAGACCCAAGTATCAATTATGACGAATACATCTCCGCATGGTATATCAGTAAAATAGTCACTCCAAAAGATGACTCGATTATTTTTGAATATGACGCGAGTGCAGGGCGTAAAAGTATCAGCCAGCTTAGCTTCTATGAACAGGAAAGTTATTACGGTAATCCTCTCATTAATTATGGGAAATCATGGTATGGAAACTTTCTTGAAAAAAAGAACAGTATATCGGTGAGTATGACAGCATCGGATAACATTAATTTGACTAAGATCAGGTTTAAAAACGGATATATTGACTTTCACACCAGCGATAGGGAAGATCAGCGTCCCGCCAACAATTTCGGTACTTATTCTCCAAAGCCTCAAAAATTGGACTCTTTTGAAGTTTTTAATGGAAATGGGGAATCAATCAAGAAAGTTGAATTCGGATACAGTTACTTTGGCGACTCTTATTCCGGGAAGAATAAAGAAAATTATTGGAGGCTAAAATTAAATCGTGTTCAAGAGTCATTTTACGATAATAGTACGGCTACCTATAAAGGGAATCCGCCTTATACTTTTACCTATAGCCCCGTTTTGTTTCCCGATAAGACTTCAGCTTCAATAGATCATTGGGGATATTTTAACGGATCTGATAATGACCATCTTATGTGGTATGATGATGTGACACAATATTTAAACGGACAAGGCCCTATTTTGGAACAAAGCCCAAACCCATCATATTTTTCCAAAACCTATCAAAGTTTTACCCCTGCTCAATTAGAATATGGATTCACTGCAAATGGTCAACGTTTTCCTTTTCTGGATGGGGGCTATAGAGAGAGTGATCCGATTTACATGAAGGCTGGGATCCTGACTCAGATCAATTACCCTACGGGGGGAGCAACTAGATTTACCTATGAGCCCAATAAATATAATAATGGGGATTCAGATGTTTACAATTATGAGACCGGCTCATCTTCAGTATATGCTGACGGAGATAGTTCGACAGACGAGGTTAGCAGTTTTTATCTTAGTAATTATACACGTGTTAAAATTAATTGCAATATTTTTAACACAGGCCAATCCAGTACATTGTATGGTATAAAAGCTTTGATACAAGATTCTGATGGTACAGACATTATACGTTTTACTCCCAGTGTCAATTCTTTCAGCAGAAGTATCCAGGCAGTGTTACCTCCTGGTCTTTATTACATCAAAGCCAATACCTATGCTCCAACGCAAAGTCTGACAATAAGTATTTTCGTTAATTTTTTGAATAAGACTCTGACGACAGGTGGAGTTGTCGGAGGAGGATTAAGAATTTTAAAACAGGAAAGCTTAGATAAAGACGGAAGCGTAAAATTAAGCAGAAATTACAGCTATACTCTAGATAATTCTGCTTGGACTTCAGGAGTGCCAATGAGCGATATCCAGCATATTTATAGAGATGGTGGATCAAGTGAGTACACGAACGAATCTCCGGCTTTTAGAAATGTGGTAGTTTGTTCTTCAGAAAATAATACACCATTAAGCTCATCAGCGCAAGGTAATTATGTCGGATACTCCCAAGTTACTGTTTCCGATGTGGATCAATCAGGAAATACGCTGGGCAGATCTGTTTATTCATATTCGAATAATCCTGATGAGGAAGGAGGCAGCCACCTGCCTGGCATGCCTATTAAACCGCATATGGATAATGGAAACTTATTAAAAGAAGAATATTATAATGCCAGCAATATCCGGTTAAAAGTCATTGAAAACAGTTATGAAAAGGATGTTTCCACATTAAAAGTAATTAAGGGAATCTTCACAAAAACTGTATTGAAAGACCCTCCCAATTCATCTCCCAGCCGACCTTTTTACGCAAGGCTTTACCGTTTGTATTCAGAATGGTGGCATCCTAAGCAGACCATTGAGACGAATTATGATATGAATGGGAATAATCCTTTAGTGACAACAACAAATTACAGCTATGAGAACCCGCTTCATAAGAATGTAACGAAGATAACTACTACGCGAAGTACCGGAGAGATTGAAATAATCAGGAATAAATATGCTCAGGATCTATCTTCGGGTATTGATGAAACACAGGCAACCATAACAGCCGGGATGGCCGCACAAAATAATATCAATCCTGTTATACAGACAGAGGTAACCGTTGACGGAAAACTGGTTAAAGGAAACATTAACAATTTTAGAGTCAAAAATTATCTGGATCAAAATAATGTTTCCAGAAGCATGTACCTGCCTAATAATGTGAAAACTTTAAAAATAGGAACTGCAAGCGATTATGACAAAAGGGTTGATTTTGTAGATTACGGGAGTTATGGAAATATAACAGAAGCCAGGAAAAGCGACGGGATACATTCTGTATATATATGGGGATATAAGGAAGAATATCCTGTAGCAAAAGTGGATAACACTACGTTGTCTGCAGTTGAAGCCGTCTTAACAGCTACAGAGTTAGCGAATATTAAGAACGGAATGTATGACGAGGCAACAATGATCTCGGTTTTAAACAAAATACGAATCGCTTTGCCTGATGCCTTGGTAACAACATATACATATAGTCCTTTAGTGGGAGTGACAAGTATCACTCCGCCTTCTGGTGTTATTGAATATTACAAGTATGATTTTCAAAATAGATTAGAAAGAATTGTCGATATAAACGGTAAGATTTTAAAAGAGTTTAAGTATGCCTATGCGCCGGTCACTTCTAGTACTTTTTACAATTCCTATCAAGACAAAACATTTACACGTAATAATTGTGGAACAAGTGGAATCGGGAATCTATATATTTATTCGGTTCCAGCTGGTACCTATTCTTCAGATTTAAGTCTTTTGGCAGCAAACCAAAAAGCGTTAGATGATATTAACGCAAACGGGCAGAATGCGGCCAATACGAATGGAACCTGTACTCCGATATCTTGTAGCCTTTCATTTAATACCTCCCAGGGTATAGCTGGTGGTGGAAGTATTAGTGTTTCTAATGGTACGAATTATAAAGTTTCTTTTGGATTCTCCAGCGGTTCAAATTCTACTAACTTGCCTTGGAATACCGGAGTGAAGTTGGCAACAATTGTGGGAACCTGTAAACCTATAGCAGAATACTCATCGTATAATGGCCAGGTATATTACACTATTCAAACAAATGGCGATGTAATTATAAAGACACATTTAGGAACTATCCCTCCCAATAATACATCATATAGTTACGATTTATTTTTCCCAATCCAGTAAAAACCAGCTAAGATGCAAAAAATATTTATGGGTGCATTTTTTATATGTACATCTTTAAGTGTATGCGGACAGGAAGTTCTATGGCAGAAAGACATCAAATCCTCTACACAGGATTTTCTAAGCCAAGTGACTCAAACGGTGGATCTTCAGTATTTGATTACAGGAAGCTCCATACAGTCCCAAAAACTTACAACGGACAATAAACAGAACAACGGTTACGATTTCCACATGGTGAAGCTCAACCAGCAAGGCGAAGAAGTCTGGGAAAAATACTTTGCAGGAAAAAACCATGATTACCTTTCTGCTTCCCTGTCCACTCAGGATGGAGGCTTTGTCATAGTAGGAACTTCCTATTCAGGAAAAGGACTCGATAAAAAAGATGATTCCAAAGGTGGAGCAGATATCTGGCTCATCAGAATCAATGAATTCGGAGACGAATTATGGCAGAAAACCATAGGCAGTACCTTCCATGAAGAAGCCAGATCCGTGATCCAAACCACTGACTTAGGATTCTTTGTCGCAGGAAACGTCCAGAACTCAGCACAAGGTTACGGTTCCAAAGATGTTCTCATCGTCAAACTGGACAAAAACGGAAAAGAACTTTCCCAACTCATTCTCGGTGGAAAAGGCTTAGACGAAGTAGAGAAAATGATTCCTACCAAAGATGGAGGAGTTTTATTAGGAATCTATTCCAGAAGCAATCAGGGAGGATCAAAAAACACCGAAAACTATGGAGAAGGCGATTACTGGATCATTAAGCTTAACAAAGACGGTAAAGTAGAATGGGAAAAGAACTATGGAGGAAAAGGAGACGATCACCTAAGCACCATAGCGATGACCACCTCAGGGTTTATTATAGGAGGAGAAAGTCGCTCCGAGCGATCAGGCAATAAAACCTTAGGCATTGAAGAAGGCACAGATCTTTGGCTAATCTCCCTAAATGAAAGAGGTGAAGAAATCTGGCAGAAATCGTACAACTTTAAAAACAGAGATGTCTTAATGGGAATGCATGTCATCTTAGGACAAAATCAGAGAGAAAAAAATAAAGACCTTACCAAAGGAATCTTACTCGGAGGCTATACCCAGGCAGAAGGAAGAATAGAAACTGATGATGAAACCTTCTGGATGCTGTATATCGATGAGAACGGTAATGAACAGTGGAGGAAACATGTCAAAGGAGAATCCAGAAAAAAGGAAGAACGATTATCAGATATTAAATTAAATAGAGACGGTTCCATTATTCTTGCAGGAACCAGTGCAGAAGAACCCGGTAAAGAAAATTGGAAGATCGTAAAGATCGGAGATCAGCAGGTTGATCTGTTGATCGAGAAACAAGATATCAGGATCTATCCAAACCCTGTATCAGACTACGCCTATGTAGAAATTGGCTTTAATTTCAATGAAGCGGATATCATCATGTATGATATGTCAGGAAGACAGCTTCAGAGCTTAAAAACTAAGAACAAGGTAACGAAGGTCAATACTCAGCCTTTGATTCAAGGAGCTTACCTGATTACCATAAAGACGGATACCAATAAAACGGCGAGTGCTAAATTGATAAAAAAATAAGCAGACAAAACCATGAAGAGAATAATTTTACCGATCAGTACATTGTTTTTCTCTGTATCCATTTTTGGACAGGTGACAACTACTGAGAATTATATACAAACGAGGACTTATCTTGAACCTGTAACTGTTACGAGCCCAGCTGCTAAGCAATCTCAAACTGTCCAATATTTTGATGGTTTGGGAAGATCGAAGCAGGTTGTCAATGTAAAAGCAACTCCTCTGCAGCAAGACTTAGTTACAGCGGTTAGATATGACGGATTTGGAAGGCAGGAAGATTTCTGGCTAGCGGCACCAATGAGTACTTTAAATGGAGGTATCCAGACTGCCGTTGATGCTACTGCTCAAACATATTATAACGATGTAAGGCCATTCACCCATCAGAATCTTGAAAAATCTCCCTTAAATAGGCCTCTTTCAAATACACAAACTGGAACAGTTTGGGAAAGCCATCCTGTTCAGTTTAAATATGAATCGAGTGAAACTAATGACCATGTAAAGAAATTAGTAGCTACTACAACTTGGGCGGATGATGCTACTAATTCGAAAACAAAATACATTTCAGATTTTGGTCCAGGTCAGCTGTATAAAAATACAACAATTGATGAAGATGGTAATACTACGATAGAATTTAAAAACGGACAAGGGCAGATTGTATTGAGTAGAAAAGTAATAAGTTCAATAGAAAATGCTGACACTTATTATGTATATAACGAATATGATGAGCTTGTATTAGTTGTTTCACCGCGAGCAATTTTTGAATTCTTTAATGAATTTGGTGCAGGAATGGACGATGAAATTCCTGATAATATTTTGAATAATTTATGCTACCAGTATAAATATGACAGGAGAAACCGTGTGGTAGAAAAAAAAATGCCCGGAAAAGGTTGGGAATCTATATTGTATGATAAGCAAAATAGAGTAGTGGCAACACAAGATCAAGAATTAAAAAATAAAGGGCAGTGGTTGTATACCAAATATGATCAATTTGGGCGAATTGCTATTACAGGTATTGGAACAGGAGGAAACAGGGCTACAGAGCAGGTTGTGGCAGATACGTATGGTTCAAATAATGTCAACAGATTGAATGCTCCATCTTTTGCAAGACAAGGAATGGACGTTTATTATGGAAACCAGGATAATACTTATCCGAATTCGACACGATGGGTTACTTTGCTTTCTTTAAACTATTATGATACTTATCCGGGATATGGATTTAATCCGTCTTTTCCATCTGATATATTAGGAGAGGCTATACTTACGGGAGTGCCGGACAATAATGGACTTAGTACAAAAGGTCTACCGGTAATGAGTACAATTAAAAATATTGAAGATGATAATTGGACGAAAAATTACAGTTACTACGATAGAAAATCCAGACTTATTCGAACTTATTCCATCAACCATTTGGGAGGGCGGACTAAAATAGATTCTAAACTTGATTTTGTGGGAATTACATTACAGACTATTACAACTCATAAAGGATTAGATACTGATACAGATAAAGTAATTATAGAAAATTTTACGTATGATTCTCAAAATAGATTGTTAAGTCATAGACATAAGGTGGATAATAATTCCGAGGAATATTTAACTCAAAATGAATATAATGAACTTTCACAACTTAAAAATAAAAAAGTCGGTGGAACAATAGCCAACAGCGGGATACAGTCAATTGATTATCAGTATAATTTAAGAGGGTGGCTGACCAATATCAATGATATAGAAAATCTAAACGATAAAAAGTTTGCGTATCAGATAAAATATGACAGCCCTGAAACAACTCCTTTTTCAAAGAAAAAATATAATGGAAATATTACAGAAGTAAACTGGAGAACCTCAACGGATGATATTTTTAGAAGATACCAATATGGCTATGATAATCTGAATAGAATGACTTACAGTATATTTTCAGAGCCTAAGTTGGCTATCCCCTATAAATATTTGTATGGTGAAGATGTTTTTTATGATTTGAATGGTAATATTACAACCTTACTCAGAACAGGTGATCAATACTCCCCCACAGAATTAATTGATGATCTCACTTACCAATACAATGGCAACCAAATTGTAGTCATATACGACTATTCTCAAAACCCTTCCGGATACCCTGGTGGCGGGAATGTGATTTCCTATGATAATAATGGAAATATGAAGAATATGCCTGACAAAGGAATTACTTCAATTGTTTACAATTATCTCAATTTACCTTCGAATATTGTTGAAGATACCGGGTTTGAAAAAAATACTTTTAAATATACTTATAATGCAAATGGTACAAAGTTAAAAAAGGAAATTGTCTCAACATTATCATCACAAGTCAGAATAGTCTATTACATAGATGGGTTCCAATATGATAATAAAGGTAGTTTATGTTTTAATTGCCCCACGACCCAACCGATCCTCAAATTTATTCCTACATCTGAAGGCTACTACAATTTTGAAAATAATAAGTATATTTACAACTATACAGACCATCTAGGAAATGTTAGGTTAAGCTTTCAGCAAAATGGTAGCAGCACAGAAGTTCTTGAAGAAAATAATTATTATGCATTCGGTTTAAAACATACTGCTTATAATATTTTGCAAGGAAATCCTAGTTATAACTACAAGTACAACGGCAAGGAGCTTCAGGAAACGGGAATGTATGATTATGGCGCAAGATTCTATATGCCGGATATTGTTCGTACACCTCAGATCGATCCATTGACGGAAAAAATGCCGGAATGGTCACCATATTCTTACGCTTTTAATAATCCTATCCGAAATACAGACCCAACCGGAATGGAACCGGAAGATGTAATTAACGGAGATAATGAAGAATCTAGAACATTAAAAGAACCTAGTCAATGCTGTTGGGGAATGTTCAGATTTATGCCTTTGCTTGAAGGAGGATCAAATATAAAACCTACTGTTATAGAAGTAGCTACAAAAACAGGAGAAACAGCAGGAAAAACTTCAGAATCTTTGGCTAAAACTTCAGAGGGAGCACAGAAGTCCAATGAGAGAGTTAGGTATCAAAATGAGGTCGAAAGAGCTAAAGATAAGATGGATGGAATAAACAGAGCCCAGGAGAATTTAAAAAGAAGTGCGCCTCAAGGATCTAAACAAAATGCTATACAATCAACAAAAAAATCTCAGCAAAACCTTAATAATGCTTTGAGAAGAATTGACCTTAGCAGTATGGATGAGTTTGATGTTAAAGTAACTCCAACGACAATTAAAAAAGACAATATTAGTGTTCCTAAACCACGTCCTGTTCAACCGACTTTCACTCCAAAAAAGTCAGCGCCTAAGCCGGAACCACAAAAACCTCCAGTTGATGATTATTATAGAATATATTCATAAATTATGATTACAGAATTGCATAAAGCTAAAGATTTAATGGATAATGAACAATATGAGTTATCCATTAACATTTTAAATAATTTGAAAGGTTTACCTTTAGAGTCTGAAAATTTTAGATTGTTATTTTTGTCAAATTGCTATTATAATATAGAAGAATATTATTTGGCAATTGATACAGCTAATAATTTGCTACAAAAAGATTCTAAAAATGAATATGCTTCTCAAATAAAATATTTATCCTATTATGAATTGAAAGATTATGATCATGCCCTGAATGAGATAATAAATTTTTTATCTAATAATAAAGCTAATCTTTATAAAGTAACATTGGAAGAGTTACTAACAGATATAAAGAATGGATTTATTAATGATAAAGATATAATCCATAAAATAAAAGAACAAGCAATAAAAAATAGTGTTCATATTTAAAATTGGCAATTATATATTTTAATGTACCAAATCAAAAATTTTAGTTGACTAAATTCAATCTATTTGTTTACTTTTAGTGGTAAATGTACCAGATACAACTTTTATTAAACATCAGTTTGTAAGTTGACTTTTTAAAATTATTAGATACAATAAAAATGGCACCAACTGTCTCCAGTTGGTGCCGTTTTCGTTTGTACCCAGGACCGGGATCGAACCGGTACTCCTAAGAACTGGTGTTTGAGACCAGCGCGTCTACCAATTCCGCCACCTGGGCCGGTATTTTCCATGTTTGAATCGGTGTGCAAATATAGAAACTTTTTCTCAATACCGAAAAAAATAAAAGGAAAAAATTAAAAATTTATTTCAAGACCGTCGTAGGCAAGGTGCATTCCGGGCGGAAGCTGTTTGTCTTCAACGTCGTGCAGACCCAAATGATGGCTGATGTGTGTTAAAAATAATTGTTTAGGTTTAAGTTCCTCAAATAGCTTAATAACATCCGGAAGAATAAAATGCGCAGGATGCGGATCAAATTTCCTGATGCAGTTTAAAATCAATACATCAAGATCTTTTAATTTTTCCTTTTCCACATCGGAAATAAAGCCGGCATCGGTAATATACGCAAGCTTTTTAAACTTAAAGCCAAAAACGGTAATTTTATAATGAACCACTTCAACCGGAGTAATTTCAGTATTTAAAACGGTAAAAGAACTGTTTTCAATTTCATGAAGCTCAAATGCCGGAGCACCCGGATATCTTTCATCAGCAAATGCGTAAGGAAAACGTTTCTTCACTTCATTTCCTACTCTCTGATAGCAGTATATTGGCATATCTTTACCGCTTTTAAAAATCAGCGGGCGCATATCATCAAGGCCAATTACATGGTCGTTATGTTCATGGGTAAGCAATGCAATATCAACAGTATTTTCATGATTAACAAGCATTTGTTGCCTGAAATCAGGGCCGCAGTCGATCAGTATTTTCTTATTTTCATCGGTGGTTACCATTACAGAAGATCTGAGGCGGCTGTCTTTTGGATTTTCTGAAGTACATACCTCGCAGGTGCAGCCAATCACGGGTACACCCTGGGAAGTTCCCGTTCCTAAAAATTTCAACTTCATTTCTTTTGAGGTTGTTTTAATTTTGGTAAATTTACGAAAAATTTAATGTCCTAATGTATCAGAAACTAACTCCTAAACAAAAAGCATTAACAATTAATCTAGATCCTACTATTTATGGTACTTTCGCGGAAATTGGAGCAGGGCAGGAGACTGTTCGGCACTTTTTTAGAGCAGGGGGAGCTTCAGGTACAATCGCTAAGGCAATGTCGGCTTACGACAAAGATTTTAGTGATGCAATCTACGGAAAAGAAGTAAAAAACCGATACGTTACCCAAAACAGGCTTCGAAAAATGCTTCGCTATGAAGTAGCGTTGATTGAAGAACGGATTTCCAGAGAAAACCACCCGAACAGAAAGTATTTTTCTTACGCAAATACCGTTACAACCATTAACTTTGATAAAACGGTGAAAGGCCATGGCTGGGTAGGAATACGTTTTCAGGCAAATGAAAATGAAGATTACAACGAAATTGTTATTCACGTAAAATTCAAAGAAAATGATGCCACATTACAACAGGAAACTCTTGGTAATCTTGGTGTAAACCTTATTTTCGGGGCGTTTCATTATTACGACAATCCGAGAAATTTAATTGAATCCTTATACGACGATGTTGCCAAAGACAACCTTGAAATTGATATGATCGACTTCAGCGGTCCGGCCTTTACCTATGTCGACAACAGGCTGATGTCTTTACAGCTGGTTAAAAACGGAATGACAGATGCGGTGATTTTTAATTCGGAGGGGAATAATATGCTTCCTGCGGATGTTTTATACAAGAAAAATATTTTTGCCGTAAGAGGAAGTTTCAGGCCCGTTACAAAGGTGAATATCGATATGCTGAAAAACGGACTCGATATGTTCCTGAAAGATGCGATATGTACAACCGACGAAACCGAAGTTCTTATTGAAATAACCATTTCAAACCTTCGTGCAGACGGGGATATTGATGAAAGAGATTTCCTGGACAGAGTCGATATTCTCGGCAAGCTCGGCTATACCGTTATCATTTCCAATTACTCCGAGTACTATCGTCTTATTGATTACTTTGCTTCCTACACAAACGGAAACATTGGTGTAGCCATGGGAGTGAATAACCTTCTGATGGTTTTCGATGAAAGATATTATACAGACCTTTCAGGAGGTATTCTGGAGGCTTTCGGTAAATTCTTCAGAAACGGAATGAGAGTATATCTCTACCCATACAAAGATCCCGAAACGCACGAACTTTTAGATTCTTCCACCTTAAAAGTAGAAGAAAACCTGAAGGAACTCTATAAATATTTCAAGCATAATGAGCGTATTGTGGATATCACCAATTACAATCCGGAATTTCTGGAAATTTATTCAAGAGATATCCTTAAAAAAATTGCCTGCAATATCAAAGGCTGGGAAACCCAGGTTCCGGAAGGCGTTGCAGAAATGATTAAAGAACGCGGAATGTTCGGCTATAAAGAAGAATTTTCACTAAAACAATTCTCTTAAACAATATAAACATGTCAGAATTAAAAAAAAGACTTCTATCCATTCTGGAAAGTCCAAAACATAATACAGAGGAGAAACTTGAAAAAGTTTGCCATCTTTTAGATCAGGAAATTTCTTATTTCAACTGGACCGGCTTTTACTTTAAAAACGGAGATCAAGACGAGCTGAAACTCGGCCCTTATGTAGGAGCTCCCACCGATCATACCATCATTCCTTACGGAAAAGGGATTTGTGGGCAGGTAGCCGTTTCAAATGAAACATTTGTCGTTCCGGATGTGAGCGAAGAAAGCAATTACTTAAGCTGTTCTATTGATACAAAAGCGGAAATTGTGGTGCCGATTTTCAAAGACGGCAAGAACATAGGCCAGATTGATATCGATTCTCATACCATTAATCCGTTTACGGACGAAGACAGAGAATTGCTGGAATGGCTTTGCAACGAAGTAGCAAAGATTTTGTAATTAAAAAAAATCTTCTTAAAATAACGACTCCGGCCCGAAGGGCCGGAGTCGATTTATTTCATTTCATCAATAAATTTACATTTTAAAATCATACCACTCAAAAAAAAGCAATCTGTGAATTCTGTGGTAAATACAATTTAATTAACTGATTCAAAAATTTAAAAAAAGCTACCTTATATATTTGTATAATTCGCTAAATCTGCAGGTAATAAAAACCAGCTGTACAATTTTGCAGATTACATTTTAATTGCTTCCACTTCGGTAATCAGATCTTTAAAATAATTTCCGCATTTTGCAAGATGGGTTCCGTACCAGGAAAAAGCCTCACCATCCACGATCATGATTTTCTTATCTGGGTAATATGCTTTCAGTTCCTCAATATGCTTTTCTTTAAAAGGAAACGGTTCAGACGACAGCATGATAATCTCAGCCTCGGCTAAATCTTCAGTTTCAATCACAGGATAACGTTTACGATCTTTAAAAATATTTTCAAACCCTATTTCACCCAGAATCTTATCAATAAACGTATCAGAACCAATCGTCATATAAGGATTTTTCCAGATAAGATACGCAACTTTTATGTTGGAATTAATCTTAGCTTCATTCAGGACATCATAAATTTTAAGATTGAAGCGCTGCGCTTTTTCTTCTTTGTTGAATAGCCTGCCTAAAGTTTTCAGCAGATAATAATTATCCTCTATATTTTCAACATTCGTAACTATTACTTTACAATCATTCATTAAAGCTTCCACCTGATCCTTTACATTTTCTTCTTTGTTGGCTAAAATAAGATTGGGCTCTAACGATTTTATTTTCTCAATGTTAATATTCTTTGTACCACCGATTACGGTAACATTCTTTACCTTTTCAGAAGGATGAATGCAGAATTTTGTCCGGCCAATCACTTCATTTTCCGTTAAACCTAAATCAAATAAAGCCTCAGTAATAGAGGGAACCAGAGAAACAACTTTCATAATGCTATTTTAGAGGTTGCCTAAAATTACAAAAGTTTACCGGTTAAGAAAAGTCCCGCAACAGAAAAATAGATAATAAGCCCCGTCACATCTACCAACGTGGCAACGAACGGTGCCGAAGAAGTAGCCGGGTCAAGATTTAATTTTTTTAAAATAAACGGAACCATAGAACCTGATAAAGTTCCCCATAGAACGATCAGTACAAGAGAGAAGCCTACGCTTAATCCTACAAAAGCCCAGTGTATTCCATAATCGAAAAAACCAGCCTTATGCCAAATCATAATTCTCAGAAAGCCTATAATTCCTAAAACACCCCCAAGGAAAAGCCCGGTAAATATTTCTTTTCGCATCACATACCACCAATCCTTCAGTCCGATTTCCTGAAGCGCCATTGCCCTGATGATCAAGGTTGCAGCCTGCGAGCCTGAGTTTCCTCCACTGGATATAATTAAAGGAACAAAAAGCGCCAGAACAACCGCCTTTTGAATTTCATCTTCAAAATAGCCCATCGCTGAAGCAGTAAGCATTTCTGAGAAAAAAAGGATAATCAGCCACATTCCCCGCTTTTTTACCATTTCCATGAGGGAAGTCTGGGTATAAGGAACGTCTAACGCTTCAAGTCCCCCGAATTTCTGGATGTCTTCCGTATTCTGCTGCTCAATCTGGTCTAGGATATCATCAATGGTTACAATGCCCACCAGGACGCCGGCCTCGGTAACAATCGGCAGTGCAGCCCTGTCGTATTTCTCAAAATACTGAACCGCGTCCTCTTTTGAAGTGGTTGTGGTGATCGCAACGAAATGATTATCGGTAATTTCCGAAACCAAGGTATCTTCTTCGGCGAGCAGTAAACTTCCTAAGGCAATATCATCAATCAATCGGTTTCTTTCGTCCACTACATATAGATAATTCATCGTTTCTACCTTACTTCCGACTTTTTTGATCTGTTGAAGGCACCTTTTAATAGTCCACTCTTTACGAATCTGGATGTAATAAGGCGTCATCAGACGGGCAATGGAATCAGAATCATAGCCCAATAATTTCAGGGCAATTCTCCTTTCCTGCGGATTCAGATGATTGATAGAATATTTGATAAGCTCATCCGGGAAATCTTCAAACAATGCCGTTCTGTCGTCGGGAGTCATTGCATTAAGGATCTCGGATACTTCATCGCTTCCGATGCTTCGGATCGTTTCTTCCTGGAAATCAGGATCGAGGTGCGAAAAAACATCTGCTTTGTATTCTTTCGGAACTTTAAGAAATGCCAAAAGCCTCTCATCAGCGTGAAGTTCACTAAGAGTTTCGGCAATATCGGCGGGGTTAAAGATAAGTTCGTCCTTAGAATTCAAAACGTTATTTTTAGGCTATGCAAAAATAACTCAAATTTTTAAAACAAGAGAACGTTGCCAGAAATTTAAGGATTAATTAAACTCATTCAATAAAAGTAAATTGATTAAATAAAAAAACACCCACAGTGCTGCGAGTGTAAGAAGAATTTTGAATTGAGATAGTTTGAATGAATTGTATTACTAAAATACTAAAATAAATTATATTATTCACTGTATGATGAATATAATTTTATGAAATTCAATGAGGTGCATAATATTTTAGAAGAACCTGTCAGATAAATTAAAAACGAATTGAGAAAAGTACCGGGATTAAAAACCGTTTTCGCCGGAAGGTTTTATTTTCCGCAACTGTTTGAGGATATTTTTAATAGCTCCGTTGGTGCCGATCTTTACGGAATTTACCGTAGATCCTAAAAGACGCATATTTTTTCTGTAGGTATCGTAATCTGTTTCCGTGATAAGGTTTCCCTCTGCATCAAAAAGTTTCATGCTCACCACAACCTGGTTGGAGAAAACATATTTCCCGATTCCTACCTTGAAATATTTTACCTTAGATAGAACGGCGAAATCCGCATCATTATTCAGGCAGTAATCTGAGATCGTTTTTTTGTCGATGCTGTCATAAGAAATCTGGGTTTCGGTTTTCAGCATCTTGTTTTTTCTTTCGCTCAAATTGTCGGAAACGGCACTGAAAAAGGCAACGTTGGTTGGCTCCTTAATCTCTTCAATATCAGGTTCAACCTGCGGGTTGAAGTAAAGAATTCTCTTTATTTTAGCCTCATGGCCGTTTTGCGCTTTCAGTAAAGAAGAGCCTGAAAAGATAATAATGGCGAATAGTATGAAAACAGTAGAATTTCTCATCATGAATACCATGCAAAAGTACTGCCTTTTAACAGGATATCATAATTTTTTTAAGAAATATTTAACATATTTTTCTATCAAAATCAATCTATGAAATCAATAATGTTTGCGGAATCAAAAAAATGTCGTACTTTTGCAGCCGTTACATAATAATCATTTAAATAATATTGGAATGTACTTAAATACAGAAAAAAAGCAGGAAATTTTCGCAAAACATGGAAAATCTGCACAAGACACAGGAAGTGCTGAAGGGCAGGTTGCACTTTTCACTTTCAGAATCAACCACCTTTCTGCTCATTTGAAGAGCAATCACAAAGATTACAACACAGAAAGATCTTTGGTGAAACTGGTAGGTAAAAGAAAAAGATTATTAGATTATCTTAAAAAGAAAGATATCGAAAGATACAGAGCAATTATTGCTGAATTAGGTTTAAGAAAGTAATCTACAAAGATTTTCAAAAAGCAGCTTCGGAAGAGGCTGCTTTTTTTATGCATTCTTTTCAGGCTGACTAAGAATAGGAATATAAGAATGGGTTACCGAAAACATAAATTAGTCATCATTTTGATACGGATTTTGTCCGGATGCGGTGCTATATCCAAATAATTACATTAAATTTGCATCGAAAATTTAAAAAGTTTAAATATTAATCGTACTCAATACGGGGTACAAGAAGACAATTTTTTATGAGTATACCTCAAGCGTTTACAGAAACGATTACTCTTGCAGACGGCAGAGAAATTACTATTGAAACGGGGAAGCTGGCAAAGCAGGCAGACGGATCCGTAGTTGTAAAGTGTGGCGGAACAATGCTTTTAGCGACTGTTGTTGCCAATAAAGAAGCCAATCCCGGTGTGGATTTTTTACCGTTAACGGTAGATTACAGAGAAAAATTTTATGCAGGAGGAAGAATTCCAGGGAACTTTTTCCGAAGAGAAGCAAGGCCTTCTGATCAGGAGATTTTAACGATGCGTCTGGTAGACAGGGTGCTGCGTCCGCTTTTCCCTGAAGATTTCCATGCGGAAGTTCAGGTGATGATTTCATTAATTTCTTATGACGGGAAGACTATTCCTGATGATCTGGCAGGTTTGGCAGCTTCTGCAGCCATTGCCATTACCGATATTCCTTTCAACGGACCAATGTCTGAAGTGAGAGTGGTAAGATTTGACGGCGAGCTGGCTATTAACCCAAGCTACGAACAATTAAAGGATTCTGAGCTGGATATTATGGTAGGTGCTACCAAAGACTCTATCGTAATGGTAGAAGGAGAGATGAAGGAAATTTCCGAACAGGAAATGTTGGAAGCCATTATCTTCGCCCATGCTGAAATCAAAAAACAAATTGAAGCTCAGGAAAGATTAGCTGAAAAAGCAGGTAAAGCTTTCCCTAAAAGAGAATATTCACACGAAGTTCATGAGGAAGCCATCCGCGAAAAAGTATGGAAAGAATGCTATGATAAAGTATATGAAGTAGCAAAAACACCATCCGGAAAAGAAGAAAGACACGAAAAATTCAAGGCTGTTCTTGATGAATTCCTGGCTCAGTATGTAGACAATCCTGAAGAGCTGGAAAGAGTAACGCCTTTCGCTAAAATATATTACCACGATGTAGAAAAAGAGGCCATGCGCCAGATGATCCTTGAAGACAATATCCGTCTTGACGGCCGTGATCCGCAAACGATCCGTCCGATCTGGTCTGAAATTGATTATCTTCCGGGAGCACACGGTTCTGCGATCTTTACAAGAGGCGAGACCCAGTCTTTAACGGCAGTAACCTTAGGTTCCGTAAAAGATGCCAATATGGTAGACAGTGTGATTTCTCAGCACGATGAGAAATTCTTCCTTCATTATAACTTCCCTCCTTTCTCAACAGGAGAAGCAAGACCTTTAAGAGGAACTTCAAGAAGAGAGGTAGGACACGGAAATTTAGCTCAGAGAGCACTACAGGCTGTAATTCCTGAAGAGAATCCTTACACCATCAGAATTGTTTCCGATATTCTTGAATCCAACGGTTCGTCTTCCATGGCAACGGTTTGTGCAGGAACATTGGCGTTGATGGATGCAGGGGTGCAGATTACTAAACCTGTTTCCGGGATTGCAATGGGATTGATTACCGATACGAAATCCGGTAAATTTACCGTACTTTCCGATATCTTAGGAGATGAAGACCACCTTGGGGATATGGACTTTAAAGTAACCGGAACGGCAGACGGTATCACGGCCTGCCAGATGGATATCAAAATTCAGGGGCTTTCTATGGACATCATGGAAAAAGCTTTGATGCAGGCAAGAGACGGAAGATTACACATCTTAAATAAAATCACGGAAACGATTGCTGAACCGAGAGCCGACGTAAAACCTCACGCTCCGAAAATGGTGGTAATGGAAATTCCGAAAGACTTCATCGGGGCGGTAATCGGGCCTGGTGGAAAAATCATTCAGCAGATGCAGAAAGATACGGATACGGTGATCGCAATTGAAGAGATCGGAGAAATCGGACGTATTGAAATTGCAGGTACTGACAGAGAGAAGATCAATGCTGCGGTGGCGAAAATCAATGAGATCACTTTTGTACCGGTTGTAGGACAGGTGTACAACGGAAAGGTGGTAAAGATCATGGATTTCGGTGCCTTCGTAGCAATCGCAAAAGGAACGGAAGGGCTTCTTCACATCTCGGAAATCGAGTGGAAGCGTCTGGATAAAGTTCCGTATCAGGAAGGAGATGAAGTGGAAGTGAAATTTATGGGCTATGACGACCGTAAGAAAATGAAACTTTCCAGAAAAGTATTGTTGCCAAGACCTCCGAAGCCGGAAGGGAAACCAAGGCCGGAAGGTGAAGGAAGACCGAACAGACCGGAAGGACAAAGACCTCAGGGTGAAAAGCCTGCGGAAAACAATGATCATTCAGCTGAAGCATAAGATCAAAGATCATCAATGATATGAACCACCGGATTTCCGGTGGTTTTTTGTTTAGGAGGGGGTTGGGAGCACGGATTGTAAATCCGCGCTATCGGGAATCTTTCGCCAGCTGTTAATTAGCTTCATTATCTTCCCATTCATATTTTTGCTCCACGGTGAATCTTTGATTGTTTTTCACATGAGCTCCCATGCTGGAAGAAATACTGTTGGTAACTTTTGCAAAGATCTTATTCATTCTTTCTTCCTTAGCTACCACATGTTCCTTTAAGCTGATTTTATCTTTATTTAAGAATTGTGGTTTATAAACAATTTTACTCTGATCGTCTTTATCAACCGATTCTGCTTTCCATATTTCGTGATCCATATTATCGGGTTTTATTTCTAATATTAACCCAGGCAATCCATAAAATTTAAAAGGACCTGCGGAATAAGGAAGTTTTTTAGTAAAATATGCCGTAATATTTGTTCCTCTGAATACTCCTGTCGCCTTGTAACAGGTGTAACCGGCTATTTTTTTTGTTTGTTTTTCGTCAATCACCCAGTTTACTTTTGGAACTTTATCATAAATAAAAAATCCTCTTCCATCAATGGAGGATGTAAAAAAGAAATTTTTTTCAACATCGTTATTTAAGTCAGAAACGAAATATTCCTTTGAAGGTTTTCTGCCATGATCCAGATTGACTGCCATCGTCCAGTCTCCGGTCAGCTTATTTTGAACAATAACAGAATCCTGGATTGATAATACTTGATTGTCCTTTATATACAAATCCTCATGCGTTGTTGTGAATGATGATAATACTTTAAGGTAGCGTACATGAATTTGCTGAGAAAAGATAAATGAAGAAGCGAGGAGTGATATTAGTAGGATTGTGTTTTTCATAGTGATGATTTTTATTATAGCCCTTTCAATGTTAACTGAAAGGGCTATATAATTAATTAGATTGATTAAACGACCCAATAACCTGCGATTTGAAGAGCGAATTTAATCCCATTTTGCCACTTCTGACAGCTTTCCAGATTAGGCTGATCTGATGTTACTGTTTGCTGTCCTACCACTTGTCCTCCCGACCAGTAAGTAATCACAACACCACAAGTTTGCACTGGTTTTTCTTCCTTAATCTCTTTTTTTTCATTTGGATTTTCAAGTTTGTTATCAACTGCTCCTTTTGCACTTACTAAGCCTGCAACTCCTAAAGCTGCAATTAAAATAATTTTTTTCATTGTGAATGTTTTTAAATTCATCGCTAAAATAAAAAATAATTCATATCATGTATGAATTATTTTTTTATGTTAAGTCGCAGTGTTGCTGTGTTTTGATAGGGATGTAACCGTAACATTGTAAAGATTCCTCGTTCCTCGGAATGACAAAATGCAAGAATGTTTACAACTGAATTTTAATTATTTCAATATGCTTAATGTTGAAATAAAGTTTAACAACGCATATATGTTCCCAACTCTGTTTTTTCAAATCTTATTTGAAGAATCAATTGTTTATACACCTATAAACAAGGCTTTAAGCCAAAAACAAATTGAGATCCAATTCATTAATAGGAAGTTTGGATGTTTTTTCGTATCTTTGTATAATAATAAAAGGAAACAACCTTTCTCTGTAACAGTTTAGACTTCTATTTTCAATCGGTTTTTTTGCTTTTACAGCTGACGGATTTTTAATACTATTTCATTTTAAGTGCTTATTGTAAGGCATAATCAGAGATCTTATTCAAACTTTTTATTTCTTTTCCAGCAACGGAAAATGTATTCATGTAACAACTAAATTTTATAATAATATATGGCGGATTCTTTTTCTAAAAAAGAAAATTTCAAAAAGAAAGTTCAAAAACAAAAGGAAAAAGCTCTGAAACGTGAAGAGCGTAAATCGAGCAACAACAAAGGTAAAAGTCTTGACGAGATGTTTATGTATGTAGACGCAAACGGCCAATTGACTTCAACTCCACCGGATAACGGGGAAAAAGAGGAGATCAACATTGATGATATCCAATTGGGAGCCGCTCCTATTGAAGCGGAAGAACTCAGAAAAACAGGGATCGTTACTTTTTTAAGCGAAAAAGGATACGGTTTTATCACGGAAGATAAAACGAAGGAAAATATTTTCTTCCACAGTAACAACTGTGCAGAACCTGTAAAAAAAGGAAACAAAGTTTCTTACGAGAAAGAAAAATCACCGAAAGGATTTTCCGCTGCGGAAATTCAGCTGGTGAAATAAAATTACCCGGAAGCTTCTTCCGGTGTACCGAATAAATTTTTTATATTTGTCGAAATTCAACCTATGAATTTCGACTTTTTTGATTTTTTAGACCTGTGTGGTAATGCGCTTAACCTGTTTAATGGTGGTTCTTCAGACTCAATTCATTATGATCTGTCTGATAAGAAGAAGAAAAGAAAATATGTCTTTGAAAAGATAAGCGCAGTATTGTATCTCATTTCAGCTGTTCTTTTCTTTTTTGTTTTTAGAAATCCTACTGTTTCAGGAAATTATACCCGGTCCGTTGCTATAGCTTCGGTTTCAGGCTTCGCCGTTTCGGTGGTTATTTTCTTTGTGATTTATCTTCTTGGAAAGTATTACTTTAAAAGCGTTTTTCAGTGGCTGTTTTTCAGTCTTTCGGTAACCACACTGTGCGTATCGGTATGTCTGTTGATATATTTTAAATCAGGGATATTCTGATTACTTCGGTTCTTAACTGATCATTTCTGTTAAATCTTCCTTTGAAATTATAAATTATCATAAATGCGTTGCGCATTCCTTCATGAATAAGTAATTTTGAGAAATTTTCAGATTTGAGTCCTACCATTTCCATAGTTATTGCTATTTTTAACCGTAAAGATGAGCTTTTTGAGCTCCTCACTTCCCTTACTTCACAGACTGATAAAGACTTTGAGACGATCATCGTAGATGACGGCTCACTGGTTGATCTTCGTCCGGTGATTCAAAATTTCGAAAGCTTTTTAGCAATAAAATATTTCAGGAAAAACAATTCCGGTCCGGGACTTTCAAGAAACTACGGGGCGAGAAGAGCCGTCAACGAATGGCTGGTTTTTGTCGACAGTGATGTGATTGTAGAAAAAGATTATATCGAAAATATTAAAAAGGATATTCTTGAAATCCCGTGTGATGCTTTCGGGGGTGCAGATAAGGCGCATAAAGGTTTTAACCTGATGCAGAAAGCGATTTCCTATTCGATGACCTCCGTTTTTACCACCGGCGGAATCAGGGGGAATAAAAAAGCGGTATCGAAGTTCCAGCCGAGAAGCTTTAATATGGGCGTGAAAAAAGAAGTGTTTGAAAAGGTAGGCGGTTTCTCGGAAATGCGGATAGGAGAGGATCCTGATCTTTCCATGACGCTTTGGGAAAACGGATGCACGACTGCTTTTTTTGATAATATTGCTGTTTATCATAAAAGAAGGGTGGATTTTGGAAAATTCTCAAAACAGGTATATCAGTTCGGGTGTGCAAGACCTATATTAAACCAACGGCACCCGAATTATGTGAAAATATCCTTTGCTTTTCCAACCTTGTTTTTATTAGGTTACGTGATGGGCTTCCTGGAATATTTTATGATGGGAAAAGGGATTATTCTTGCCTTTTATGGGCTGTACACTTTCATGGTGCTTTTTCATGCATTATATGTCACTAAAAATATCAGCATTGCCGGAATGGCGGTGATCTCTACGTATATCCAGATGTTTTCCTACGGGTACGGATTTTTAAAATCATGGATTCTCCTGAATATTTTCAGGATGAAACCTGAGGAAGCATTCCCAAAGCATTTTCATAAAATGTAGTAAAACCCTGAGCAAATTTTAACATTAAAAAGTTAAGTTATTAAAAGCTTTTCACTGATCAATTTATTTATTTTACAACAAGTATATTGATTCCCAACCAATTTTTGTAATATTTAGAAGAATAAAATTTGTTTATCTGTTAAGGGATTTTAAGATAAATTATTTGACTCTTTTAATCAGATATGTAATGGTTATCAATTTACGTTTTTAATGTTAAAAAAAGCTGTCGTTATGAACAACAGCTTTGGAAAGGGAATTAAGATGTAAATATGGTTTCATGGTTGAGAACGCCTGTTTTGAGCATGCATTCCCGCATCTTTTCGTAAGTTCTTTCGATATCGTGATCGAGGCCGATGGAAAAACGGATCAGCCCGTCGGAGATTCCCATTTCGGCCCGTTCTTCCTCCGGGATTTCTGAAGAAGTCGAGCTTCCCGAACAGGAGAATAAGGTTTTATAAAATCCAAGGCTTACCGCAAGATAGCCCAGGTTTTCCTGCTGCATCATTTCCATTAATTCATTGGCTTTTTCGGTAGTTCCGGCATCTACAGTCAGCAGCCCTCCGAAACCATATTCTTCATGCATCATGCTTTTCATTAATTCATGGTTTTTGTGGGATCGCAGTCCGGGATATGAAACTTTCAATCCGTCGTTTTCAAATCTTTCAGCCAGATACATCGCATTATGGCTGTGCTGCTTCATCCTGATATGAAGGGTTCTGAGGTTTTTCAGGATGCTTGCGGAACGAAGACTGTCCATAGTAGGGCCCAGAAGCATGCACGCTCCGGTATTCACATTCTTGGTATCGTTAATAAAATCCTGGGTTGCACAGTAAACACCGCCCACGGTATCGCTGCTCCCGTTAATGAATTTCGTAAGGGAATGAATCACAATATCCGCTCCCAATAAAGAAGGAGAGATAGAAAGTGGTGAGAAGGTATTATCGACAATCAGCTTCAGGTTGTGCCTTTTACAGATTTCAGATAATTTTCTCAGGTCTGCAATCTCAAGTAGGGGATTGCTCACACTTTCACAGTATATAATCTTTGTGTTCGGCTGAATGGCGTTTTCAACAGCATCAAAATTATTGATGTCTAAAAATGTTGTTTCTATATTAAACGGCGGAAGAAAATTTTTCATGAAAGCATAAGTTCCTCCGTAAATGGTTCTGCTGGAAATAATATGATCCCCGCTTTTGCATACCTGTAGCAGCACGGAAGTAATTGCGCCCATACCTGAAGCGGTAACGTTCGCTGCTTCCGTATTTTCCATTTTGGCAAGCGCTTGGGAAAGGTACAGATTCATGGGAGAAGAATGCCTTGAATACAAATAGCAGCCTTCCGCATTTCCTTCAAATGTATCAAACATTGTTTTGGCAGAGAGAAAGGTATAGGTAGAACTGTCTGAAATGGATGGGTTCACCCCGCCAAATTCACCGAAATACTGTAGATCCTGAATTTCATTTGCCGCGTTAAAATCTTTCATAACTATCTAATTTTTTCCGATGCTAAAATGAAAGTATTCCCTATTTTTTACAAGACATAATTCATTTTATAGAATATAAATCTATCAAAGTATATTTTAATAGAAATAAAGTTTATTATATTTGATGAATGTAAACTTTTAACAAAAAATTATCTATGGCATTTGACGATACAGACAGAAAACTGCTCCTTTTTTTGCAGGAAGACTCCAAACAAACCACTAAAGAGCTGTCCTACAAGCTGGGGCTATCTGTAACTGCTGTGTATGAGCGCATCCGAAAGCTCGAAAATACAGGAGTTATTTCCAAATATGTTGCTATTCTCGACCGCCATAAAATCGACCGCAACTTTATTGTACTTTGTCATGTAAAATTAACTCAGCATAAAAAGGAATATGTTTTGAAGTTTGAAAGGGAAATTATGACCTTGCACGAAGTAACCGAATGTTTCCACGTAAGCGGAGACTATGATTATATCCTGAAAATCGCAGTAAAGGATATGGAAGACTACCGGAACTTTATGCTCTCCAAACTTACCACTTTACAGCATATTTCAAGCACCCACAGCTCTTTTATGATCTCTGAAGTGAAGAATACTACGGCCATTGTACTTTGAATTCATGGTGGTTTTTATATATTTTCAGGAGCTTTTTCCCGCTTTCCGCACTCGCTCATTTATGATTTCGGGGCGGCGGCGAAGCCGCCGCCCCGAAATCATAAATGAGCTCAGACAAAGCTGCAATCGGGGCTAAACTGCAGTCCTTTATTTCATTAAAAGTCTTTAAATTACACCAGGACACCGTTTTTAGATGCGATCGGATCCGGAAGCTCAGTGTCACCAGCCATTTGCAAAAGATCAATTTCAATTGTTCTGCAGATGGACAGCATCGGTATATCAAACATCAATCCTTCAAAAGGATTTTCAGAATAATCTCCTACCAGCTCCATGATAATGTAGATCCATCCAATGGTAATGCAGAAAGGTATGGATGCCCAGACTCCCCAGTCGCCCAATTTGGCAAACTCACTTACCAAACCTAATGGCAGCAGCATGATAAAGATGACATTAAAGACAAAAGCCGTACTGGCAAACTGCCTTGGCAATGGGAATTTTTTGATTCGTTCTGCCTGTCCCTGCAACGTATAAAACTCATTCAGGCAGTCCTGCAGCTGCATATGATTGAAACCTGAAACGATACCCATGTTCTTTAATTCGTTAATGTCTTTCGATTGCTGTGCAATAAGATAAGTTGCAAAATTCTTGTATTCAGACTGCAGTGCTGCCTCATCTTCGGATAAATATTTATTGAGGAATATTGGCGTCCTTCCATAATCGGGAAATCCGGCTTTAATTAAACGGTTCCGTTTCTGGTCGACATTTTTTAGCTGATCTTCTTCTACTTTAATATGTTCCCATTCCGTAGGGATCAAAAGCTGTTCGCGCAATTGATAAAGCCACGCAATATGGCGGTAAACTATTTTTTTCCGGCGGTCTTCAAGATCAAACTTGCCGATTTCTTCGTTTCCGGTATCAAAAGCCGAAACCATGGAGCCGAGCATCCGGCTGGAATTGACAATTCCGCCCCAGATTTTTCTGGCTTCCCACAATCTGTCGTAGGCCTGGTTGTTTTTAAAACCAACCAGAAAAGCTTCTGCCGTACCGATTAACGCTACCGGCACCCACGGAATAATCATCCAATGCCAATTAAAAAAATGGAAAAGAACGGCAATTAAAGTACACCAGATAGAAATCATAATAAGATGAAAACCCGATAAATTGAGAACCTGCCTGTAATTGACATATTTTGTAGTGATCATAAATGGTAATGCTTTTTCTAAAGATTATTAAAAGTAACAAAAAGCATACAAAAAAGCCCCTAAAAATTTTTAGAGGCTCAATTTTTTATTTATTGTGAATTAAAACTTCAGCATTTCTTTAATTTTAGCGCTTAGCTTCTCTGCGTTGGGCAGCATTTCTTTTTCCAGCACAAGGTTAATAGGAACTGCCGGAACATCTAGCGATCCCATCGTTTCTACCGGAGCATCCAGATACCTGAAGCAGTTTTTGGAAATCCTGTGTGCAAAAGCTTCCGCAAAAGAGTTGTTAAGCTGCTCTTCCGTTAAAACGATGCATTTTCCGTGCGCTTTTACTCTTTCAAATACAAGCTCTTCATCCAGAGGAATTAATGTTCTTAAATCGATAACTTCCACTTTTCCTCCAAAGTTTTTTGCGGCTTCTTTAGCCCAGTAAACACCCATTCCGTAAGTAACGACTAATAAAGTTCTGCCTTTTTCCGTTTCCTCTTTATCCGCTTCAATAATTACTTTTCCTTTGCCGAAAGGTAAAATATAATCTTCTGCAGGTTCAATGGTTTTAGCATCTTCCGTTCCCGGAACTTTGCTCCAGTAAAGGCCTTTATGTTCCAGCATAATCACCGGATTCGGGTCATAATAGGCCGCTTTCAGCAACCCTTTAAAATCTGCTGCGTTGCTTGGATAAGCGATTTTTATTCCCTTGATATTGGCAAGAATACTTTCCACGCTTCCGCTGTGGTAAGGTCCGCCTCCGCCGTAAGCACCAATAGGCACACGGATGATATTGCTTACCGGGAATTTTCCCTGGCTCAGATAGTTTGATTTTGAAATTTCGGTAATCAATTGGTTGATTCCCGGATAGATATAATCGGCAAACTGAACTTCAACGATCGGTTTCAGGCCAACCGCGCTCATTCCGGTAGTGGAACCAATGATATAAGCTTCCTGAATAGCAGTATTGAAGACCCTTTTACTGCCGAATTTTTTCCCTAATGTTACCGTCTCACGGAAAACACCACCGATTCTTTCTCCAACGTCCTGTCCGTACAATAGAGCTTCAGGATGTTTCCACATCAGCTCCTGAATCGCATGGATGGCAGCATCTACCATCACAATTTTTTCACCACCTTCAGGCTCGCGTGTTCCTTTTTCTTCCGTAATCGGAGTGGGGGCGAATATATGATTCATTACCGTTTCAGGCTTCGGATCTTCAGCATTTTTTGCTCTTTCGAAAGCTTCTTCTGCCTCAAGACGGGCTTTTTTAGTGATTTGTTTTAATAATTCCTCGTCAACACCGGAATCCACCAATTGGTTTCTAAGGATTTCTCCCGGATCTTTAGCTCTGTGTTTTGCTAAATCTTCATCATCCCGGTAAAATTCTCTTCGTACTCCTGAAGTATGGTGTCCGATAAGAACGGTTTTTGCACAAACAACCAAAGGTCTTCTTTCTGTACGTACAAAATCGACCGCTTTTTTCATGACTTCAAAGCTTTCTATGAAGTCGGTTCCGTCTACTCTCATTCTGCTAAGGCCTGTAAAACCGGCTACGAAATCGTAAGCGTCACAGGTTCTTGCTTCCTCTTTGGTTACGGAAATTCCCCATTCATTATCCTGCACCAGGAAAATAATGGGAAGCTGATGCAATGCTGAAAACTGAAGCGCTTCACTCACTTCACCTTCTGTAACGGAGTTGTCTCCGAGGCTGCATACAACAACAGGGTTGTTTTCAAACTGCTGCAAATTAAAGTCCTCAATATATTTTATACCCTGTGCCACGCCTGCTGTAGGAATGGTCTGCATTCCGGTTGCTGAGCTTTGATGAATAATTTTAGGTTTATCTTCATCTCTGCTTGAAGGGTGAGAGTAATACGATCTTCCTCCCGAAAAAGGATCTTCCGCTTTAGCCAGCAATTGAAGCATCAACTGATAAGGTTCAAAACCGATTCCCAAAAGAATGCTTTCATCCCGGTAATATGGGGATACCCAGTCTTCTTTTTTTAACTGATACGCAGTAGCCAGCTGAATCGCTTCATGGCCTCTTGACGTACTATGAACGTATTTGGTAACATTTCTGTTTTCTTCGTAAATGTCTGCCATTGCCTTGGCAAGCATCATATGATTGTACGCTTTTAGCAGAATCTCCTGAGAAACTTTTTCGTGAAGTGTATTTTCCATAGAAAGCAAAGATAAACAAAAAAACAAAAACACTAACAAGTGTTAGTGTTTTGCGGATTTTTATTTTAAAATAACAATAAAGCTATTCTTTAATTATTTTTTTGGAAACAGTATCCTTGTCTGTTTTTACTTCAATAATATATATCCCTTTGATGTAAGGAGTCAGGTCAATGGTTTCTTCCTCGTTTTTAACTGTTCCGCTCTGAAGCTTTTTCCCTGAAAAATCGTAAACATTAAATGTTGATTTTTTAGGGGCTTTTAAAACTTTTACAAAATCTTTTGTAAGAGTTGGTGCGATGATCATTCCAGTATCTTTTAAAGGATCAGTGGTTGACAAAGAAGATTGGGTTTGGCCGGTTACTATGATGGAATAGTTCTGTGATGCCGGACTTCCGGAATCGTTAATTAATGTTCCTTTGTTGGTGATTTCAATTCTGTAGCTTCTGCCGGCAACAGGATTATCGATAACAACTTGTTCCACATTATCAACTGTATTGTCTGCTTTTGTTGCCGGAGTCAAAGGGCTGTTGGCATTAAGTTTCCAGGGATAATACACCGTGTTGGTAGTAAGATCGACAATTCTCAGGTCAAGATCATTAATTAATTTTGAAGATCTGTTGTTGTAAACATCAGATACAAACTGATAATTGGGTTCATACTGAGGATCTATCCAGCTGATGGTCGCTTTTAACGGCTCATTGTTGCCTGCTATTACCGTTTTACTGTTTTTAACACCGCTATTTAATGTTTCATCGTTAAAAATTACTGTATTGTTTGCTTTTCCAACCAATAATTCAGCTCCTTTTTTAGCATCAATAAAACCCCATCCGAACCATGGATCGGGGCCTGCGTTTCCTGCTTCTGCGGCAGAATGAACAGTCAGCACTTTAGCTGATGCAGCATTAAGTAATGCATTGTTGAAAAGCTGTTTGTAAATCTGTGTCCATAATCCTATAATTCCTGTAACCACGGGTGCTGAGAAAGAAGTTCCGCTTCCTTCCGACCAAAGAGAGCTTCCTGAAGCTGATGTTGCGGCATATAAAACATCTGTTCCTACGGTAGAGATATCAGGTTTTATTCCGCCATCATCTCTCGGGCCTGCACTGCTGTAAGTGGAATGTGCTACATCAAATGAATCTGTATAACGGAAATTGTTGGTTGCAATAATGTCTGTAGCTCCCACAACAATAATATTCTTCGCCAATGATCCTGGGCCAATACAGTCGTAGCCTTGCGAACAGTTGTTCGGTGGAGGAGTATCATTTGCACCAAATGCAGTTTGTCCGTTCGAAGTACTGTAATATTTAGGAATGTTTGCTGATGCACCATTCGGGCCCATACCGAACGAGTTTCCGGCGGATTTTACAATAATGAAAGAGGGGTTGCTATAAACCAGTGCATCGTAATTATAATCATTATCATCATAAGTTCCCTGAAAATCGTAAAATGTATTGCCGCTTTTTGAGCCGTTATAAACATAATATAAATTCCCGTTATTATCATAATCTTCATCCCAACCGGCATTGATGCCATAAGAATGGTTGGAAATATTAGGGGATGCAATAATAATTTTTTCAAAAACATTACTGCTGGAACTGTTGCCTGGCAAAGTGGTAGTGGCAAACATGTAGCTGTCCATTGTAGAATTGACGGCAACCCCTTTTGCATTTCCTACAGAAGTACCTCCACTAGATAAACTGATACTTTTTCCTCCGATAAAGCTTCCTACGCCGGTAGAATGATCCGAATAAGCCTGCGAGCTTGATTCCTTATTGGTAATTCTTCCAGGTGCGTTATTAAAAGCAGTATGTGCTCCGTAAATTCTTCCACCATCGTAAATGGTATATTTAATATTTTCTCCGTTAAAAGCCCCTGCCAGTCCTGCAACATTTCCGGCAGTATTCAGAAGGTCGGAATTGGAATTGAGGAGCTGTCTCGTATCATGTTCTTCCAGAAAGTATGGGACACCAAAATGAAAGCCGCCGAGTCTTGATTTCAGAGAATCTATTTTTTTCTGGGTGTTTGTGTCCGGATTTTTTCCATAAACTTTTTCAGCATAGATGTCAAATTTTTTCTCATTCTGAATCTTTTGCTGTTCAAATTCTCTTGTTAAAACTTCATTGTTTTTCTGTGAATACACCCATATACCAAACAGTGTACTTAATAGAATTAGATTTTTCCTCATGCCGATAGAATTATATAAAATAACTACCACAAATATATGTAAGATTCATAATTTGTAATCTATATTCACTCCTGGATAATGAATATTAATTAAATTTTAATTATTCTTAAAGCTTTAATAAAACTTAAAAGATGATGTTTAAGATAAATATGATCTACTGATCATTTAATAAGTTTAAAAGTTGATGTACAATCAAAAAATGAAGTAACTTTACATTCTCTTTTTAAATAAAAGCTAGAAATTACATGTATTTAGTTTTTGACACAGAAACCACAGGTTTACCAAAAAATTTCAATGCTCCGCTTTCAGACTCAGACAACTGGCCAAGAATGGTTCAGATTGCATGGCAGCTGCATGACCATGATGGAAAACTTATTGAAAATCAGGATTATATTATAAAACCGGAAGGGTATGATATTCCTTTCAACGCAGCAAGAATTCACGGGATTACAACGAAAATTGCCAATGAAGAAGGACGTGACCTTGAAGAAATTTTAAATGAATTCTCTAAAGTTTTAGAAAAAGTAAAGGTTGTTTCCGGCCACAATGTAGAGTTTGATTACAATATTGTCGGGGCAGAATTTTACCGGAAAAATATTAAAGACAACCTTCAGGAAAAGCCAAAAGCGGATACTATGGTTTTGGGAACCGACTTCTGCCAGTTGGGCGGTGGCCGTGGAGGGAAATTCAAGCCACCCAAACTGGAAGAGCTTTACGAAAAACTGTACGGGCATAAGTTTGAGGAGGCTCACAATGCGGCAGCCGACGTCAACGCAACCGCTCAGGTTTTCTTCGAAATGATGAGAATCGGAGTGATTCCTGCTGAGGTTTTAAAGATTTCCGAAGATCAGCTTGCGTATTTTAAAACGCTTTATCCTGACCCGATCAAGCCTTTTAGTATTGTTATCAGAAGGCAGGTTGCGGATTTCCATAATAAAAAGAAACAGCAGGATTTTGGAAGCATTGATGAAATTGATCTCGGAAAATATTTCAATTTTGATAATCACAGTGTTTTTTCAACATTATCGGCAACTTCAAGCATCAACGATCTGATTAAAAAAGCGACCGATGATAACTTCCCGGCTGTCGGAATGGTGGATCTGGGAAATATGATGGGGGCTTTCAAATTTGTTTCCGCAGTGGAAGGAGCAAATGCAGAACGTGCTAAAAAACATAAGGAATATATAGCTAAAAAACAGGAAGCGGAAGAGAAAGGTGAAGTGTTTAATGAAGCTGAACCAGTTTCGGAACCATTAATTCCCGTAGTAGGCTGTGAGTTTTATATCTCTGACCGGTATGAACAAAAGCAGTTTACCAAAGATGATCCTGACCGAAGAACACAGGTTGTCCTTTTGGCAAAAGATTTCAACGGATATAAAAATCTGGCAAAACTTTCCAGTATCGGCTTTTTGAAAGGATTTTATTTTGGAGTTCCAAGAGTAAGCCGCGAGCTGATCGCACAATATAAAGAAGGCGTTATTGCCTTAACTTCAGGCATTCACGGGGATATTCCGGATGCCATCTTAAACACGGGAGAACAAAAAGGGGAAGAGCTTTTTAAATGGTGGAAAGAGACTTTCGGGGACGATTTTTATGTTCAGATCCAAAACCATAAACTTCCTGAAGAAGAGCATTTGAATGATGTTCTGCTTCATTTTGCGGATAAATACAATGTTAAAATTTTAGCGCAGAACGAAACATTTTACACCAATAAAGACGATTCCAATATCCAGGATATTGTAAGCTGCATCAAAGATGGTGAAAAGCTTTCAACGCCTGTAGGTAAAGGTTTCGGGAAGAGGAGAGGTCTTGCAACAGGAGAATATTATATTAAAAATTCAGATGAAATCAAAGAAGCATTTCTGGCTTATCCCGATGCATTTGAAGCATACGAAGAGTTCACCGCAAAATTTAAACCTTATACGCTTAAAAGAGATGTTTTGCTTCCAAAATTTGATATTCCACAGGAATTTATTCATGCTGAAGATGATGCTGATGGAGGAAAACGCGGAGAGATGGCGTATCTTACCCATCTGACCTATGAAGGCGCAAAAAAGAGATATGGAGTTGATGGAATTACTGAAGATATAAAAGAACGTCTTGATTTCGAGCTTGAAGTAATTGCCAATACCGGCTATCCGGGATACTTCCTAATTGTTCAGGATTTCTGTAATGAAGCCCGTAAAATGGGAGTCTGGGTAGGGCCGGGAAGGGGGTCTGCAGCAGGATCTGCTGTCGCATACTGCATCGGAATTACCAATGTAGACCCGATTAAATATGATCTCCTTTTTGAGCGTTTCCTGAATCCGGAAAGGGTTTCCATGCCGGATATTGATATTGATTTTGATGATGAAGGGCGTGACCGGATTATTAAATGGGTTATCGATAAATATGGTCAGAACCAGGTAGCCCAGATTATTACCTATTCGGTTCTGGGTGGGAAATCTGCCATTAAAGATGCCGGAAGAGTATTGGATGTGCCTATTCCTGATACGAACAATATCGCCAAGCTGATTCCTTCCACCCCCGGAATGAATATTGCGAAAGCGCTGTCAAAATACGATAAATTAAAGCCGGAAGAACAGATGCTCGTTGATGAGATGAGGCTCGTTTTGGATAGTCCTGCCGATCCACGTCATGATGTACTGGCAAGTGCGAAAAAAATGGAAGGCTGCATCCGAAATACCGGAATTCATGCCTGTGGCGTGATCATTACACCGGAAGACGTAAGTAATCTGGTTCCGGTAACGATTGCGGCAAAAGATGCTGACATTTTGGTGTCACAATTTGATAACTCCGTTGCTGAAAGTGCAGGTTTGCTTAAAATGGATTTCCTGGGTCTGCGTACCCTTACGATTATTAAAGATGCCTTAAAGCTTGTAAAAGAAAGACACGGAGTAGATATTGATCCGGATGAAATTCCTTTGGATGATAACAAAACGTACCAATTATTTAAAGAAGGACGAACCATCGGGATTTTCCAGTATGAAAGCCCGGGAATGCAGAAATACATGAGGGAGCTTAAGCCAACGGTTTTTGCCGATCTTATTGCCATGAATGCTTTGTATCGTCCGGGGCCTATTAAGTATATCCCGAACTTTATCAACAGGAAACATGGCATTGAAGAAATTGTCTATGACTTGCCCGAAACTGAAGAATACCTAAAGGAAACTTACGGAATTACCGTTTATCAGGAGCAGGTAATGCTGTTATCTCAGAAGCTGGCGAACTTTACCAAAGGTGAAGCCGATACCCTGAGAAAAGCAATGGGTAAAAAGCAAATCGACGTTCTTAATAAAATGTACCCGAAATTCATCGAAGGCGGAAGAAAAAACAATCTTGATGAAGAAAGACTGGAAAAAATCTGGAACGACTGGAAAGCTTTTGCAGAATATGCATTCAACAAGTCGCACTCAACCTGTTATGCATTTATTGCTTATCAGACAGCCTTTTTGAAAGCCAATTATCCGGCGGAATACATGGCGAGTGTAATGAGCAATAACATTAACAATACAGATTCGATCACCATGTTCATGGAAGATTGTAAAAGTATGGGAGTAGATGTTTTAGGGCCTGATGTTAATGAATCTCAGTATAAATTTTCGGTAAACGAAAAAGGGCAGATCCGTTTCGGCTTAGGTGCGATTAAAGGTATCGGTGAAGGGCCGAGTGAAGCCATTACAAGAGAAAGAGCCAACGGAAGATTTAAAAATATTTATGATTTCTTTGAAAGAATCCCTCCTTCGCAAATGAATAAGAGGGTAGCGGAAAGTTTGGTCTTGGCAGGGGCATTTGATGAGCTTGATTCTTTCCACAGAGGCCAGTATTTCGACATTGATATGGCCGGAAGAACAAATCTTGAAAGATTAATAAGATATGGGCAAAGCTTCCAGGAAAGTAAAAATGAGATGGAAAATTCTCTTTTTGCCGATTTTGCGGAAGAAGTTCAGATTGAACAGCCTAAACTGGCGCCGTGTCCGGAATGGCCGAATATGCATAAGCTGAACAAAGAAAAGGAAATTATAGGATTTTATCTTTCTGCACATCCTTTGGATGAATTCAGGTATGAATACCAGTTTATGCAGGGTCAGCTCTCTAAAAAAGCTGTTTTGGAAAAAGAGGAAGAAGTGAAACTGGTTGTGGATGAAGTTCCTATCCTTGAGCAGGATGCCCCAGAAGATGTGGCTGAACTTGTAGAAATTGTTTCCGATGATATTGTTGCAGGTGAGGATGAGGAAATTATTGAAGAAATTACCAAAAAAGCAGAACCCAAAGGTGTTTTCCATTTCCTGAATCTTGATGAGGTAGATGCCTTTAAAGAGCAGGCGTTTGCCGGCAAACAGGAAGAGTTGTTTGAAGAAAAGAAAAAAGACTGGAAAACAATACAAAAAGAAAGAGAAAATGGCGGCGGCGGAAAAGAATATACCGTAGCGGGACTGATTACTGAATATCGAGTGCAGGATGGTTTCAGAAGTGGTGAAAAAGTTGCTTTTGTAACCCTTGAAGATTATTCGGGATCTTATTCTTTCAGACTCGGAGACAGGGACTATATGCGTTTGAAAGAAAAGCTGGAAGTGCAGCGTTTTGTGATTTTTAAGATTAAATTTGCGCAGGTAAAGGACGGAAGGGTTTTCGTAAATGTAACAGATGTAATTGAACTTCAGGAAGCATTTGAGCGGTTTGCCAAAAGTATTTCTCTTGTAATGGATGTGATGGATTTCAGGCCCGAAGATCTTACTTTTTTCAGAACTGTTTTAGAACGAAGCCAGGGGAATCAGAAATTGAAGTTTTACATTAAAAATTTTGAAGACGATCGGGAAGAGCATCTTGAGGTTCAGTCGATGAAGTATTCGGTGCATCTCAGCGGGGAACTGATTAAAGAAATTCAGTTACTTAGTAAGTATGAATTTTATCTAAACTAAATTGAATATATAGAGCAGTCTTCTTCAGACTGCTTTTTCTTTACTCAAAGAAAATCAATAATAATTCCAAAATTGTTGAATTGTTTATAAATCTAATATTTGATTAATTTACTGTTAATTAAAATGATTATAAATTAAAAATAATTCATAAAAAATTAAAATTAAATGTATTGCATATAATTTATTTTGTATTTTTAATTCCAGAATTTTTAATTAAAAAAGTATGAAAAAACTCTCTTTTTGTAAAGAAAAGTTAAAACGGCATGGCAGATACTACATCTTATTATGGGTGTTGTTAGCTTGTTTTACGGGCTTAAAAGCTCAGCTTGTATCGAATTACAGTTTCTCTCAATCAAATGGAACTTATACCCCAATTTCCGGGGGTACGAATATGGTATTATTGCCTACTGCCACCAGTGCATGGGATTCCCAATTTTTTCATAACAGTGCTAATGGTATCAATGGTACAACGACGAGTGGAACTTACGCTGCATTCCCCATTGGGTTTAATTTTACCTATAATGGAACGGTTTACGACGGCTTTTATATGAGTACTGATGGTGCGCTCAGATTAGCCAGTACGACAGCGGGTTCTCTCGGATCTTTAGGGACGAGTGCGCCAATCAGCACTACCACAGCTACAGCAATTAATTTAATATCTGCTTTTGGAGCTAATTTAATTGGAGGTATAAGGGCTGGGAGTTTAACAAGAACCACGGGTTCTCCCGTTCTAACACTTACAGGTACGAGTACCGCCGTGGCATCAATGATCACTCCGGGTATGCGCGTAGTTGGAACCGGTATTCCACCTGGTGCTACCGTTGTATCTGTAAGCGGATCAGACGTAACGATATCTTCTAATGCTACTGGGAGTTCTACTAGTGGTTCTGCTACCTTTGTTGATGTTGATAATATTTCTTATATCACTACTGGAGCTCCGGGGTCACAAGTGCTCACGGTGCAATGGAAAAATGTAAGCCGTTCATCTGAAAGCGGTGACAGGCTAAACTTTCAAATTAAGCTATATGAAGGTACTAACGTTATACAAACAATTTATGATGTTTCTGCTTCTACCCAGGTTACAACATCTTCAACCGTGCAGGTTGGTTTAAAAGGGGCTTCCAATGCAGATTTTAATAATCGTTTGGGGACAGGAGCAACCGCATGGTCTGCATCTGCGCCAGGTACAGCCAATAATTCTACAATTGCCTTTCAGGGGGCGGCTGCTACGGGAGGAGAAATAGTTCCTGCGAGCGGGCTAACTTTCACATGGACGCCACCAGTGCCTTGTACAGGTACTCCTACGGCGGGTACTGTAACACCTGCTTCCCAAACTTTGGTTAATGGTCAAGTGCCTGCTGCTRTCT
>NZ_JAYLAA010000036.1:0-3315 GCF_035819015.1 Chryseobacterium salviniae | reverse complement strand
AGGTTGTAACTGTGTCATTTGACCTAATAAATAAGAAAAAGGTTTGTTTATATATTGGTCTTTATTAATCTCAAATTGTTTTATATAACTTAAAGTATCAAATTGTGCATTAACTTTAAAGCTAAAAGTAATTAGTAATGCAATAATTATTTTGAATACATTCTTCATCACTTATAAACCATTATATCCTTCACTATTTTATTGCCATAAAATGCTTTTTCTTCGTTTGTGAAATAAAAATGATTTTTATCTTCATAGTATTTTACATCGGAACGAGGAATAGGGGTTTCCCATATTACATGCAAAGTAATAGCATTTTTAAAACTATAATCCATTCCGCAAAATTTGAATCTTGATGCTTTTACAATTGATTTGGTTTTAGGAGCAGCAGTATCCCAAACTGTTTTAGGTTGAATTTGTGTCATTTGACCTAATAGATAGGAAAAAGGTTTATTTATATATTGAGATTTATTAATCTCAAATTGCTTTATATAACTTAGTGTATCTAATTGAGCATAGGTTTTACAGCTAAGTACAAGCAATAATAAAATACTGAATAGTTTAAATATATTTTTCATAGTTAATTTTTTAAAGATTACAATTATCTGTTTGCTCATAAGTAGTCTTAATAGGATCATTTGGATCAATATGTTCATTTACAAATAGAGTTTTAAAACTTCCATTGGGTTGCTTTTTGCTAACTGCCATTCCCGTATCATATTTTTTTAATACAAAAGCCTGAGCCAATGCGAAAGCCTCATCATCCGTTTTACCTTGCTTTCTAAACTTATCTCTTACAAAATCAAAATCAACTTGTATAGAACTTCCTTCTTTCCAGGCTGCCCCATCGATATAATCCGCTTTTGGATAATTATTCTTAAAATTTTTAAACTTCGTGAGATCTGTAATAAATACATTATACATACCGCCGGAAGAGCCTAATACAAATGCAGTGCTAAAATTAGCATTATATTTATTAGCAGTCTGGAAAATATAAAAATCATTAGGCGAAAAACATTCATAGGCATCCCCATTATGGGTATGCAAAGATCCCGTAACGGTAAATTCGTAATCCGTAGGAGGCAAATTAATGCCTGATTCCGTTCCTACCTTTATATCGCCGGTGGTATAACTTCCATCATCTTTTGTCCCAAAATTAAAGCCTTTTTCAAAAGGGTCTGTTGCTACCGTAGCTCCTGCTGTTGTAATAGCCGCATTAATTTTTGCCTGATTTAAAAGTTCTTTTGCTTTTATATTCGCTTGGTTAGCTTTTTCACAAGGATTGTTTGGAGGTAATCCCAAATTCGGAAGCGTAGGGGTTCCTGTATTACATCCTGTTTGCGATTCTAATGTTGTACCTGGGTCTTGTGGCTGCGAAATGATGCCGTTTCCATCGCATGGCTGGGAAGTATTGGCAGATCCGTTACTGCCACCCGGTTCGGTTGTTCCGCCTCCTGTTCCTCCTCCCTGGGGATTGGTAACTCCGGGAGGAACCCCTTCCCCGGTACCTCCGCCGCCTACCATCTCGCATACACGGGTTACGGTAATCACCAGTACAGATTGCGTCTCAGCCTGACAAGGTCCACCGTCCTCATCAGAGGCTTCTCCATGATTGTGAACGCCTTCACTGCAAGAAGTATAATAAGAAATTGTTTTATAGTAACATATCATATCCTGCTTCATGGCAGATGAGTACGTTCCGCTTTCTAATGGGGTATAGCTTACTTTTCCGGCAAGGTCTACCATACCCCCTGCATTCATGGTTTGCTTTTCCTGCTCCGTAAGGTTATAAGTAATGAGCATTTCCCTCAAGGTTCCATCGGGGAGAGGGCTTAGCACCAGGTTTTATTGCTTAATTAGAATAATCTCATAGGGCAAAGGTTCTGGAAAAGTAGGAGAATCATAGTAAGGGCAACTCTCTGTAAGAAGATCCCAACCATATACAGCTTTCCAGTTCAATTTTGTTTGGGTAGCATCTGTAAAGTTAATATATATATTACCTGACATACTGCATAGGTCTGGATCTATATAGATAAGAGAGTATTTGTTATCTGTTTTTCTAAATCTCCCCCCTAATATTTTAGCTTTACTATCCGGCAATAAAGTATTGTCAAATAAAACTAAACCATTAGAATTTATGACTTTAAATTTCGCAATTAAAAAATCTCTGTAGTACTCAAAATCCTTATCGTATTCATTTGTTATCTTTTTGAAGGTTACAAATATTGTTTTATTGTTCCATATCCCTTTCCATATTCCTTCATAAGCAGGTAATTCATTATTGGTATCTTTCACATATGAATTTTGAGGAAATTCAATACCGTAGGTTCTTAAAGAATATATTTGTGCTTTACATTGCACAGACAAAAATATAATTGTTGATAAAAATATTTTTTTCATAACTATTGATGTAAATATTAAGGTTGAGGACAAGGTATTTTTTGTATGGTTCCGTCTGGTTTTTGCAATAGCTTTTCCATTGGTTTCCTTTATATCTCTTTAAAGCCTGTGAAGTCTTGATATATAGACTTTTATTAAACTTCAACTCATTAACTTTTCCGTTATAGATGCCCTTCCAGGTTCCTACATATTTAGCAAGAGAATTATTGATGTCTTTTGTAACTGAAATCAGGACAATTAGGAGTTATCATACATTGTGCAGCTTCTTCTAACGAAATAGTTTGGGCGTTACACGAAATTGCAATAAAGGAAATGAGCATTAAAAATATTATTTTCATAATTTGAGTTTTATAACTAAAACCTCCAAAAAAGGAGGTTTATTTATTGTTTTGTCAAAACAATATTTTTTGGTAATGGCTGTGGATAATCTTTTGGTGCATAATTATAATAAAAAATAATCAGATTTTATAAATTTTGATTCAGAGAATATAGTTTCCACTTATCTATAATCTATTAAATTTTCCATTTCCAATCTTGCTGCTTTTACAATTAATGTTGTGGCATACCAAAAGTCACTCTGCTGTTTATCCTTCTGTGATCTTCTACTCAAACCATCTGCGTAATAAAATTTTTTATTTCCTAAACTATCTGTTAGAGTAATATCCGTAGATGAAGGGTCTAGGAAATAACCTTTAACAGCAACAGTGTCATATTTAATTTTAGAACAAGCATTATAAATATTCACAAATTTTTCTTCAGAAATTCTTAAATGATATTCTTCATCCCTATCCATTTTTACCTTAACCCTTATCTTTCCTTTTTTATTATTTTTAATAGGCTCAAAAACAATATTTATAGAACTAAAAGGAATAATAACATTTGAATGATGGAATTCTAATTTGGTAATTTTTTGTG
>NZ_JAYLAA010000035.1:0-3856 GCF_035819015.1 Chryseobacterium salviniae | reverse complement strand
CTGCCATTGTGCTGTCTTTCCTGAAATTATCCAAAGCTGTAATTAATGCTGCTTCGTTGGAAGGATTGGAGGCATCTAAATCCGAAGCTGAAATAGTAGCCGCCGCCAGGCTGCTTACCTGGGCATAGGTAGCTCCCACAATTTTAGCAATCGGCTGGGTCTGGTTGTAGCCCCAGATAATAGCGGTAGGGATGCCGTCTTTGGTGGTGTATTGCTGCAGGTTGCCTTTGGAATCGTATTGGTCGTAGGTAACTTCCGTGGAAGCGGTAGTCCGCAGATCATACGAAAGCACAGAGGTTGGAAATAAATGGGCCGGATTGTCGTACTTTGTTTCTGTTTTGGAGATGGTTTTGCCGTTTTTCTTTACCTCGGTTTCCAATGGAACGCCTATCATATTGGCAGTTATCAGCTTTTGATTGTTCGTTTGTAAAGCATATTTATAGTAGGACTCCTGTATGGATAAATCTGTACTCTCAATGCTTTCTTTGGCAATGTTGTAATCGGAATTGTATTCATACGTGGATGATTGTTGCAATATTCCGTTCGGAAGATACTGATTTACTGTTTTCTGCTGCAAAAGAGGAATTACATTTTTCTTATAAACAGGCTTAGAATCAAGAACGCTGGCAAATCCGCCACACCCTCCGAATAATCCGCATACTCCGCCAATATTAAAATTGTGGTTTCCGGTGATGGAAAGATATCCTTCATAAGAATTCATTAAACCTGAATATGCAGAATTTTTCACAAAACAACCTCCATCGCCTGGTATATAAGCCTTACCTCCGATAAAAATATCGGGTTCTACAATGGTATAGGTATAGGTGTCTCTCTCCTGGAGGATATTCGAACTGTTGTACACTTCTGATTTCTTAATTAATCCGTATTTTTTTTCAGGGTTTTTAGTAGGAATGAAAGGATAGTTGTAATTTAATGGATCATAGTCGTTGCCGTAATCAAGTGGAGTTGTAAAATAATTTTTAGTATACCCTTCAGAATCGACGACTTTAACATTTCCGTAGGTAACAAAAGAGCCATTAAGGTTGGCTGTCTGAACAACAGCATTGTTGGCATAAGTTTTATACTGAACGCCTCCATAATTAACCGTGAGTTTATCATAGTTTATTGAAGCTCCTCCCGGACACATACTATTTTCACTTTCATTTACCGTTCTGTTATAGGAGTAGACCGGGGTATTATTCAATACTCCGCTGGATTTGGAAGGATCGTTAAAATCTGTATACGAATATAAGAATTTACGTTTAGGGATATTTGGAAAGCCCATGCCGGAAGTGCTGTCCCAGAAATTGATCTGATTTATTCTCAATCCGCCACCATATAAATATTTGTAAAGATTCGTCAGCTTATATTTATTAATTTCAATATTATACTTTACCATATTATATTGCAGATCCTGTGTAGTATGCACTAAAGAAATTTTATAAAGGCCCCGTCCGTAGAAATTAATCTGGGCAGGAGCCGCTGAAGTAAGGGTAATGTATTGCTTCCCCCGAATGACACCGCTTGTATTGGCTGATGTTTCTTCATAACAGCTGGCAGGATTTGGCATAAATACATCGGGATTAAAAGGCTGATCGTACTTTACGGGTGTTAGCTGCAAGGTATATTTTTTAATATCCTCAACATTGTTATATTGTATCGCTTTAAAATTAACAATTACTTTTTGTGGGGTATTTACATAAATAATCTCATCTGAAGGCTGATTATTAAATGCCTCTTTATTGAAAATACTGGTAGTCTGAATCCTATTTTCAGGAATATCATAAAGTTCAATGGTTTTATTGGCAATCTGTGAGAACGTATTGGGTTCCCATATATATTCAGCCACTCCTTTGGTTGGCGTTATTTCATAATGGAGAGATCCTCTGGTTATGGCCAGAGCATTGGTGTTTTTGTCTGCACCATAAGGATATTCCATAGATTGTTCAACGTCAAACCAGTCAGAAGACATATTGTTATTATAATACCCCCAATGATCTTTTTCTTTTGAGTCCGCATCAATTAGAGTTCCGTTATAGTAAAAAGTATAATTTAATTTATTATCCTGCTCATTAACCACTCCGCTTAAAACATATTTTGAGCCGGAAGGGCTGATAGTAAATTTGTAAGAATTAATAAGCCTATTATAACCATCAACAAGTCTTATCTTATCTAGAAAATCCTGTCCGTTTATCGTAGTTTTATCATAATAGATTGCAGCCCGCTCCGGAATATTTACTTTTTTAAGTTTATAGGTATTGTTCTTTTTAGTGATAACATCCATTTTATATAAAGGCTGCAGGTAATCAAGATGAAACATTTGCAGAACCTTATATTTATAATAATCTTTTATGTTTTGATCTACGATATGATTATATTCCGTACTTCTTATTTCAGAGTCAGGAAAATTATACATTTGATATTCTGCATTAAGGACTGTATTTTCCGACGGATTTTCAATTCTTGTCAAATGCCAGTTGTTTTTGTACTCTGTTTGAGGGAGTATAGGCATATTGCTTGATTCGGCAATTTGAGAAACACTGGTAGATGTTACAATGTTTGCATCCGATTCGTAGAGATCAAAAATATATTTGTATCCTTTGTCATCCGTGATGGTAAAGGAGGTAAAATGTTTGGCGGTATTATCTCTGCTATATTGTATTTTAAATTTCTTTTCAGTTCCTAAAATTTTAGGTTTTATTGCTCCGTCTTCAAATACAAAAACAAACTTTCCGCTGTTTCCTAGAAAACTGAACATATATTCATCACTCAAAATATCATATTGTCCTGAATATAAAGATTCGTAAATTCTTTTTTTCAGCCATTCACTGGAGTTTGCATAAATGTTTCCGTCATAATTATTACCAGGCATCAGTACCTGATTATCCAGTATTCCCCATAACGCTTTATCATCATTGGTACCGTTAACAGTTCTTGTAATGATTCCAAGGTCGGACGCGGACCAGCCAACGCCCAGCTCTGTACCGATTTCTTCTACTCTCATCTGAGAAGGATGATAAGATATTTTAAAACTGTATGATAAATTGTTATCAATAGCCGTAGATAAAAGATTATGTGAAATATCTGGGATACCGGTTGATAGATTGACCGGTATCTGCTCCATCCTAAACATAGGCATTACTGATGCCTTTGGAGGGAAGATATTAGGTACAAGCGTATTGGCATTTGAACCTGTTTGGCTATTGTATACAGTTGAATACAATAATGTTATCAGTATATATTTTTTTATCATATATTTAGTGTTATTATTTTTTAATCAATTTAGCACTCACCGTTTTATCATTCGTTTTCACGGTCACCAGATACGCCCCCTGAACCAAATTCTGCGTGTTGATCTTCGTGACTTTATTCTTCGTTTTCAGGCTCTGAAGCTGTCTTCCACCCATATCATACACAACAATTTCTGCCTCGGACTTTCCGTCACCCAGCTTCCAGCTTCCATCTTCCATTCCAATCTCCACATACGCATACTCACTCACCGGATTCGGGTAAATTTTAATATCCTGCTTTACAATCAACTGGTCAATCTGCTGATCTCCCAGCTTCACGATCTTCCAGTTCTCTTTCCCCAATTCTTCGGCACTGGTTCCGGCCAAAACAATCGAGCCATCCCGGTTCAATTTAATATCCGAAAGCCTTTCTTCCCTTTTCCTTGATTCTCCTTTCACATGCTTTCGCCACTGTTCATTACCATTCTGATCCAAATACAGCATCCAGAAGGTCTCATCATCACTTTCTATTCTTCCTTCAGCCTGGGTGTAACCTCCGAGTAAAACCCCTTTGACGTTCTCGGATCCCCCTCCTTTGGAGGGGTTAGGGGAGGAAATCACGCTCA
>NZ_JAYLAA010000034.1:0-159656 GCF_035819015.1 Chryseobacterium salviniae | reverse complement strand
TTTWAAATTTTTTTTGGGGGGGGGCGGCCCCCCCCCCGCCCCGAAATTTACCATAATCAGCATACTTACTAAAGTTTTCGTACTGATAATTCAGATTACCTTCATTATATTTTAAAGAAAATTTTTACCAAAGCATCTTTTCCATATATCGAAAAAGAAATATCTTTCCGGTATGAAAACTTCTCAAATTACAACTTCCGGTAGAATCAAAGCTATTGTAGGCGGATCCATCGGAAATCTTGTTGAATGGTACGATTGGTATGCTTACGCAGCATTTGCCATTTACTTTTCAAATTCATTCTTTCCCGATTCTGATATGACCGCACAGCTGCTAAATACTGCGGGGATTTTTGCCGTCGGGTTTCTTATGCGTCCCGTAGGCGGATGGCTTTTCGGAAGCATTGCGGACAGAATCGGAAGGAAAAAAGCCATGACCTTTTCAGTATTGCTCATGTCCTTCGGCTCTCTGTTAATTGCTTTAACACCAACATATAATACAATAGGAGTTCTGGCGCCGTTACTTTTATTAATAGCCCGTCTTTTGCAGGGACTGAGTGTGGGAGGGGAATACGGCGTTTCTGCAACCTATCTCAGCGAAATGGCAACTTCCGAAAGACGCGGATTTTACTCCAGCTTTCAGTATGTAACGCTGATTGGCGGACAGCTGATCGCACTTGGAATTCAGCTGATTTTACAGAAATTATTACTTACGGAAACCCAGCTTGAAAACTGGGGCTGGAGAATTCCTTTCGTTATCGGGGCATTACTGTCCGTAATTGCATTATATTTAAGAGCAAACCTCCACGAAACCGAGGCTTTCGAAAACAAAAAAAACCTTAGCGAAAATAAAAAAGGAACCATAAAAGAATTACTGAAACATCCTAAAGCATTACTGACAGTTGTAGGTCTCACTTTGGGCGGAACGCTTGCATTCTACACCTATACCACTTACATGCAGAAATTTCTGGTCAATACCGTTCACCTTACAAAAGAACAATCTACATTAATCTCTTTTATTTCGCTTTTTATTTTTGCCTGTCTACAGCCTGTTTTCGGAGCCCTGTCGGATAAAATAGGAAGAAGGCCCCTGTTGCTGTGCTTCGGGATTTTAGGAATGGTGTTCACTTATCCGCTGCTGAACGCATTGAGTACAACCACTTCCATGTGGGGCGCTTTCTTTCTGATTATGGCAGCATTACTGATCGTGAGTGGGTACACATCCATTAATGCAGTCGTAAAGGCCGAACTTTTTCCTTCAGAAGTAAGAGCTTTGGGAGTAGGATTGCCTTATGCATTAACCGTAGCGATTTTTGGAGGAACAGCAGAGTACTTGGCATTGTGGTTTAAACAGCAAAATGTAGAACATTACTTTTACTGGTACATCACAGCTTGTATTTTCTTCTCATTTGTAGTTTACTCACAAATGAAAGACACGAAGGAAACATCTGCTCTTGATAAAGATTAAAAGAATAGGTCATAAAAAGACCGCAGCTCAGAGAATCTGAGCTGCGGTTCTATTAATGATAAGCTTGCTTAAATTTTTGGAGGATATTATCCAGATTATGTCTCTGGACATATACACTCTTCACATCTTCATATCTTGGCGATTTGTAAAACACTTCATGGAAATCCATACTCCCATTTCCTACTTTTACCACTTTCTGAACTTCGATATTCAACTTTCTCAATTCATCTTTAAAAACCTGAAATTCGTCTTGGATATTTTTCATCTATTTTTGGATTTTAATTAAAACTATATTTTTATATCAAACACCCTACCAAAATTCAGGGGTATACTTGAAAATCAATATAAAGGTAATGATTTTTTACATATAAATATAGTAATTGGTTGGTATTTCGGTAATTATTTATCTGATTTTAAATCATTTTGATAAATTTATTAAAATTTAAGTATTTTTATTTCAGCAACAAAAAATTAAACACAATTTTTAAAAGGCCAAGAAATATTTTAACAATCGGACTTACCCTTAAAAAAAGTTATAATATTTAATAAAAAATAAGAGATTAGATCACCAATGATTCTAACCTCTTATTGTATAAAGTAGCTAACGTGAAATAGGCTTAGAGCAGGGCTGATCTTACTATTCTAAACTCCTTGCATCTATAATAATCAATTAAGCATGATATTTTTTAAAAGCAGTGCAGATATGTGTACTCTAAATATAAAATAATCATTATCAGCTTATTAGTGTTAATTATTTTTTAGTTTCTTCTTCCAATTCTACCTCATGTCTCAGCTGCGCCTTGTACAATGTTGCATAATATCCGTTTTTATCCAGAAGTTCAAGATGCTTTCCTTGTTCCACAATTTTACCATGTTCCATAACGATAATCTTATCCGCTCTTTCAATGGTGGAAAGCCGGTGTGCAATAATAATGGATGTTCTGTTTTTCGTGATTTTTTCAGTGGCTCTCTGGATCAGCTTTTCACTTTCATGGTCAATCGATGAGGTAGCTTCATCCAGAATCAGAATCTTAGGGTCTGAAAGATACGCTCTCAGGAACGATAGCAGCTGCCTTTGTCCGAGGGAAATAGAAGAACCTCTTTCGCTCACTACATAATCATATCCTCCGGGAAGGCTTTCAATAAATTCATCAACTTCAATTTCCTTTGCTCCGGCTCTGATCTGCTCCAGCGTAATGGAATCATCGCCAAATGAAAGATTTTCAAAAATGCTTCCGTGGAACAGGAAAACATCCTGCAATACCACACCGATATGGCTTCGGAGGCAGTAAAGTTCATAATCTTTCAGATCTACATCATCAATAATAATATTTCCGGAATTAATATCGTAAAGCCTTGTAATCAGGCTGATAATCGTCGATTTCCCCGCTCCGGTAGCGCCAACAATGGCAACCGTTTCTCCAGGGTTTACTGTAAAATCAATTCCTTTTAGCACCTCCTGCTTTTCATCATAAGCAAAATGTACGTTCCGGAATTCAATTTTTCCTTCAAAATGATCCTTCTGCACTGTTCCTGTATTTGGCATCGAATTTTCCTCATCCATCAATCCTAAAACTCTTTCAGCTCCTACAATACCTCGCTGGATATTATTGAAACGGTCTGCAATCTGCCTCAAAGGACGAATCAGCATTGAAATATATTGGATGAATGCGATCACAACACCTGCGCTGATCGTGATGTAGCCTCCGTAAAAAAGAATAAATCCAATGAAAAGCGAAGAAATTAATTCAACAACAGGAAAGAATAAGGAGAAGATAAAAACCGTTCTCAACAATGCTCCTTTCAACGTGATGTTGATCTCGTCAAATTTTTTGAATTCAGATTCCTGTCTGTTGAATACCTGAATGATCGGCATTCCCGCCAGTCTTTCCTGAACAAATGAGTTTTGGTGAGAAGTCCAGTTCCTTTCATCTCCAAACGCTTTTTTCAGTCTTTTCTGGAAAAATCGGGTAATAACAACCATCAATGGAAGAATGGCCAGCGTTATATAGCTGAGATGCACATTGGTACTGAACATCATTACCAGCACAAAAACAATTCTCAAAATATCCCCGAAAACCATCAGGAAACCATCTGTATAAACGGTGGCAATGGTTTCAACATCACCTACCGCTCTGGTAACCAGCTGCCCGATCGGTGTCTTATCAAAAAATGAAGTTTTAAAATAAATGAGTTTATTATATAACCTTTGCCTGATATCCCTGATGACATTCTGTGAGATGTAGTTAGAAAAATAAACCAGAAAAAAGTTTAAAACAGTTTCTGCGAAAACCAAACCTACCAAAATGTAGATGTGTTTCATCATTAAAGCCTTATCTTTCAGCTTGGTGATGTCATTATCCACCACTTCCATGGTAAGATAAGGCCTGTAGGTAGAAACCATAGCCAGTATGATGGAGATAATCAGCGTAAGGATGAACCAGGAACGGAATTTCATTCCGATAAAGAACAGCCTTTTGATAATTCCCCAGGTATCTTGTTTTTTCATTGTACGAATTGAAGAAAGAATTACATTAAAATTCTTTGCAAAAATAAGACTTTCTGAATTGACAAGCTTTACAAGGCACGGAAATAGTCATAGAAAATTTCAGATCGGTGTCATTTATAGTATTGATGATTAAATTGATGTAAACCTTCAGGGTTTGTTGAAAAATCTAATTTACTTTCTTCAGCCATTCTAAAACATATTGTGCGACTTCTTCCCAGTTTTTCTCACCTGCGATAAAGTGGCTTCGTCCCGGAAATGCTTTAAAATCAACAATGCTGTTTTTATCCTGATAAGCCTGTGCTATTTTTCGGGAAAATTCTGCAGGGAAAATAGCGTCATTCTCCCCTCCAATAAACAATAAAGGTTCATGCGGTTTCTTTAAATCTAATTTTGCAGAAGATTTAAATAAAGGATCTTTGGCCAGCTTTCTGCTTTCCGGCACAGCAACAGTTTCATATAACTGATCGCTTTCTTCTTTAGTGTAATTGTTAAAAAATGCTTTGTGATACCATTCTTTAGAGCCCATAAACACGGTGTTTCCTTTAAAGATGTTTACTACGGGCCACACTATTTTTACCGTAGAAAAAGGAGCCATTATGTTTTTTGGTGGAGCGCCGTCGATGCTTACTCCGGCAACAGCCTTGCCCATATCAATCAGTTTTTGAACCATCAGTCCGCCAAATGAATGGCCAATTACGATTGGCTTTTCCGGGAGTGTATCAATAAATTTAGATAAATGAGCAATCACATCATCAAATCCAACCTCTTTTAAATCTGCCGGAATGTTCTTTTTTAAGTCTCTCGGATCTCCGCTGTGCCCCGGATTTGCAGGAGTGTGTACCGTGTAACCCTGAGCTTCAAAGTAATTTTTCCATTCTCTCCAGCTTGTATTGTTCACAAATAATCCATGAATAAATACGATAGTTTTTGTTTTCATAACTTTTATTTTTAATTGGTTTTAAATTATGATACAAAGTTCCGCGAATAAAATGAAGATAATTTTAACCTCGGTTAAAATCGTACTACTTCCCCGAAATTCTTTTTCGGATTCTGCTCAGAGATGGTCCCTGAATGCCCAGATAAGAGGAAATATGATATAGCGGAACATTATTAAAAATATCAGGGTGCTGTTTAATAAGATCTAAATAGCGTTCTTCGGCAGATTTAAATAAAAAACCTTCAATTCTGTTCATGGTAACATTGAAAGCTTCCTGAGCCAGGAGCCTCCCGAATTTCTCCCATCGGTGCGACTGACGATAAAGGCTCAGCAGATCTGTGTATCTAATATAAATGATAGAAGCATCCGTTAAAGCCTGGGTATGGTAATCGCAGGGTATCTGATTAATAAAACTTTTAAAAGAGACCACAAAACCATTCGCTGAATATAAGAACACATTTTTCTCCTCGCCCGTTTTTTCGTCAATTGAATATGAGCGGAAAACACCATCTTCAATAAATCCAAAGTAGGTACAAACCGTTCCGCGGAGATTGTAGAATTCTCCTTTTTTGTATTTTTTCGAAAACCAGAAATCTTCAGACAGTTTGAAATCTTCCTCTGTAAGTCCGGCAAAATAATTAAGGGCGAAAGCAAGTTTTTCGATTTCATCCATGGTTTTAGTTTTTAAATTAAATATATATCTCAATTGTCATTTGAGTCTAAATAAAGCTTCCCGATTTGCTCAACCTTCAGGGGTTTCAAAAATCTTGAAGGTTTATTTTATTGAGGTTTAGAGCAATCAAAATCATAGCCCACATCCACCAGGTACAGCCCATGAGCAGGAGCAGAAGTCCCCGCTGAGTGCCTGTTTTTATTTTCAATGACTTTGCGGAGATCCTCGGGCTTTAATTTTCCGGCACCTATGTCCACCATTGTTCCTACAATAGCCCTTACCATATTTCTCAGGAAGCGGTTGGCTGAAACAGTAAACTTCAATTCGCTTCCGTTTTGTTCCCATTCTGCTTTATAGATTTTGCAGAGGTTGGTTTTATTATCGGTATGAAGTTTGGCAAAGCTTGTAAAATCTTCGTATTCAAATAAAATTTTACAGGCTTCATTCATTCTGTTGATATCGAGCGGTCTTCTCCAGTGCTGCCATGCAGATTCTTCTGTGAACGGGTTTTTTTCAAGAGAAATATAGTATTCATAAGTTCTGTACGTAGCGTCAAATCTTGCATGAAAATCATCCTTTACCGGAAAAATTCTTTTCACCGAAATATCTGGCGGAAGAAAGCTGTTTAATCTTTTTGGCAGGTCTTGGTCAAGAATTTTTGCTGTATCAAAATGGGCGAAAATTTTCTTTGCATGCACACCGGTATCCGTTCTTCCGGCTCCTGTCGTTTTGATTTCTTCCCTTAATATTGTAGAAAGTGCTTTTTCCATTTCTTCCTGAACGGAAATAGCATTCGGCTGAATCTGATAGCCGAAATAATTTTTGCCGTTGTAAGAAAATTCTATAAAATACCTCACTGTAATAAAATAACTACGCAAAATTACTTCAATTAAGTGATAATTATCAACATAATTTAAAACCGTTTCAAATTTCTTGCTGAAATTTAATCCTATTAACTTAAGATACACAAATAAGCAATTTAGCCATACATCTTATAAATCCTTAAACTCGTTTAAAATCTCAATAGTAAAATAATTACAATTTACAATTAAGATTAAAAAAATATTTAAAATAAATCTCGAAAAGTAGATACCATAGTAAGGAAAATCCATGCGAAAATTCCTATTTTTGCAAGGTATGAAAAGATGGTACCTTTATCCCTTTTCTCTAGGTTATCGCATGGTAACGGGTATCCGGAACACAATGTATGATCTGGGAATCTTTAAATCGACAAAATTCAGAACACCGATCATATGTGTCGGTAACCTTTCTGTAGGCGGAAGCGGAAAATCCCCTATGGTAATGTATCTTGCGCAGTTTTTGTCTAAACATTACAGAACCGGAGTGCTTTCAAGAGGGTACGGTAGGCTCACAAAAGGCTACGCCGTTACCAACTATGAGAGCAACTACAAAATGGTAGGCGATGAAGCCATGCAGCTTTTCGAACGTTTTAAAAATCGATTTGTTATTGCCGTTTCCGAAGAAAGAGTTCCCGGAGCCAAAAAAGTAATTTCCGATATGGACCTGGATGTTCTGGTATTAGATGATGCCATGCAGCACAGAGCAATAAAGCCCGGCTTCACTATTATGATGACCGATTTTAATGATCCTTATTTTAAAGACCACCTGCTTCCTGCGGGAGATTTAAGGGAATCAAGAGCGGGAGCTAAAAGAGCGGACATCGTTATGGTCAGCAAATGTCCCGACGAGCTTACTGAAGAAACCAAGCAATATTATATTTCAAGGATAAGGCCTTCCGAGCGTCAGAAAGTATTTTTCTCATCCATTGGCTACGACGAAAATGTGTACGGAAAAGAAAAAATGCTTCCGGATAACAACCTGAATTATTATGATATTCTTCTCATTACGGGAATTGCAAACCCCAAACCTTTGCTGAATCATCTTGCTAAATTTTCGCAAAGAGTAAAGCATTTAAAATTCCGGGATCATCACAACTTTACGGAAGCAGATATTAAAAATATTGTGGCAGAGTATAAGAAATTAGGCGAATATAAACTAATCTTGACGACTGAAAAAGACTATGTACGCCTTAAAACCTTTGATTACCTTAGAGATATTGTCTATTACTGGCCTATCAATGTAATCATTGACAAGAAGGAAGAATTTAACCAAATCATTCTGGATTATGTTAGAAAAAATTAAGAAAATAGCGGCCTTTATACAGGATGTTATTAATGATACTCCTGATTTTGCTATTGTTCTGGGCTCAGGACTGGGAAAGCTCCAAGATGAGGTGGAAACAATTCATATCTTAAAATATTCTGAAATCCCTGAATTTCCGCAAGCAACAGTTGCAGGCCACACCGGGAAGTTAATATACGGAAGGCTGGAAGGAAAAAAAGTTTTGATGATGAGCGGCCGCTTTCATTATTATGAAGGTCATTCTATGGAAAACGTGGTGCTGCCGATAAGGGTTTTTCATCTTTTAGGAATTAAAAACCTGATTCTTTCGAATGCTTCCGGCGGCATAAATTCTCAATATAAAATTGCAGATATTGCCATCATCAAAGATCATATCAACATGATGCCGGAACATCCGCTTCGGGGAAGGAACATCGATTCTTTCGGGCCACGATTTGTGGATATGAGCGAAGCATACAGCAAAAAAATGATTTCTGTTGCCGAAAAAGTAGCTTCTGAAAATAGCATCAATATTCACCAGGGAATCTATGTGGCACTGCAAGGTCCTACTTTTGAAACCCCTGCGGAATACGGAATGATAAAAGCCATCGGCGGCGATATGGTAGGAATGAGTACCGTTCCTGAAGTTATTGTTGCAAGGCATATGGAAATGAATGTTTTCGGGATCTCCGTCATTACAGATCTGGGCGGTTCCGATATCGCCTTCTCCGTTTCCCACGAAGAAGTTCTGAATGCAGCCAACAAAGCAATGCCTAATGTAATTGCTATAATAAAAGGTTTGGTAAAAGAATATGAATGTTAAATTAATATTAATAGAAATTCTCAATAATCCGGATTTTTCCTAATTTATAAAAAACTTCTTAAAAATTGCTTTTCATTGTTTAGCTTTGCAAAAATGATTTTTAAAATGAAGAAACTGTTTTTATTATTCATGATCGGAATTTTCGGACTAAGCTGCTCCCAGCAGGCTCCCGAAGTGCTTAAAACAAGTTTTTCCAAAAAAGCACTGCTTCAGAAAGTAGAAAATGAAGATGGGAAGACTGTTACCATACAGCAAATCCTGGATCAGCATAAAGGAAAAGTTTTAGTCCTTGATTTTTGGGCAGGATGGTGCAGGGATTGTTTAAAAGCGCTTCCGAAAGCCAAAGAATTGGAAGATAACAATAAAAATATTGATTTTGTTTTCCTTTCATTAGACCGTTCCAAAGAAGGTTTCGAAAAAAGCCTGGAAAAATTTGAAATGAAAGACAAAGAAAACTATTGGTTCGCTTCCGGATGGAAAAACGATTTCAACAACTATATTGATCTCAACTGGATCCCAAGGTACATGGTGATCGATCAGAAGTCTGCCATCGCCAAATATTACGCCATCTCACCTGAAGATCCCGATCTCCAGGCAACAATTGATAAGCTTTTGAAATGATTTATTTTTGCCGCAAAGTAAACAAAGTTTTTATCTTATATGTTGTTTAATTTACAAAGGTGCTTCGCTTAATAAAGTAAGACAGATTTATTTGATTGTATTTCGTAAATTAGTGAAACGGCATTGTTTATCTTAAAAAACATTTTATTTTATAAACTTTAGTTTATCCTTGCGATTAAAGAATTCAAGACAAAAGAAATTAATCTAAATTAAAGAATAAATGAATCCATATCTTTGCGGTATGGATTCTTCTTTTCCCCTTCGTAAAATTATTCATGTTGATATGGATGCATTCTATGCTTCTGTAGAACAGCATGATAATCCTGCTTTGAAAGGCAAAGCTATTGCGGTTGGAGGAGAGCACCGGGGTGTTGTGGCTGCGGCAAGCTATGAAGCCAGAAAATTCGGGGTACGGTCTGCAATGCCCAGTAAAACGGCTAAAGAAAAATGCCCGCATCTTATTTTTGTTTCACCCAGATTTCAACGGTATAAGGAAATTTCAAGAAAAATACGGGAAATTTTTTATGAATATACCGACCTGGTAGAGCCTTTATCTTTAGATGAAGCTTATCTTGATGTCACGGAAAATAAAAAGGAAATAGAATCTGCTAATCAGATAGCAAGGGAAATCCGTCAAAAGATTTTTGAACAGACGGGATTAACGGCTTCCGCAGGAATTTCCATCAACAAATTTTTAGCAAAAGTAGCCTCGGATATTAATAAGCCCAATGGTCAGAAAACCATTCATCCGGATAAGGTAGAAAGCTTTCTTGAAGAGTTGCCGGTTGAAAAATTTTACGGGGTAGGAAAGGTGACGGCGAATAAAATGTTTAGTTTAGGCATTTATAAAGGAAAAGATTTGAAGAAAAGATCTATTGAAGACCTTACAAGGCTGTTCGGAAAATCGGGAGCTTATTACTATAATGTAGTGCGTGGCATTCATCATTCAGAAGTAAAGCCTCATCGTATCCAGAAAAGCGTTGCAGTAGAAAGAACCTTTTTTGAAGATCTTTTTGATGAGCAGCAGATCGATGAAAAATTAAAGAGCCTGAGTGAAGAGCTTCAAAACCGTCTTCAGAAAAATAATATTTTCGGACGGACGCTTACCCTTAAAATTAAATACAAAGATTTTTCCCTTTTTACAAGAAGCATTACCCGGGAAGAATATTTCTCCTCCGCAGAACAATATTTCAATACCGGTAAACAGCTTTGGGAATTGCGCCCGTTCGATAAACCCGTTCGGTTGCTCGGTTTATCCCTTTCCCAACTCAATACCGACGAGAAAAAGCTGGTGTCGGTTCAACTAAAAATTCCGTTCAAAGAATTTGAAGACCAATAATCTCGGAAATTTTCATTATATTGTAGTAACCAAATTTACAATTTTATGAATGAAACGATGATTCAATTTTTTCACTGGTATTCCGAAGGAGATGGAAAACTGTGGAAAGAAGCAGAAAAAAACGCACAATATCTGGCTGAATTAGGAATTACATCTGTATGGTTTCCTCCCGCTTACAAAGGAACAGCAGGAGGTCTCTCAATAGGTTACGATGCTTATGATCTTTACGATCTGGGAGAATTTGACCAGAAAGGAACCGTCCCTACTAAATACGGAACAAAAGAAGACTACATAAAAGCCATCAAAGCTTTAAAAGAACAAAACATCAAGGTGATTGTTGATATCGTTCTTGGCCACAAGGCCGGGGGAGATGAACTTGAAACATTCAAAGCTCTGAAAGTAGATGAGGAAAACAGAGATAAAATTATTTCAGGCGAGATCGAAATACAGTCTTACACTAAATTTACTTTTCCCGGCCGGGGTAAAAAATATTCTGATTTTGAATGGAATTATACCTGCTTCAGCGGCGTAGATTACGCAGAAGGAATGGATTCCCATATTTTTAAAATTAAAAATGAATACGGAACCGACTGGGAAGAAATGATTGATGATGAGAAAGGAAACTATGATTACTTGATGTTCAATGATGTCGAGCACCGCAATCCTTTCGTCCGGGAGGAGCTCAATAACTGGGCAAAATGGTATTTTGATGAAACCGATTTCGACGGCGTAAGGCTGGATGCCCTGAAACATATTTCATTTGATTTTTATAAAGAATGGCTTACGCTGCTGCGATCCAACTCCGGTAAAAATATTTTTGCGGTAGGAGAATACTGGGCGCCGGGATACCTGGGTCTTCTTCAGAAATACATTGATGTTACGGAAGGCTGCATGAGCCTTTTCGACAGCTCTTTACAGAATAATTTCCACAATGCTTCCAACGAAGGCGACTCTTACGATTTGCGAAGGATTTTCGATGAAACGCTTACCCAGGCAGATCCTCTGCATTCGGTGAGTTTGGTTGATAATCACGACACGCAGCCGTTACAGGATCTGGAAGCTCCGGTAGAGCAGTGGTTCAAACCTTTAGCATATGCTCTCATCCTGCTTCGCAAAGACGGATATCCATGTGTGTTTTATCCGGATTTGTATGGTGCGCATTATGTTGATAAAGACCGTGAAGGCAATGACCAGGAAATATTTCTGGATAAAGTAGACGGAATTGAAGAAATGCTGAAGGCTAGAAAAGATCATGCGTACGGAGAACAGCGTGATTATTTTGAAGATGCCAACTGTCTTGGATGGGTTCGTGAAGGGGATGATGAACATTCCGGTTGTGCGGTAGTGCTCAGCAACAAAGAAGCGTATGAAAAACCCATGGAAATGGGCGAAAAATATATCGGGAAAACTTTTTATGACGTATTGGGAAGGTTTGAGGATAAAGTAACGATCGACGAAAACGGCTGGGGGAATTTTCCGGTTCCAGCAGGTAATGTAAGTGTCTGGATCGAAGAGTAGCCTTAGTAACTGCAAAACCAACAATATTTATAATGATCATCCGTAAGTTTTGTCATTTCTTATAAGAGGTAACACTCTGCCGAATGACAAACCTTGCGGGTATTTTTTAGGATGAATAATTCCTTTTTAATTCTTAACTTTTTTAAGCTTAAGGATTTCAGGTCTTTCAGAGTCTTCCGAAATAACTCCGGTTCTGGCAAATTCTGCCCAGAGTGCGCGAAGCTTTTGTCCATTTTCCTGAATATATTCCCATGGAACATCTTTTAGCAATTCTGCTGATTGCCAGGCTTCTTTGTTTTCAAATATCAAAGGCAGATCTACACAGTGAGATGCACCGATGTAATTATTTTTTAATTTAGATTGAATAACAAACTGATACACATTCCCGCCACCGGCTGCAAGATTTTCTGCAAAGGTTTTCGCCGGTTTTTCATAGATCGACTCCGTGGTTTTTCTCACAATCTTATTCAAAATCCTATGAGGAAGGTATGTGTAGATTCCTGTTTGAGCGGTTTTTACATAAAAAGCTGTTTCATCCTTATTTGAGCCAATTAAAACATCATATTTTCCTGCATTTTGTTGCCATTTTTCTAAGGCTTTTTCTTCTCTGCATAATGGAGGATGACCGTATTGTGTACAAAACGGCATGGATGTTTTCAGTCCGTATTTTCTGAAAGAAGGTAAAAAATCCGAATAGCTTTCCACCATTTTTAAAGGATCCGGTTCACCTTTCAAAAAATCGGTTTTCCTGAAAAATTCAGATGACATTTTCTGCCTGTTGATTCTAAAGCCCAATGGCGCACTATGGATAATAGCCCGGCGAAACAAATGATCTGTTCCCTCCGAGATCATAAGGTGGGCAATAGCATCACCTCCGGAAGACTGCCCGAACAGGGTGATGTTTTCAGGATCTCCGCCAAATTCACATATATATTTTTTTATCCATTGCAAAGCGGCAATTATATCATACAGTCCCAAATTGGGCGGCCTTTCCTCATCACCTCCCAAAAATCCGAAAAGCCCCAGCCGGTAAGAAATCGAAACAACAATGATATCCTGTTCCTTTACCCACACGGAAGGATCAGAGGTGGGCAGATCACCGCATCCTATTTCGTAAGATCCGCCGTGAATCCATACAATAACAGGCAGTTTTTCATCATCATAAAAATGCTCAGGTCTTGTAATGGTAAGAAATTGAGGAGATTCATCCGGTACAAATTGTTTCACTTCGGTTTTCTGGATTAATCTGTCCAGCAGCGGACTTATATTTTGTGGACATACCGGGGTTTTATCCGGGATTTCGTGGTTTCCCAGATATTCTAAAAGTTCAGGTTTTTTAAATCTTTGAGACCGGGCATAACGGATGCTTTTGGCCCTGATAACGCTGTTTTCCTTTATGGCTGAAATCGTCCCGAAAGATGTCTGAAAGGTGTGAATTCCTTTATGCTGCTGTGTTGTCATCCAACAAAATTATGTTTATTAAATGTAGTAATTTAAAGGGAATCTAACGATGGATCTATATGTTTGATCATGAATCAATTTAAATTTAACTAAATAAATAATGCCGCTTTTAGGCACAGATTTTACGGTAGTGGTAAAATTGGTATTATAATCTATAGTGTAGAAATAAAAAATTTAACAGTCTTATACTAAGATTTATCATACAATACACCTGTGCTGCATGAAAACTCAGTCATCGGTGTTACTGCTTTTTATAGTTTTCAAGGATTTTTTTTAAAACTTTTGCTTTACCATCGACAGGCTTGCTTATTTTTAAATGCAGTATATTGGCAACAAGAGGATAAATGTTTATATTTTCAAATTCGCCGACAGTCATATTGCTTTTGAATGCTGGTCCCCATGCGAAGAATATGGCTTTCATTTCAGGAACGGTTGCCGGATCATAACCATGTTTTCCTGCCGAAGCCCTCTTTCCTTTTTCCAGAAATATTTTAGGGGCTTTAGGAACGAGGAGAATCTGACCTATTCTGCCATAGTAATCATCTTTTTTGGAGAAATGCAGGTGTTTTGGAAATTTTTTATTTAAATAAACTTCGTATTCCAGGGTTTTATACGCTTTTAATTCTTTATAAACGCTTTTAATTTCAGCAGGATTTTTAACATAAACCCTCAACAAAGTCTGGGAGTTGTAAATATCAAATCTATTTTTATCCAACAGCATCTGCGGAATTTCAATGGGGTTGTTGCCATCCACTTTTATCATTCCGTGGTCAGATACAAAAATAAAGTTTACATTCTTCAGACCAAGTTCGTTCACTTTTTTTACCAGTTCGCCAATGGCTGTATCTACTTTCTGTACTGCGGCTTCCGTTTCTTTCGCATCGGGTCCGAAATGATGTCCGCTGGCGTCTGCTTCCGGAAAATATAGGGAGATAAAATGAGGCCGTTTGTCTGTTGGGAGTTTCAGCCAGTTGATCACTTTATCCACTTTTTCTGCCGGTGAAAACTTTTCATGATAATGATAATAGTAGGTTGGGCGTGTTCCTCCTGCATCGCTTGCCGAGCCTACCCACATTAAAGAAGCCGTAAGCATTCCCTGCTGTTCTGCAAGTCCCCAGAGTGGAAGCCCACCATACCAGCTGCCATCTTCTGCATTGGTTTTGTCGCTCATCGCATACGGCGCATTTCTCTTATAATCATAAAAATAATTGTCAATAATACCGTGGTGAGAAGGATAAAGTCCTGTGATTAAAGACCAGTGATTGGGGAAGGTAATGCTGGGATAGCCAGGAATCATGGCTTTTGCCCGGATGCCTTCACCAGAATAGTTTAATAAATTCAACGCATTGTATTTCTTTGCATAATCATACCGGAATCCATCTGCCGAGATCATAATAACATATGGTTTGGCCTGGGCTTCAACACTATTGTAACGGTTGGGTAACACAATCTGTGCAGTATCGGTACTTCCGTGCTGACTAAAAGCGAATAATGATACAAAAATCATTACAATTGCCAACGCTTGCTTCATTATGTAAATTTTGTGCAAAGTTAGGCTCTCAAATATTCACAGAAAAGTTTAGCAGGTTAAAAAAATATTAAACTAAGCTCATGGATATATTTTTATTGAATGTTTTAATGTTAATATAATTTTAAAATCGGTATCCCAAAGATAATCCGGTTCTGAAACCAATCCAGGGGCCGTCTATCATTACACGTGCTCCGTTGGTGTTGGTTTCCACGGTATAATTTACGTACGGAATATCAAGGTTTTCAATTTCCCTTTTCAGCTCGGCCTGCATGTCAGGCGTAAGCGGGATATCGCTGGTCATGGTAAAATCTCCTTTTCCCACCCCATAATGTGCTCCTGCAATCCATAAATCGAGTACAAGGTTGCGGCGCGGCGTAAGGAAAAACTGGGTACCCACCATGATACCACCACTGTTTCCGTTGGTATTTCCCAAGCCTTTCAGAGGAATCTGAAAGGTGGTTCCGGTGAAGGTGTAGTCATAATAAAAATCAAATATATTGGATGTGATTTTTGAATAACGGTAATACGGAGCAATATAGAAGCCTTTACCATATCCTGCGCCGAGATAAAAACGGGTTTCTATGGTAAAGTTAAAAGACTTTGCTTCCAGATTCTGAAATCTTTTTTCGTCTTCATCATTTAAAAAAGAATTGATAAAGGGAACTTTTCCTTCAGGCATTGTACCAAAACCCATGTTAACCGAAAACCGGCGGGTGAAGGCCCTTTCATAGGTAAGATTTATATTTCTGAATGCATAAGCTGTCACATTTGTTTTAATGATATTCATTTTTTCCGAAGGATCGGCAGGAATTTCCTGTGCCTGTAGAGAGGGAAGGGTTGAAAACAAAATAATGGGAAGGAATTTTTTCATGATTTTGATATTTGTAATTGGGTGTATTCAGGTAAAAGCAAAAAACGGGCAAAATATTTAATAAAAATATACTTTAATGTTAAAAAATTAAGTTTTTCGTGTATGGTGATTTTGCAGAAAGGAATGTTAAAAATCCGCACAGAATTTCTGTGCGGATTGATTGAATTATTGAATAAGTTTTAAATTTACTCCAACGCAAAAGCAGTCTTACTGAATCCCGTAGAATAAAGATCTTATACCATTTTATTTTTTAATAAACTTAGCAGTCTCCGGCTTTTTATTGTCTTTTCCTGAAACCTCTATGAAGTAAGAAGCGGCAGGAAGAGCTGAAACCTGAACTTTCCCGGATTTTATATCGGAAGTTTCCACAAGCCTGCCATCCAGCGTATAGATTTTAGCTACAGCGTACTTTTCTGTCCCTCCTTTAATTTGAATAAATTCCTGAGCCGGATTAGGATAGATTGTAAGTTTTTCTTTCGCAGCAAACTCCCGGGTAGCGAGGTTTACTGTATTTAAAGCCTGCGCAGCATTGGTTGTCTGGTTGTTAATTCCTGCCAGCGGAACATTGATTACCGTCTGAATGGTTGTAAACAAAGGAAATTTGTAAGTACTGTTATAATATGAATAAGAAGTGTTTACAATAGTGCCAATCGGGAACAAAAAGCTGGTATCATTTGGCAGGTGCAGGTTAAAATTCTGTACAGATTTAATTCTCAGAACATTAGAGTACGTAGCAGAACCTAAAATAAGGGTTCCTGAAGCATCAGCAGAAATCGTGATTGTCCCTTTGCATAGCCCGCTTGCAGCAGTTGAACTGAATGTCCCCTGTGCCTGATCCGTCTCGGAATAGCCAAAGGCTGCCGGATAAGAAATAAAAGTTCCGTTATTTGAGGCAAGATTTAGCGTAGCATCGGTAATTGCTAATCCTGTAATCTCCAGTTTGGAAGCAGATTGTTTGTAATACACTGTGTTTCCTGGGGCCACCATTTTTAAGGTGGAATTCGGGAAGGTGGTAACTTCTGTTGAAGTAGGGGTGGAATAGTTGGTAACAGAAGCCGGGCCAAAAACTAATGATGCATTGTTGAATGTTGCAGCACTACCTGTTGCCGAGTTATCCGGAGTTCCGGTTACAGATAAATAGTTGGCAGTTTCACCGCTCAGAGGGTCATTGAAGGCTTTTGTAATTGTTGTTTGTGCAGAAATGACGCCTGAAGCCATCAGCAAAAAGAGTAAAGTTTGTCGCATGTGTAAGTTTTTGTACGAATATACTCAAAAAACACATATTCAAAATTATTTATGTATAACTTATTTTTAACGAATAATTTAGATAAAAGTTGTATGGCTTTATGAAGAGATGATTTTTGCTGTATGAGGTTTTGATTGCTTTAATTGAGGTTCCTGTATTCAACCGGTGTATGTCCTGTTTTTTGCTTAAAAAGCTTACTGAAATATTGCGGGTATTCGAAACCTAATGAAAAAGCTACTTCTCCTATTGAAAAGTTGGTGTTTAAAAGAATATTTTTAGCTTCTTTAATCAGATAATAATGAATATGATCCTGCGCATTCATCCCGGTCTCTTTTTTGAGTAAGTCGCTTAAATAATTTGGAGATAAGTGTACTGCTTCCGCAAGATCTTTCACCGTTGGCAAGCCTTTTTCTTTTATTTGATCAGACCTGAAATACTCTTTCAAAAGATTTTCTACATGCGAGATGGTATTTGAGTTAATGCCTTTACGGGTGATAAATTGCCGGCCGTAATACCGTAAACAGTAGTTGAGCAGGAGTTCTATGTTTGTTACGATGAGATTCTGGCTATGCTGGTCGATATTTTCGTGTAGTTCTGTTTCTATTTTCTGTATGCAGTCGTACAACGTCTGTTTTTCTTTTTCCGATAAATGCAGGGCTTCAGATATTTCATATGAAAAAAAAGTGTAGTCATTCATTTTACTGCCCAATGCGGTACCATAAAGAAGATCGGGATGAAAAAATAATCCCCACCCCATCGTATCTTCTCTTTTCTCAATTTCATTATCAAGGGTAATAAGCTGCTTCGGCGCAATACAGATTAAATTCCCATCCTGGAAATCAATAGACTGCCGGCCGTATTTCATTTGATTGGAGCAGTAATTTTTAAACATTATGGTATAAAAATCTGCGCTAATGCGTATGCCTTCTTCTAAATATTCGTTTGAAGCACTGAAGTCAACAACTGAAACCAGCGGATGCTGTGTCTTGGTTTGTACAAATTTATTTATTTCTGAAATTGTCTTCAGATGGATGATCGGATTCATTCTTGATCGTAATTTAACATATTAATCGGTTAGTTCTGCGTATTTTAATTTTAAGAATATATTATGATTTTCAAAAATTTAAGCAAAATTTATTTACTTTACCTGGCTCATTACAATTTTATCGAAAAGCTTGTCACCCAGGTATATTCTCACCCAAACCATTGGTTTGGCCCACAATCCGACTCTGTACCTGGTTTTAGGCTGGTCTGCATTTACAATGGTAGCAACAGTTTCTGAAATCACCGTTGTTTTTGAACCTTTTCCGCTGTCATACATTTTTTTTGTAGCGGCAATCAGTTTATTGGTTAATGAAGAATACGCTCCCCGGGAAGAGAATTTGCTGATATTCTGTAGCATAACATCACCAAATTCGGTTACAATAATTCCGGGTTCCAATACTACCACATGAATGTTGAACGGTTTGAGCTCCAGCCGTAAGCAGTCGCTAAATCCTTCAACAGCATGTTTGCTTGCGTGATACCAGGCGCCCAGGGGAGTATACATTTTTCCGCCCATGGAAGAAGTGTTGATAATGGTACCTGCATTTGCTTTCCGCATATAGGGAATTACTTTTTGTGTAATAGCGGCCAATCCGAAAAGATTTACCTCAAATTGTTGTCTTGCTTCTTCAATGGGAATGTCTTCAACAGAACCATACAGCCCATAACCTGCATTATTCCATAAGACATCAATCTTTCCTTCTTTTTCAATAATAATATCTACAACGTTTTGAATATCATTCCCGTTAGTTATATCCATTTGAATGGGATGCCCTCCTAAAATTTTCAGATCCTGCATCTGGTCAATACGTCTTGCAACGGTGTATACTGCGTGGCCTTCTTTAATAAGTGCTTTTGCTGTTTCTTTACCCATTCCCGAGCTTGCCCCGGTGATTAAAATTACTTTTTTATCCATTTGGTATTAAATTATTATGCAAATATCATCAGGAAAAATACTTTTTTGTTAATACAAATTCAGGATTGTTGTATACTTTTTCCGGATGATTGTTCCTATATCAAAATTAATCATGAAATCAACTGATATTAAATTGATTAGCGTTTCTGTTTGTAAGTTTGCTCACTTCTTGTCTGTCAAACAAAATTTCATTAAAAGTACCTTTATGGAAATCGTCTGCACCGGGCTTTACATTTTATGAAAACATATTATTTCAAATTCTTTCCGGTTTCATGGCTGTCTATAAATACCTGATGGTGAAAAATCGAAAATTTATCTGCTTTATTTATGGTTCCGTCCTTAAAATTTTCTCCATTTTTTTACCTTTTGCCAGTTCATCAATGAGCTTATCAAGATAACGGATGTTCCGCATCAGCTCGTTCTCAATTTCTTCTACACGATAACCGCAGATAATGCCTTTGATGAGTGATACCTTAGGGTTGATCTGCGGAGCTTCAGCAAAGAAAGTCCTGAAGTCTGTTTTGTTTTCAAGGATTTTCAGGAGACTTTTTTCATCGTAGCCTGTAAGCCAGAAGATAATGGTATGCACTTCTTCCCTGGTTCTGCCTTTCTTTTCCGCTTTTGCAATATAATGAGGATAAACTCCTGCGAAAGACATATTGAAGATCCTTTCATAGTTTTTATTTTCCATAGGGTAGATTTTAATAGAAATTAATTGATAATCTCTGCATCAGGATTTTCCCTTAGCTGGGCAATTCTTTCTTTCCAGCTTTGAAGTTCATCATCGGTAAGCCTGATCCATTCTGTCACTTCGCCCACAACTTTTAAGGGAGCTGTACTGCGATAGGATCGGGTAGGATTCCCGGGAAATTTCTTATCGGTAACATTCGGATCGTTTTCAAATGCTCCGGTGGGTTCTACGATATAAATCCGCTCTTTTCCGTCACCTTTTGCCAGTGCAGCGGCAAGGCCTGAGCCGTTCTGCAGTGCCGTGAAATAGATGTGGTTCATGATAATCTCTGGATAATAATTCGATTCAAATCCGGCAGTAAGGAGGTCTCCGATTTTCAAGTCAGCTTTAGTTCCGTGGTAAAATGGACCATCATCAGGAATGTGTTGCTCTTTTTTGTTTTCCATTGTGATTTGTTTGAATTTTGAGTAACCTGTAAACTTATGAATTTGTTTTTGAATATGAAACTTTCCTCCGGAGCAAAAAAAATATCTATTTATGTGGTAGCGAAAAAAACGCTGCCCAAAATTTTTGGACAGCATTTTTTTTTCAGATGGTTTTAACTTACTGAATGCATTTATACGATTTTCAAAGACCGGATCAATCCATCTTCAAACTCATAATAATAGGTAAGGATCGCCGGGCTTCCGGGGAAATTACCAGCAACTTCCGCTTTCAGCGTATGTTCGGTTTCCGAATAATCTAATGGTTCCATCGTTGCCTGGTATTCTTTATTGGCTTTATCGATCCAGCTTTTTATTTCTGTTTTTCCGTTGTGCGTTTTTCCTTCGTCAAACACTACGGCTGTTTCGGTAAAACAATTGGCGTATGCGGTGCTGTCGAAATTGTTTTGCGCCTGCACTAATTTTGTGATTACGTCTGGTAAATTCATTGTATTAAAATTTTAGGTTGATTAAATGGTGGGTACGGTTCCACCGTCGATTATATAATTGGTTCCTGTTAAATAACTTGCTCTCGGTGAAACCAGAAATCCTACAAACTCTGCTACTTCTTCCGGTTCTGCGGGTCTGCCGTAAGGGATTCCGCCCAGTGCATCCATGACGCCCTGCTGAGCTTCTTCAAACGTACTGTTGGCATTTCTTGCAATTTCGCCCAGCCAGGCTACTGATGCTGATGTGTTGATCCATCCCGGAGAAACGGTCAATACGCGAATCCCTTTTGGTGTCACTTCATTGGACAAGCTTTTGCTGTAATTAATCAAACCGGCTTTCGCAGCGGCATACGGCAGCGTAGAATCATATAGCGGCAGTTTTCCCTGAATCGAGGCGATGTGAATAATTACACCGCTTTTCCGATCGATCATTTGCGGTAAAAACCCTCTGTCCAGCCGAACCGGAGCAAGCAGATTCGCCTGAAGGGTTGATTCCCAGTTTTCGTCCGTTAAGGCGGCAAAACCTCCGGCAGGTGTTTCGGAAGATCCGAGGTTGTTCACCAGAATGTCCAGTCTTCCATAGGTTGACAATACTTCGTCGACTACTTTTTGAGAGCCTTCTGATTTACTTAAATCGGCTGCAATAAAATGCAGGCTGCTGTTTTCATCCTGTGGGGCGTTCCTTGCGGTAATGATGACCGTTGCGCCTGCCTGCAAAAGCCTTTCTGCGATGGCTCTTCCGGCTCCTTTTGTACCTCCCGTTACCAGGGCAATTTTGCCCGACAGTTCATTGTTGAAATTAAATTGCTGTTCCATTTTGTTTGTTTTGTTTAGGCAAAGTTGGGACTTATGTACGCGCCTCACAAGTACGGAATTACGATTCGGATAGGGAACAATTTTTCCCCTATTGCACAATTTGGAACATAGGTTTACATTTGCTTTATGTATGAAAGGAAAATTTTACCCAACCTGAACTGCGGCTTGGATCTGATTGGCGAAGTGCTGTACGGCAAATGGAAAATCCGTTTGCTGTGGTTTATTCATCAGGGACACCAGAGACCCAGCGAACTGCAGCGGAAAATTCCGGATGCAACAAGAAGGGTGTTGAATATTCAGCTGAAAGAACTGGAAGACCATGAGTTGATTACCAAAAAAATCTATCCCGTTGTTCCGCCGAAAGTAGAGTACAGCCTTACGGATTTCGGGCAGACCTTAATTCCCGTCATTGCGGCGTTGGGAAATTGGGGTGATACCCATGAAGAACATTTGCGGACGGTTATTTTGAAGCGGCTGAATATTGAGGATTAATAGTTTTAGCGGGGTAGGGTTTGAGTGAAACTTGTGTATTTAGGCACGAGTGAGATGCTCTCGCCAACCGGTAGCTTTATTACGATCAGTCTTTTGGGAAATTTTTTAAATCATTGTTTAATTCCATACATCAAGCCGGGATATATTTTTGATCGTGCCACCAAACATTCCCATGTGTCCTCTTGAATTCATATCAAATTTTCCCTTTATAATTACGTATTTCTTATTGTATTTTTCCAAATTTACTTTCTGGGCTAAATCACCACTGAAATCAACCCACATCCCATTTCTTGATGATGCTTTTTCATAATCTTCCTGGTGAAAATAAATAGCATTGCCTTCAAACTCAAGATTCAAATATCCAATAATCTGGACCGTTTTATTATGGTATTTTTCCGGAGTAACAATCAATCTCAGCATAGAAATGTTATAATCCTCAAAAGCTATAATTTCACTAAACTCTTCTTCTTTGGAATCCGGTTTGTTTTTAGATTCCGGGTTTTGGGCGCAGCCCAATGAGAAGAAGGATAATAAGAGCACAAGTGAAATCGTGAGTATTTTTTTCATAGGTTATTTTTTAATTTTCGTAATTACTACTAAATGACAAATATAAAATTTGACACAGAGCCTGTATTTTGATGTTGTTTTTTCTGACTAAAAGATTGCAGACCGGATATTTATAATGACTTCAATACAAATGCACATGAATCATTTTTTCTTTATCAATTTTTTCAATCTACTTAAAATTCCCTTAGGTTTTTGGTTTTCGTCGTGCTTTTTTTTCCAATTAACATCAAATTTTCCGTTTATTTCTGCTTTTAAATCGTCTGGAGGTATTGCAATCTGTACGTGAAATGGAGGAACTCCCGGATGCATCAATTCGGTTTCATCTCTTAACCGCCTGCTGCAAAACAAATCTATTACGGTTACATCACGTCTTGCCTCATAAATTGTCATGTCAATCCACACGGGTACTTTATTATCATGATGAAGAAGATCAATTACCTGCTTAGCTGTTAAAAGTTTACCTTCATATTGATTCCATGTTTTTAAGATAAGAATTTCTTTTTCACTCAAATGCTCATAAGCCGTTCGCGAGTTCGGGGTTATTAAATATAGGTAATTGTCTTTAAGATCATTATAGCAAAGTGTCCTTGTAAATTCAGATAAAAGCTTAGTTGCTTCATAGAGATGATGTTTGAATTTTACTTTATCCATATCTAAATTTATGTTTGAAATTTCTTTTGGCTGATTAAACAGATGAGTAGGGTTGTAAAAATTAATACGATTTTCACGTACAACTAACTAGAGAAGTTATCGGTCATTTCTTACAAATACTTGGGTTCAAAACCTTTTCTAAATCGTCAATTGTAAGTAAATCGTCAATAGTTTTTTGAATGCACGCTCTTGTTAATTCCTTTACAAATAAATCCGGCGGTCTTTGGTATAATCCGTTCAGGTTTTGTCCGGTTTTTTTGTCTTCGCCAACTGCCTTTTCCAGAAACTTGTAAGTCCAAACGTTAAGGCCATAATGCCGCCCGTCTTCCATATCAACATGGATATTGCAGAATTCATTTTCTTTATCCCAGTTTGCCGGATCAGCTTCTTCGAATTCCAGCCACAAGGTAAAGTTCTTGTTTTGTGTATTTCTGCCTTTTAGCTGGTCATAAAGTTTTTTTAATTCTTTATTGTTTGTCCAGCCTTTACTCTCGGTCATGGAAATGATGAGAAAGTCTTTTGCCTCGTCAATGGTGTTTGCTTTTCCTTTGACAATTGCGTAGTTCCAGGGACTCTGTTCTTTAGGCATCCGGTATTCAAAATAAAATCTTTTATCGCCTAAGCTATAAACCGTTACATACCAATCATCTTCCCAATTATCTGTTGCCTGTATGACAAGCCTGTAATGGGAAGTCACTCCATATAATATAGTTTTTGTGAACGTTTGGTTGACCATTGAAATAAATTCGAGCATTGCTTTTCCTGTTTCATTTTCAGTGTAAGTTGAATCTTCACCCGTTAATTCCTGGTAGAATTCTTCGAGGGTCTTGCTCTTTTGTCCTGAATATCTAATGATGGGCATACGGATATTTAATTATTGTTGTGTGTATAAAGTTTTGATGTCTTAAAAATCGGAGAGTGGAAAAATAGCCGGTTGGTTTATTTAATTTTTACAATATTAATAAATTATACAATAGATGTTCTTACAGATCACAAATCTATTCAAGCGTATTTATTGTGACTGCAGGATAACTGTAAGAACGAACAGGGCAAAAGCAATCATTACCAATAGAATGCTTGTGCCTCCTTTTTTAGCAAGAAATTCTTTTTGCTGTTCGGGATCGGCGAATCTTATTTGTGCCTGTTCTGCCATTCTTTTTGCTTTCTTGAGGTATAGATTGTTTCCGATAATCCCCAGTGTGACCATAAGAATAATATCGACAGCAAAACTGAATAATTCGGCCTGCTCAGTACCGATCAGCTCTGCTAAAACATAATTTTCAAACTGAGACTCGGCATAAAAGATGGTGATAATCACAAAAAACTCCAGATACATTTTCCTGTACAGAAACCAGAATACCCCGAATAGTACAGCAGAAAAATTAAACCTGAATTTCTTACCCTTCTCATAATAGTTCAACTGCTCCAGGTAATAATTACTGCTATCCTGAAAATAGGCTTCGTACAAGTCTGTTTTTTCCATGAATGGTTATTGTTTTTTATTGATGGATATTCTACTTCTAAATTCGGCGCAAGATAAGATTTTTACCTGACGAAATAACCGAAATTTTCAGGTAGTGAATTTGGAAACAGGTGGGCTCAATAGGATTAGAAACAATTTATTTTTAAAAAATCCGGAGGTTACAAACACTCCTGTTTTACCCTTCCGGAGATCTACGGAAGTCTCCAACAGCTTGCAGGAAACCAACGGAGGTCTCCGGAAGTTTCCCACAACCTGCAGGAAAGCTCCGGAGGTGTACGGAAGTCCCGCGCAACTTGCAGGAACCTCCGGAGAACGGCGGAAGTCTTGCACAACTTGCGGGAAACCAACTGCAATTGCAGGAAGTCTCCCGCAATCTGCAGGAAACAAAATGCAGTTGCAGGAAGTTACAAACAAGTCTGTTTATGACCAAATGCAGTTGCAGGAAGTCTCCCACAACTTGCAGGAAACCAAATGCAATTGCAGGAAGTCTCCCGCAGTTTGCGGGAAACCAAATGCAGTTTTCAATAGGCTATTTGGCAACCGTAATGGTAAGCTTGTTTTTCTTTTGCCGGATGTGTACCGTTTTGCCTTCCCCGAAACCCAGCGCATCAAGCCATTTCCCTCTAAGCCGGATTTCCGGGACGGTGATGAGGTGGTGCGTACTTTTCTGGTACCGGGTGTGAATTTTAATTTTTCTTGAATTCATCATGGTGCTGTTTTTTGTTGTTTACCGGCGGTAAAGGCGGAAGTCCCGATCATTTCTGAACTTCCTGCCTGTACCAACCAGGGTAATATATAGAATTTGTGTTTTATTCAAAGCTTGATTTATTGGGCAAATGTAAAAAAAATATTTTAATATTACCGAATTCGGTAATGATCTTTTATTTTAATAATTACAATTTGCACCAAACAGTGCAATTATGAACGAGTTTAAAACGGATGAAATCAAAAAACTGGTTTCAGAAAAAATAAAAGAAATAAAAGGAGACGTTCCCTATTCTAAGATTTCTGAAAGATGCAATGTTACGGCTGCAAGAATAAGTGATGTTGCCAACAATAAGATTGATTGCCAGCTGAGTACTTTTATTGAAATTGCAACCGGATTACGAATACATCCCAAAGAATTATTTGATATAGTTTTTGATTTTGAAGAGTATTATTCTGGATTAGATGAATAATAAACTCCGAAGTTTTATGCTTAGGAGCTTGTAGTATTTAAGTATCAAAGAGAGTAAATATGTGAGAGAAAGAACCGTTTAAATTTGATAAAGTAATTTAGTTTATAATAGTTTACTAAAAGTATTGATTAAAGAGGTTTTCTATCATTTATATTATTTTCATCAATCCAATTCAAATATTCCTGACCTAAATTTGTGATATGAATTTTATCTTCATTTTTGACAATTAAAATGTTAGAAAATAAATAAACTAAATATTTTTTCAAGTCCCAGCCGGAAAATGAATTTGGAAATTCTTCTTTTACATTTTCAAAGAAATTTTCAATTTCCTTTTTGGTAAAACCTTCAGGTGCAATTAAATTTAATTCACGTAAAAGATTTAACTGACTTCCAAATATGTATTTATGTGTCCGCTCAAATCCTAATAGTAGTTGAGTTCCAGCTAAATGTCTTATTAATACAGTTGATGTTTCAGAAGTTGTGTCTAACCCTTTTGTAATCAATGTGCTTTTTATGTTATTTTCCATAGACTCAATTACAATTGAGTTACCAATTTGATCAAGTAATTCTTTGACATTTTTTTCGTTATCTATTTTCTTTTGTTTATTAGGTCGCTCTGTATAATAATCTCCAAAGACATTTGTACTAGATTGTTTCTGTTCATTACTTGTTATTGAAATTAGTTGGTTTATTAATTGTGCGTTTTTCTTTTCTAATTTTTCATTTTCATTTTTAGATTCTTCAAGTTTTCTGCTTATTGTAAGAAATTTACCTATTGAAAAATTATCAAATGATTCACTGAGAATGATGATTAGTATTATGAAAATTAGTATTAGATTATTATTTTTTAAGACACCAATTGGCTCAACAAAAATAAAATTATAACCAATCATTAATACCAATAAAAAAGCAAAAAATGCTATTAAAAATTTTGAAAAAGTTGAAAGTTTTCTATCCATAAAATTTAAAATTATAGTAGTTATTTATTACCGAATAGTTCCAATTTTGTTAATTTCAATAAGGTCATAAATAGGAATAACTCTATCAAATGAATTTATATAACCGAATCCATCAGGACTTTTATTATTTTGTTGAGCAGCCAAGAGCTTTTCTTGTAATTCTTTTATAGAGCTAACATTGAATATTGCCTTAACTTTTTCAAAATGTCTTACCGATACAAGTCTGTTAAATACTTCAAACTTACCACTGTCTATTGTGTTGTAAATGTAAGTTATTGGAAACCATCTAAGACTTTCTAGTGAAGCAATGTAATGAATTAATAGATCAGCATTTACAATTTCATCAAGTTTCAAGGTTTCTGGTAATCTCTTTACAATTAAATCTGCCATCGGGCTAAAATAATTCTGTGAATATGTATGTTGATAGAACTGATCAAATATTTCAACATAATTATAGAGTTTATCAAACCTTTGAGCTTCTACTTTATAGTCGTGTCTACTTTGAAAGAAATATCCTGAGTAAAATATTTCTTCAATAAACTTATATTTTTCATTTTTTAATGCAACAGCTATTGTGTAAATAAATATTTCATGAATAAAAAACCTATAGTTTTCAAACTCAGCTGCTGTCCAACTGCTTCTGTCATCTTGTGGACTTTTGAGTATTGGTAATTTTTCAAAAAATTTTATAAATATATCTACATCAAAATCTAGTTCCGATTTAAAAAGTTTATCAAGAAAATTTATAAAGTCATTTCGTAATGGTGTGTAGGAGATTATATTGTCATGAATAACCTTGCCTAAAACCATAGCATCTCTAGACCCTGAAAAGTTTACTGAATAACCTTTCAAATCTTCAAAAAAAACATCCAAGAATTCTCTAAGGATTGAATTTATTCTCTTAGGAGATTTTAACATTTGATTATCAAAACTTCTAATAATTATTGAAGTTTTGTGTGTCATTGGTGTTTCTTCAAAAAGATAACTTGGTGCTTTGCCAATCTTAGGTTTGCTATATGCTGGTCTCTGATAAATATTTCTTAGTAAGGCTTCATAATTTTCCTCAAATTTATCTTCGTCATATAAGTCAATATATATTCTGCTTTCCAAAAACGTCGGAACATATGCATTGCCACTTTCATCTTTTTCAGCAACAATAGGAACAAACTTTTCTTGAGAAACGTCACCATAAATTTTCGGGCTTATGATTTGTGTTTCTGTTCCGACACCGCCAGCTCTTAGTTCTGCTTTTTCTGAATATTTTTTGTCAAGAATTATTAGAACCTTTTGAATTTCAGGTGATTTAACCATTGTTTCCATGAAGTCATATTTATCTTGACCTTCTTTTAAATTCCACTTGTCAATAATTACGTCAATACCATCTGAGACAAGCCTTTCTGCAAGGTTGATAACCCAGTCTTCGTGTTTAGGTGTTGTCCAGCTATATGATATAAATACTTTAGGTGTTTCTGTCATTTTTTAGATTTAATAAATTGTAAGCTTAGTTATTGTTTGATTATTATTTATTATAAATTAAACTCTTGTGATTAACAAAAGAATAAACATTAAATCGAATGCTGATTTTGGTGACAAAAATGAAATGAAGTAGTTAAATTGTCAAGCAATACATGAATACATAACTGAGGATGTATAAAATAAAAAGTCATTTGATGTTGTTTCATGGTTTTGTTATTAGTTTTCTCAAATATAATTAAAAAAATAATAAAAAATAAAAACCGCTCTGAAAATCAGATCAGTTAGTATATTAAATTGTCTGTTTTGGTTTTTAATAAACTTTCTTTGTAAAATTAAATTACTAAAATAATATTTCATTACGGGAAGCCGTATTTAAACAAAAAAAACGCTCTGAAAATCAGAACGGTTAGTATATTAATTGCCTCGGTCGGAGACCGTGTTACATCATTCCTGGCATTCCTCCGCCCATTGGCATGGCCGGTTCGTCTTTTTTCACTTCAGTGATCACACATTCTGTGGTTAATAACAGGCTTTAGATTAGTCAAGAATTTTTTTCATAATTTCAATTGCTTCGGATTGAGCGTCTTTAGTATTCTTAAATTTTTTTCGAAAAATAAAATATAGCATAATTGTACATTGGAAAACTAATAAAAATATATTCAGAGTTTTGATGAAAAAACTCAAAATGTGGTTCCTTTGTTTTAAAGATTATTAATGAGTTTAAATTTGACGATTTATTTTTAATAGAAATATTCCGTTGCATAAATTTAAGATCACTCAATGCTTTAAAAGGCCTCATCTCCCAAAAATAATTCATCCAAGCAACGGGTAGTGTCCCGAAATCGGAGAAAGGTCCATTAGCGTATTTTATGTATTTTAACCTATTAGAAAACACTTGAAGTTTATATTCTAAAATCTCAAGCCATCGAATAATATTTTCTAAATCACTAATATCATAATATTTATTTTTTTCAAGATTTTCTAAAATAAAAATTATTTTTTTTTCAATTTCTGCTAAAATTGAATTATTACAATTATTGCATGCTGGGACGACACTTTTTAAATAAGAAATTGATTGCTGATTTGCTCTTATTTCAAACCCAATATTTGTTTTATTTTGAAATAACCATTTTGGAAGAACATGTTCTTTTGTTAAATTCTTTTGTGTCATGCAAAATACGCAAATCTCCGAACCAACATTTAATGTTGCCGGGTGAAATCTGTAGAAAACATCTTCAGCTATTTCTGCACCATGCTTTCTTAGATTTACTCTAATAGGAATGAATAAAGAATTTATTTTTTTTGACATCTTTATATACTTATAGTGTGATTTTTTGCTAAATTAAAATATTATAATAATATTTATTATGTAAAACCGTAAAATAAAAACCGCTCTGAAAATCAGAACGGTTAGTATATAAATTGCCTCGGTCGCAGACTGTTACATCATTCCTGGCATTCCTCCGCCCATTGGCATAGCCGGTTCGTCTTTTTTCACTTCAGTGATTACACACTCGGTGGTTAATAACATTCCGGATACGGAAGCTGCGTTTTCAAGAGCTACTCTTGTTACTTTCGTAGGGTCAATGATTCCTGCTTCAAGCATGTTGACATACTCGTCGGTTTTTGCGTTGTATCCGAAGTCACCTTGTCCTTCTGCCACTTTCGCAACGATTACAGAACCTTCACCACCTGCGTTGGCAACGATTTGTCTCAATGGCTCTTCGATCGCTCTTCTCACGATTTTGATACCTGTAGTTTCGTCAGAATTAATTCCTGTAAGGTTTTCCAACGCAGAGATGGCTCTTACCAAAGCAACACCACCCCCTGCAACGATACCTTCTTCAACGGCAGCTCTTGTAGCGTGAAGCGCATCATCCACTCTGTCTTTTTTCTCTTTCATTTCCACTTCAGAAGCAGCACCTACGTAAAGAACAGCAACACCACCGGCTAACTTCGCCAATCTTTCCTGAAGCTTTTCTCTGTCGTAATCGGATGTAGTAGTTTCCATCTGCGCTTTGATCTGGTTTACTCTTCCTTTGATCTTGCTTTCTTCACCACCACCGTTTACGATCGTTGTGTTGTCTTTATCGATAGAAACTTTTTCAGCAGTTCCCAGCATATCCAAAGAGATGTTTTCCATCGTGAAACCTTGCTCTTCAGAAATTACCTGTCCGCCAGTTAAGATGGCGATATCTTCCAGCATTGCTTTTCTTCTGTCCCCGAATCCAGGCGCTTTAACGGCAGCAATTTTAAGAGAACCTCTTAATTTGTTAACTACCAAAGTAGCCAATGCTTCACCTTCTACTTCTTCAGAGATGATCAATAGAGATTTACCTCCCTGAGCAATCGGCTCAAGTACAGGAAGCAATTCTTTCATGGAAGAGATTTTTTTCTCAACCAAAAGGATGTATGGATTTTCTAATTCAGCCAGCATTTTTTCAGGGTTGGTCACGAAATATGGTGACTGGTATCCTCTGTCAAACTGCATCCCTTCTACAACGTCTACCGTTGTATCGATTCCTTTTGCCTCTTCTACGGTGATTACTCCTTCTTTACCTACTTTTCCGAACGCTTCAGCGATCAAAGCACCGATGGTTTCGTCGTTGTTCGCAGATACTGAAGCCACCTGTTTTACCATTTCTGTAGAATCACCAACAGTTTTAGACTGGGATTTAAGGTTTTCAACAACAGCGGTTACTGCTTTGTCGATTCCTCTTTTTAAATCCATTGGGTTAGCTCCGGCTGCTACGTTTTTAAGACCTTCTCTTACGATAGCCTGTGCTAAAACTGTAGCGGTAGTCGTACCGTCTCCTGCGATGTCATTGGTTTTGGAAGCCACTTCCTTCACCATTTGAGCACCCATGTTTTCTACTTTGTCTTCAAGTTCGATTTCTTTAGCAACAGAAACCCCGTCCTTCGTTACGTGAGGCGCACCGAAAGATTTTTCGATGACCACATTTCTTCCTTTTGGACCTAATGTTACTTTTACTGCATTAGCCAATGCATCAACCCCTCTTTTTAAAGCGTCTCTTGATTCAATATCGAATTTTATTTCTTTTGCCATATTGTTTTGCTTTTAGCGAATTGCTTTTGGCTTTTGGCTTTAGCGATTCGCATGTTTGATTTTATAATTTGATTTTAATTTCCGTTGAGCCTGTTCCATAGGGTTACAAGCTTCTTTTTTAAGGTTGTTAATTCAGATAAAAGATTTTGATAATCAATTTCTTGAATGTAACCCAAATCTTTAGCAAGAATTAATTGGTTTTCGGCTTCGTTGGATGATCCCAGCGCAATATTGATGAAATTTGCAAACTCTTTATCAGAATTTCTTCCGCTTCCCTCCGAAATATTATATCCTATGGAAGCAAATGATCTTCTGATTTGAGAGGTCAACCCAAATATTTCTTCCTTTGGAAAATTTTTGGTTGAGGTATAAATTTTTAAAGTCAGTTGATGGCTTATTTGCCAAACTTCAAATTTCCTGAAATCTCTCATTTACTATTTCAATGCTGGAAAGCCATCTGCCAGAAGCAAAAAGCTATTAGCCAATTATTCCTAGTAAGTCTCCTTCTTTTACAATTAAATAATCTTTTCCTTCCAGCTTTAATTCAGAACCTGAATATTTCCCGTAGAGAACTTTGTCACCTACCTGAACAGTTGTAGGCTCATCTTTTTTTCCGGGGCCAACTGCCACTACGGTACCTTCCTGCGGCTTTTCTTTGGCGGTGTCCGGAATAATAATACCTGAAGCTGTTTTAGTTTCTGCAGCGATCGGCTCGATCAAAACTCTGTCTGCTAATGGTTTAAAGTTTACTGACATAATATATTTAATTTTTTAATTATTCTGTCTTGTAACTCGCTAATTGTATGCCAAGCGGTAGAAAATAAAATTTTGGCAGACTTATTTTGGTCGAGCGGAAATTTTGGCAGAAAAAAAGGACTGCAAGTTTGCAATCCTTTATTTTATTAATATCGTTGGTTTACTTTTTCCCGGCAGCCTGCATAGGATTTACCCTTCCATTGGAAGCACCTCTGGTAGTACCGCCTTCTTTCTGTTTGAATAATTCAAATTTGGAAATTTGGGCATTTCCGCCGTCATTACTCCAGAAGTTATTAGAGGTATCAATATCGGCTGTTTCTCTCATCGGATCAAGCTGAACGGATTTTAATTTCTTATCGAAATAATAGGTTTTAGAAACTTTCTGTTCATTTAACCTCCAGATCTGTGCAGAGGATTTATCGGTAAGTTTTGTTCCGTCTTCAAAAGTAAATTCAAGAATAATAGGCATTACCAGTCCGCCTTTATTGACGAAATCAATCTGATAAGCGGTGATATTTTTAAACTTGTCTTTTTCTTTTTGTGTTAAAGATTCCGTCCCTTCTGTTTTGAAAGTGTATTCTTTATTAGTGTCAATTTTTTCCTGACCTCTGTCGTATCTGTAGTAGAAATCCTGAGCTTCTCTATCCTTATCTACATAGAATGTAATGTTTTTATCTTCTCTGTTCCTGATTTTGGAAATATCATCAAAATCATTGAGAGCGGGCTTATCAACTTTGTATTTTGTTTCTTTGGCTTGTCTGGGTGGTGTTTCAAGATCCGGAGTTGCAATCGTAACCTTATCAATGGCGATATCTACAGGATCTGTTCCGTAGAACCATCCTCTCCAGAACCAGTCCAGGTCTTCACCACTTGCATCTTCCATCGTTCGGAAGAAATCTGCAGGCTCAGGATGCCTGAAAGCCCATCTTTTAGCATAGGTTTTAAAAGCTTTATCAAAAAGTTCTCTTCCCATAATGGTTTCGCGAAGGATATTCAGTCCTGTAGCTGGCTTTGAATAGGCATTCGGGCCAAACTGAACAATGTTTTCAGAGTTCGACATAATCGGTTCCAGCTGATCTTTCGGAAGTTTCATGTAATCTACAATGGTCCATGCCGGCCCTCTTTTGGATGGAAATTTATTGTCCCATCTTTCTTCGGTAAGATATTCTACAAAAGTGTTCAGCCCTTCATCCATCCAGCTCCATTGTCTTTCATCGGAGTTAATGATCATCGGGAAGAAATTATGGCCCACTTCGTGAATGACTACGCCCAGCATTCCGTTTTTAATTCCCTCGGAATAGGTTCCGTCTTTTTCGGTTCTTCCGTAGTTGAAACAGATCATTGGGTATTCCATTCCATTGGCTGCTTCTACAGATTGTGCCACCGGATACGGATACGGAATGGTAAATTCTGAATACGTTTTAATAGTATGCGCTACTGCTTTGGTTGAGTATTTTCTGTATAAGTTGTACGCTTCTTTCGGGTAAAAACTCATGGCCATTACTTTGTTGTTGTTTTCAGGAATGAGCACACCCATTCCGTCCCACACAAATTTTCTGGAAGAAGTCCAGGCAAAATCTCTTACGTCGTTGGCTTCAAACGTCCAGGTTTTTCTTTGTTTTGAATGGTTCTTCTCTGCTTTTTTCGCTTCATCCAGCGTTACGATTTCTACAGGTTCTGCTGAAGTTTTAGACTTATTATATCTAGCTAATTGCTCGGATGTTAACACCTGGTCGTAGTTTTTACATTCTCCTGTTCCGCCTACGATATGATCTGCAGGAACATTCATGGAAACTTTAAAGTTCCCGAAAACAAGGGCGAATTCTCCTCTTCCCGTAAACTGGTGATTCTGCCAACCGTGGAAATCACTGTACACGCACATTCTAGGATACCATTGCGTCATCGTGTAAAGATCGTTTCCGTCTTCAGGGAAGTTTTCGTAACCGCCACGGCCACCCATTTTCATTCTGTTCGGAATGTTGTAGTTCCAGTCTACCTTAAAAATGAATTTTTCACCTTTTTTTAATACTTTGGGTAAATCAATACGCATCATGGTTTTATTTACCGTGTATTTTAAAGGATTTCCGGAGCCGTCTGTTACTTTTTCAAGGTTTACACCATATCCGTTATCCGATACAGGAAGGTCGGTAGGGCGTAATTGCTGATCGGTTGACGCTTTCGGAAGGGTTGAAGAGTAAGGAAAATCAGCCTTTTTTATGCTTGACTGTTGGTTTTCATCCAATTGCAGCCAGATGTAATCCAGATCGTCCGGAGAATTGTTGTAATAGGTTATGGTTTCGGAACCTTTAAGATTTCTTTTGTCTTCGTCAAGGTATGCAGTAATGTTATAATCTGCCCTGTTTTGCCAGTATCCGTGGCCGGGTGCTCCTGAAGCAGACCTATAAATGTTTGGTGTTGGAAGAATAGTTCCAAGCTGTTCAAATTTATTTCCGTGATTGCTCCCGGGGTTATTCTGAATATTTTGTGCGGTGAAACCTGTATAGGTAAATACAGAAAGAGAAAGTATAACAACTTTTAGTTTCATAACCGATATTGTTTTAAAGATTTTCAAATATAATAATAAGTAGCTGAATAGTTGAAAATGTTTCAGCTTTAGAAAGGAATTCTTTCTAATGTCATTTTTAGGGATAAGGCAAAAACCCCTGAAGACACGAAAAGTACCCAGTCTTTCTGATTAACTTTAAAAACCTTAAGTAACATAAACAGAACCATTAAAATTCCGAAAACTATGGCAATTTGTCCAAGTTCCAGTCCGATATTAAATCCTAAAAGAGGAACGGCAATACTCTGGCTTTTGGCAATCATTACCCTTGCGGTATTTGCAAACCCCATTCCGTGGATAAGTCCGAAAATTAAAGCTAAATAATAATTGGCATTATTTTGAGGTTTCTTTTTATTTCTGAAAAAAATATTATTCAGGGAAGTTAAAACAATCGTCAGCGGAATCAGGAATTCTACCCATGCGGAATTGATTCTTATGATGTCAAAAGTGCTTAATGCTAATGTTATTGAATGGCCGATGGTAAATGCGGTGATGAGAATTAAAATTTTCTTCAGATCATTAAATGAATATACTGCGATTAGTGCCAACACAAAAAGCTGATGATCGAGAGCATCCAAAGAAATAATGTGTTCCCAGCCGAGGTTCAGATAGAATAAAAAATCCTGCATTTTTCCAATTTTTTTTTTGAAATGCGATGATACAAAATTTATTTTAACTTTGTTATAAAATTAAATGGTATGCTTGTCAATATAGAATTAGAAAATGCTGAAGATTTTATTTTTATTAAGCAACTTTTAGAGAAAATAAAAGGAGTGAAATCTGTTTCGGTAAAAGAAGATGAAGAGTTTTATGAAGATGGAACTCCAAAATGGTTTATTGATAAACTGGCCGATTATGCAGACCGTCTGGAAGATAAGGATATGATATCGGAAGAAGAGTTTTTTTCAAATGCAAGAAAAAAGGCATGCGAATTATATTCTCGAAAGTAGCCAATGAGAGTTATGAAAATATTCTTGAATTTCTTTCCCAAACATGGACGGAGAAAGAAATAGGCGTGTTTATAGATGAAGCTGAAAAGGTAATAGATAAATTAAAGGAAGGTAAATTTCGTCTTTATCAAAAATATTCAAAAGATATTCGTTCAGTATTAATCGGCAAAAAGCACGTAAGAATGTTTTTCCGCAAAGATTCACAAATCCAAATTCTTCTTTTCTTCGATATGCGCCAAGACCCACAAAAAATCCTTGAATTATTACAATGAAAAAACTGTTTTTCCTCTTTTCCGTCTTAATCATATTTTTCTCTTTTACAAAGGCAAAACATCCTTATCATGTTGGTTCTGTAGAAATCAATTATAATCAGAAATCCAAAACTTTTGAAATTACATGCCGCTTTTTTCTGGATGATCTGGAAAACGGATTAAATGAAAAATATAAGAAAACGCTGCATTTTAATGATTCTAAATTTAAAGCTCCGCTTAACGACGCATTGAAAAATTATTCCGCAGAATATTTTAAGCTCAAAAGCAACAATAAATTCTTAAATATCAATTTTGTAGGTTATGAAGAAGATCATGAATCAGTAAATATTTACCTCGAATCTGAAAAAATAGACAATCCTAAAAAAGTGGAGACTGCGGTAAGTTTTCTGTATAATTTATTTGATGATCAGATTAATATTGTTCATATTATTGTGAATGGCGAAAGAAAAAGCGAAAAATTAACCTACCCGAATCGCTATTTGTTTCAACAGTTCTAAATTAATTTTCCATCTGTAAAAGTACGTTGATGCCTTTTGCATGTTCCATGAGGTCAGGAAAAAAATTGTCATAACATTCGTGAAGGAAAGTTTTGTTTTTCAGAAAAGCTTCATGAACGGGAATGTCGGTATCCAAATATTTTGCTTGGTTGAGAACATTTCTCATGCTGTAACCGATGTTTTCTTCATAACGGTAATTATAAAGCCAATCGCCTTCCTCCATTTTCACAAACATGCTTCTGAAATTTTCGGGAAGAAATTCATAATTTCCATGTAAAATACGATATACCTTTTGGGAGTGATTTTTCCAGCCTTCCAAAGAATTTAGCCTTAGATCATTCGCTACAAAATAATCCATCGCCACATCTACAAAAGCTCCGGCGTACAATCTCACCAAAGGCGAAAAAACTTTTTTTGCTTCGTGAATGGCGGGGTGTGCATCTGTAAAAGTGTCAATGGCGCGGTGCAGCGTGATTCCGTCCTGAATATCTTTCGGGAAAGAAAAACGGTCTTTATTCCGTATAAAATCTTCAAGAAACTGTCCGACGATCTGTCCGTCGGTGAAGGTAAGGAAGGAATGCGCCAGGTAATTCATTAGGTGAAGATAAGAAATTTCCTGCAGCGGAGCACTGTTAGAGCTCAAAGCTCTAACAGTGCTCCGCTAGTGCTAGTTTTCCAACAAAGCTTTAATAGCTTCCAAAGATAACAGCGGATCATCAATTCCATTTTTAATAGTAAATAATGAAGAATGGCAATAGTTTTCAGGGTTCATCGTAATTCCATGTTTTACCGGATTGTTGTGGATGTAATGAATGGTATTAATTAATTGCTCATGAGTGCTTATAAGTTTTCTTCTGAAAGGCAGCTCGAATAACTTTCCTGTTCTTCCGTAATGTTTATTAATAGCCTGGGTATAGCTGTTAAACATATTGGAAAACTGCTGACTGATGATCTTGGAAACTTCAATGGTATCTTTTTGAGGAAACATTCTTCGTATTTCCTGTTCTGATTTAATTTTAACAAGAAAATGGAAATGATTTTTTAGCAGACAATAAGCGTATATGTCTACAATACAGGATATTTTGGACTTCATAAGCTTAATAAAATAATGATAATTCCTGTCGTCGAAAAAGAGTCTCTGACTGTTAATTCCTCTGTTGAAAATATGATAGAAGCATTCTGCCTCCAATGGGTAAATATTTTTTTTCATGCGTGTGTTTTAGGCAAGGGTGTTAGAGCTTAGAGCTCTAATACCCTTAGAAAAGGCGTTCGTGGAAATCCTCAATTTTACTTACTTCTTCTATTGTAATTCCGAATTTCTTCTTGGAGAGTTTATTTAGATTAGAAATGAAAATTTTCTCGTAGCCTAATTTTTCAGCTTCAGTTATGCGTTGTTCTGCCTGTGCAATAGGACGGATCTCACCACTCAAACCGATTTCCCCAGCAAAGCAATAATGTTCTGAAATAGCAATATCTTCATTGGAGGAAAGGATGGACGCAATAACTGCGAGATCCAAAGCCGGATCGTCAGTTTTTATACCTCCTGTGATGTTGAGAAAAACATCTTTTGCGCCGAGTTGGAAACCTGCCCTTTTTTCCAGAACGGCGAGAAGCATATTCAGTCTTTTGGCATCAAAACCGGTAGAACTCCTTTGTGGGGTTCCATAGACGGCAGTACTTACCAATGCCTGAATTTCCAGCAGCATCGGGCGGTTTCCTTCCAGCGTTACGGCAACCGAATTTCCGGAAAGTTCTTCAAATTTTTTCGTGATTAAAATTTCAGAAGGATTTTTAATTTCCTTTAAACCTTGTGAAATCATTTCATAAATCCCGATCTCGGAAGTAGATCCGAAACGGTTTTTATTGGCTCTTAATAATCGGAAGAGATGATTCCTGTCGCCGTCAAAATTCAGCACTACATCTACCATATGTTCAAGAACTTTTGGTCCGGCAATTTGCCCGTCTTTGGTAATGTGCCCTACTAAAAATACGGGAACGTTGTTTTCTTTAGCATATTTAATAATTTCATTGGAGCATTCACGAATTTGTGAAACTGTTCCCGGCGAACTTTCAATTAATTGAGACTGGAGTGTCTGAATAGAATCGATGATTACAAAATCCGGCTCCAGTTTTTTGGCTTCGTGGAGGATTTTCTCCAGATTGGTTTCTGTGAATAAAAAACAATTCGGGTTCTGAATATCTGTTAATCGGTCGGCACGCATTTTAATTTGAGAGGCGCTTTCTTCTCCCGAAACGTAAAAAACTTTTTTCTTCATTTTTAAAGCCAGCTGAAGAAGAAGTGTTGACTTGCCGATTCCTGGTTCGCCGCCAATGAGGGTTACAGATCCCAAAACAATTCCGCCACCCAAAACGCGGTTGAGTTCTTCTGAGGGAGTTTTGATCCTAGGTTCTTCGCTGGTCTCAACTTCAATAATGTTGATGACGTGCTGTTTTGATTTTGAAAACGGTGGTGTTTTTGATGAGGTTTTTTCAACAACTTCTTCCACCAGGGTATTCCATTGTCCGCAGTTTTTGCATTGCCCCATCCATTGGGAATATTGTGTTCCGCAGTTCTGACAGAAATATGCTGTTTTAAGTTTTGCCATACTGCGAAGTTCAAAATTTTTTTTGAATTATTCTTTCGAATTTTAGTTAATTTTCAGGCATGAAAAATATTTTGCTTAAAAGTGCTCAGATTTTTGTGCTGATGTCATTTATAAACTTTTTTTTGAGTGTATTAATGCTATATATGATGAGATTACCGGGAGGAAATTTTGGAATGCATCCATTTTTAATACTTATAGAATGTGGTTTTGTTTCCGTTGTGGCATTCATTACAGTTATCATATTTAAAAAGAATTATCATTCGATCCTAAGAATGGCATTTTTGTTTGAAGTCATTTATCTGATTTGTTTAATCTTGTCCGGCTTCAATCCTTACGGAACAAATGATGAACATGTGTTCAGCTTATTAATTTATTTAAATTCATTAATTACATTTTGTTTTGTGTATCTTTTTAATTTGCTTTATTCAAAATTAATTTTTAAAAATCAAAAAAACTAACATAGATCAATGATAAATTATAATGACACATTTACCTTTGTATCATGATTTTAATAGAAATAGATATAATGAAAAAGATATTTTTAACATTTGTATTTACCCTTTTAAGTATTGCAGGCTTTGCACAGACCGAATGGCAGGTAGATACGATGCATTCGTCCGTTAATTTTAATATCAAACACATGGGGATCAGCTTTGTGCAGGGAAGATTTGATAAGTTTGATGGTAAAGCTGTTACCAAAGGAAATACTCTTGATAATGCGGAGTTAAGCTTTAATGTTATCGTAGGCTCCATAAACACCGGTGTTGAGATGAGAGACAACCATTTGAAAAGTGCAGATTTCTTCGATGCTGAAAAATTCCCTTCCATGACGTTTGTAACCGGTTCAGTAGTTAAGGAAAAAAATAATTCCTACATTTTTAAAGGAAAATTAACGATTAAGGATGTGACTAAAGAAATAAGCGTTCCCGTTACTTTCGGTGGGGTTACCAAAAATCAGAAGGGTAAAGAGGTGATGGGTTTCCAGGCATCATTTAAAGTAAACCGTCTGGATTACAACATTAAATACGATCCTACGGGAGCCGGTGTTGCGAAAGAGGTTGATGTTAACTTATACTTTGAGTTAATAAAGCAGTAATTTTCATATATAAATTTGATTTAGAAAAAGGTTTTCAGTTTGCTGGAGACCTTTTTTATTTGTTCTCTCCGAGCAAATCAAGATAGATGTTCTCTAAATTGATGTATTCATTTTTCCAGTCCTGAGCGGTTTTGTCCATATTTTCAAGCTTAGCATTTACAATTTCAATTTCTTCGAGATGGTCTACGGTATTTCTATCTTCAATGTGGTCAAAATATTCAGCATACCAAACATTTAGAAGCTGATCTGAAATTTCGATGTACAGTTGTTCTCCAATCAGGCTTTTTAAAAATCATATGGTAGTTTAAAACATTTTCTTTAAAATGCACAGAAATACATTCGTAATAATCATGATGACGATCTGTAAAATATGTGTTAAGATGATTATTTTTCCAGATTGATAGATTGTCGAATTTTAATAATAAACCATTTTCAGGTAAAAGTTCGACATTTTTCAGATAAACTAATTTATTAAGAATTTTCATTATTAAACTTTATAGTTCTAAAATACATAATCAAATTTTAATACAAAATTGCTTTGTATCTCTTTTTCCCATAACTTTGCACAAACCTAATCTAATGAGTAAAAAGAATACTAAGTACATCTTTGTGACAGGAGGTGTAACTTCATCTTTGGGAAAGGGAATCGTTTCGGCTTCTCTTGGACTTCTGCTAAAATCACGCGGCTTCAACGTTACCATTCAAAAGCTTGATCCTTATATCAATATCGACCCGGGAACTTTGAACCCATACGAACACGGAGAATGTTATGTAACCGAAGATGGTGCGGAGACGGATCTGGATTTAGGTCACTACGAGCGTTACCTTGATGCTCCAACTTCCCAAAACAACAACGTTACCACCGGGAAAATTTATCAGACGGTCATTGAAAAGGAAAGAAAGGGAGATTTTCTTGGGAAAACAGTTCAGGTAATCCCTCATATCACCAACGAGATTAAGCGGAGAATTAAAATTTTATCCAAGCAGAACTACGATATCATCATCACGGAAATCGGAGGAACGGTAGGAGACATCGAATCTTTGCCATATATCGAAACGGTTCGCCAGCTGAAATGGGAACTGGGCGAAAAAAATTCGATGGTTATTCATTTGACATTGTTACCATATCTTGCTTCCAGCGGAGAGTTAAAAACAAAACCTTCCCAGCATTCCGTTCGTCAGCTGATGGAAAGCGGAATTATGGCAGATGTGCTGGTTTGCCGTACCGAGCATAAAATCCCGAAAGATCAGAGAGCGAAGCTGGCGCAGTTCTGCAACGTTCCTCTAGATAATGTAATTGAATGTAAAGATCTGGAGACAATCTATGAAGTTCCGATGTATCTTCAGAAACAAAACTTTGACGACGTGGTTCTTAAAGAGCTGGATTTAAAAAGCGATAAAGATGCCGATCTTAAAGACTGGAAGTCATTCTTAAAAAAATTCCAGAATCCTAAAAAATCGGTTGAAATTGCATTGGTTGGAAAATATGTTTCTCTTCAGGATTCCTATATTTCCATTGCAGAGGCTTTCAAACATGCAGGGGCAGACCTTGAAACGGAAGTTAAAATCAGATGGGTTTATAGCGGAGATTTATCCCAGGAAAATATTAAAGAAGCATTAGCCGGCGTTTCCGGAATTCTTGTTGCTCCCGGATTCGGCGACAGAGGAATTGAAGGAAAGGTTCTTACGGCTCAATATGCAAGAGAGAATAAAGTTCCAATGTTGGGAATATGTCTCGGAATGCAGATTATGACGGTAGAATTTGCCAGAAATGTTTTAGGCTACGCAAAAGCCAACTCCATGGAATTCGATACTTCCACGGAACATCCTGTCATTTCATTAATGGAAGAACAGAAAAATGTAGTAGACAAAGGAGGAACCATGCGTTTAGGAGCTTGGAAATGTGCTCTGAAAAACGGTTCTAAGCTAAATGATATTTACGGAACCAAAAATATTACGGAAAGACACCGTCACAGATATGAATTCAACAGTGATTACATCGGTGAATTCGAGAAAAACGGCTTCCTGGCAACAGGTACAAACCCTGAAACCGGACTGGTTGAGGCTCTTGAGATGCCGGATCACCCTTTCTATGTGGGCGTGCAGTATCACCCGGAATATAAAAGTACGGTAGCAACACCGCACCCTTTATTCAGAGCTTTTATTAAGGCTTGTACATCAAAGTAAGTAAGATATTCTAAACCTTGAAGGTTTATAGTTTTTATAAAGTAATTTATTACTGAAAACGTCTTTACGATAAACTCAGACTGATTATTCTCAGCCTGAGTTTATTATATAGTAACACAGTATTGTATAGAGGTTTGATAAAAAAACAGTATTTTTGTCGACTTAAAATATAGTACAAAGGTATTATAGATAAAAACAGGTAAAATTTAATTAAAATAAAATGCAACAGAACAACGGACTCGATAAAAGTCAGATTATCAGTTTTGCGGTTTTATGTTTGGTGCTTTTCGGATTTATGTTCTATTTTCAGAACAAACAATCTCAGGAAGAACAGATAAAAGCTGAACAGCAAAAAACCGAGCAGGTAAAAAATGCCGTAAAACCATCTCAGGCAAACAATATCAATCCTAATGTCACTCCGAATGCCATTCAGACAGCCAATCTCTCCAACAAAGAGCTGAAGGTAGAATTCAACAGTCTTGGGGGCCAGGTTTCAAAGGTGGAGCTTGCGGAGTATAAAGCATACGATCATAAAACAGATAAGGCAGATCTTCCGCTGTACCTGATCACCAAAAACAACTCGAACTACGGATTTCAGTTTAAAGATAAAACAGGGAAAGTAATTAATACCAAAGATCTTGTATTTTCTCCTACGGTAAACGGAAATATGGTAACGATGACGGCTAATTATAATGGTGCTGTTATCCAGTTTATCTACACGCTGCTTCCGAAATATACCCTTGATTTTAAAGTAAGAACCCAAGGTCTTGCTAAAATCACTTCGGATAATAAAGCCGATTTTGTCTGGGATTATAATGTTAGAAATCTTGAAAAGGGAAGGGCTCAAGAACAGTCCCACTCAGAATTCTCTTATGCTTTCAATAATTATGAAGATTATGATTATGACGGAAGAACATCCATGGAAGAAGAAAAAGAAACCCTGAATTGGATTGGTGTAAAACAACAATTTTTTGCTTCTGTAATTGAATCTAAAACAGGATTTACCCAAAGCAAAGGAAACCAGGAAACAATTGAAGAAGGAGAATATCTGAAAAAACTGAACTATGAAGGGTTTGTTCAGATGACGGGAAGCGAGCTTAATCAGGATTTCACCTGGTATTTTATGCCGTTGGATTTACCTTTATTAAAGTCGTACGATAAAAATTTTGATGAAATTCTTCCGCTCGGATGGTCGTTTATTGGCTGGATGAACAGAGGTTTCTTCATTCCGATGTATAATATTATAGCAGATTGGGGGATCACTGCAGGATGGGTAATTTTCCTGATGACGATTATTGTTAAACTGATCTTGTCTCCAATCATGTACAAACAGCACAAGCTGAGTGCCATGATGAGAGTAATTCGTCCTGAAATTGATGAAGTAAACGCCAAGCTGAAAGATGCCGATCCGATGAAGAAGCAGCAGGCTACAATGGAAGTTTACCGTAAAGCAGGGGTAAATCAGATGGCAGGATGTCTGCCTGCGTTGGTGCAGATTCCTATTTTCTATGCTTTATTCCGATTCTTCCCGAATTTTATCGATCTGAGAGGACAGGGATTCTGGTTTGCGAAAGATTTAACGGCTTATGATGATTTGATTAAGCTGCCATTTAAGATTCCATTCCTTGGAGATCACTTGAGTGTTTTTGCAATTGCTTGTACTATTGTGATTTTAATTTATACCATCATGACTTCAGGAAATATGCAGCAGCCACAGCAGGAAGGTATGCCGAATATGAAAGTCTTGATGTATATTTTTCCTATTACCTTCTTATTCTTCCTTAATACTTCTGCATCCGGTCTTTCATGGTATTATTTTGTATCGAATGCTATTAACATTCTAATTATCCTAGTAATTAAATATGTTATCCTGGATGAGAAAAAAATCCATGCGCAGATTCAGGCGAATAAAGAAAAGCCTAAAACTGAAGGTAAATTTCAGAAGCGAATGAGAGAAATGATGGAAAAAGCTCAGGAACAGCAAAAGTATCAGGAGCAGCAGAGAAATAAAAAGAAATAATTCAATAAACTAAAAAAGAGAGGCAATTGCTTCTTTTTTTTTATACGATAAGTTGTTGTTCAATCAACATTCTTCCTGAATGCTGTAATCCAAACGAAATGATCTTCTGTGGTACTTTGTCGGCCCGAACTTTATTAAAGCTTCCTGATGTTTTTTTGTGGCATATCCGAAATTCGTATCCCATCCGTATTCAGGGTGTTCGTGGTGAAGTTCCATCATTAATTTGTCCCTGTAATTTTTAGCTAAAATAGAAGCCGCAGCAATAGACAGAATTTTAGAATCTCCTTTTATAATGCATTGGTGAGGAATAAAATTGTAAGGATGAAACCGGTTGCCGTCTACCAGAATCAGCTCAGGGCGTATGATGAGCTTGTCCAAAGCCTGGTGCATCGCATGAATGCTTGCATTGAGAATGTTATGTTCATCTATAAATCCGGGTGGAAGTTCAGCGATTGCATAATCTTTCACATTATCTTTTATATACTGATCCAAATCCATTCTTGTCTTAAAGTTCAGTTTTTTAGAATCATTAACAAGGTTTTGGTTGAAGTTTTCATCTAAAATAACCGCTGCCGCAACTACAGGACCACTTAAACAGCCTCTGCCTACTTCATCACATCCTGCTTCGACATAGAAAACTGACCATTTTTTTAATAAATCCATAGTAAAATTGTTCAACAAAATTTAAAACAGTGTAAAATTAAATATTTTAGAATAATAATTAGTGAACCGAAGTACATCCTGCCAGATTTTAACGGACTATATCGAGTACAGCAGAATTAATAGTATCAATAAAGATTTATCATGGCTTAAGATTACATAAAATTTTTAGAAACGTTGATTTTCTGCAATTGGTAAAAAAGGTTTTAAGTGTTAAAATTTAAGAAGTATAATAAATAAATTATATGCATAGCATGGCAAGTCATTAGATTATTAATTCATTAATTTGTGATAAATACAATGTAACATGTTGTTTATCACTGCATATAGATATTTTTTTTACATTAAAAAGATATAGAAAATAACAATTACGAATATTTGTTTTTTACATAAATATAAGTTTTTAATTTTAGTTTATTTTTGTTAAAAAAATCCTATTTAACTAAAATTCATAACCATTTTAATGCTTTAAATGATATATGTTGAATAAATGTTAATTTTCGCCAATTTTCTTTTGCTATTTTAAGAAAGTTTTTAAACTTTGTTAAGCAAAATTTAATTAGATATGAAGAAACTAACAATGGGTGTTCTTGCATCCGTTCTGTCATCGTCATTTGCTATTGCGCAGGTACAGCAAAAAAATGATACAGTAAGGACGCAAGACATCGAAGGTGTGGTGGTAACCGCACTGGGAATCAAAAGAGAGAAAAAATCTTTGGGGTATTCATCTCAGGAAGTTAACGGAGAAGAAGCTAATAAAGCCCCTACTACTAACTTTTTGAATAACTTATCGGGAAAAGTTGCAGGTTTAGAAATTAAACAGGGAACTAATTTTGGTGGTTCAATTAATGTTGTACTGAGAGGCTTTAAATCATTAAAGGGGAATAATCAAGCATTATTCGTTGTGGATGGGATTCCTATTTTGAATAGTAATTTAAATTCCACAGATCAGGTAACTGGTCGAGCGGGATATGACTATGGAAACACTGCATCTGATATAAACCCAAATGATATTGAAAGCATCAACGTTCTAAAAGGAGCAGCTGCCACGGCTTTATACGGTTCTAGAGCACAAAATGGAGCCATTATTATTACAACAAAAAAGGGTAGCAAAAGGAAGAAAGGAATAGGTGTTGAGTTTAACTCCTCTTTTACAGTTTCTTCCATTGATAAAGAAACCTTTCCAGAATATCAAACCGAATATGGACAAGGATATACAGGTACAAGTTTTAGTAGCACATTATATCAAGGCAGTCCAAGAGTTGTATTTGGAAATGACGCTTCATATGGATCACCATATAATGGCCAGTTAGTTTGGCAATATGGGGCATTTATTCCAGGCTCACCTACTTTCGGGCAAAGAACGCCTTGGAGAGTGGCTGAAAATGGTCCAATAGAATTTTTCAATGTTGGTACGAATACTGTAAATAATATATCATTAAATGGAGGGAATGATGTTGCAACTTATAGATTCTCTTATGGAAATACTTATGCAAATGATATAATGCCTAATAGTAGATTAAACAAAAATAATTTTGCTGGAAATGCAAGCTATAAATTCACAGATAAACTAACGGCTAACTTATACACAAACTTTGTTACTCAAAGAACACAAGGAAGAAATTCTACTGGATATGGGGATAACATTATGGCAAACTTTAGACAATGGTGGGCTACTAATGTGGATCTGAAGGAACAAGAGGCTTTGTATAACATGTCTCGCCAGAATTATACGTGGAACATGAGAAGTCTTACTAATATTGCACCTCAATATTGGGATAATCCTTACTTCAAGGTATATGAAAACTATCAAAGTGATGCAAGAGACAGGTTAGCAATCAATGCAAGCTTAAATTATGATCTTACACCAGATATTAACTTATTGGCAAGAGTGGGTAGAGATGGTTATACTATGAAAGTAGAAGAAAGAAGAGCAGTTGGTTCAGTTGCAGCAATTTTTGGGTTAAATGATGTTGATCAGCCTTCTGGATATGCTTTATCGAATTATAATGCTTCTGAAACCAATTATGATTTTATAGCAACTTACAAAAAAAACCTCGGAGAGTTTAATATCAATGCTTTATTAGGAACTAACTTAAATATTCAGTCATTTGAATCAAACCAGCAATCAACATCTGGAGGACTTTATATTCCAGGGTTGTATACGATAAGTAACTCGGTTTCAGCTCCATCGCTACCAGTTATAGTTTCTACAGAAAAAAGAATATTTGGTGCATTTGCTCAAGCTTCAGTAGGATATAAAGGAACTTACTATGTAGAGGGAACTGTTAGAAGAGATCAATCTAGTACTTTACCAGATAGTAATAATGTATACTGGTATCCATCTGTATCTGGAAGTTTTGTGTTCTCTAATCTAATAAATCAATCTTGGTTATCGTTCGGTAAATTAAGGGCTGCTTATGCGCTGGTTGGATCTGATACCAACGCAGATAATATTAGGGATAGATATATAGCACAGAATCCATTTACAAGTCCGATGTATGCATCTAGTACGCTTGCAAGAAACCAAGCGATTAAGCCACAAAGGTTAAATAATATTGAACTTGGACTAAATATGGAATTTTTTAAAAATAGAATCGGGTTCGATGTGTCTTGGTATAGAAACAGAGCGTTCGATCAGATTTTAGAATTGCCAGTTACTACGAGTAGTGGATTTTCAAATCGAGTTGCTAACACAGGAACATTAGAAACCAAAGGGTTTGAAATTTCGGGTCACATAATGCCTATTAAAACAACAGACTTTACTTGGGACATCAATGTTAATTGGGCAAATCCTAATACTAAGGTAACAGAATTGGCTCCCGGAATTGAAAACCTACAATTAGGAAGTTTACAGGGAGGGGTTTCTATTAATGCACCATTAGGATATGATTACGGTACCATTTGGGGAGCAGATTTTGTTTACTCACCTGATGGGCAAAAGATCGTTGGTAGTAATGGAGCATATTTATCTACGGATTCATCAGATAATAATCTAGGTTCATTCCAGGCAAAATGGATGGGAGGTTTAAGGAATAGTCTTACCTTTAAAGATTTTTCTCTTAGCTTTTTACTTGATTTTAGACAAGGAGGAAAAGTATTCTCATTAGATCAATATTATGGTTACGGAACCGGAATTTATCCTGATTCGGTAGGATTGAATGATTTAGGAAACCCTGTAAGAAATACACTAGCTAATGGTGGTGGTGTTATTTTACCAGGTGTAATGGTAGATCCTACTAATCCTAATAATTTTGTTGCAAACACCATACGATTGGATAGATCACAATCCAGTCAGGTTTTAGGAACAGACCCGCCACCGGCAGCATTTGTTTATGATGCAAGTTTTGTTAAATTAAGAGAAGTTGCAATTAGTTATAAATTACCAGACAGTTTGTTAGGATCAACTTTCCTAAGAGATTTAACTGTTGGCTTAGTTGGAACTAATTTATGGATTATTCATAAAAACTTACCTTTTGCTGATCCGGAAGCAGGTTTGTCATCAGGAAACATTCAAGGATATCAGTCAGGACCAATGCCAACAACTCGTAACATTGCATTCACTTTAAAAGCTAACTTCTAAACAGAAAAAAATGAAAAAAATAATAATAGGCAGCTTATTCTCAGTATTACTGCTAAACAGTTGTAGCGTAGACGATAGCATTAATGAAGATCCGAACGTTGCATATACTACAACTGCTGAATCTGTAGTTTCTTATGCACAAAAATCTTTATCAGACTATGTTAATACTCCAAGTGTTAACGAAAATAACTTTAGATTAACAATGCAATATTGGCAGGAAACAACTTATGTTAATGAAAGTAATTATGATTTTGTTAACAGAAACGTTTCAAATAATATTTGGGCAGATAATTATGTTCAGGTGCTTAATAATTTGAGTAAGGCAAAAGGTCTTATTGAAGCTTATACACCTGCTGCTGCGGAAGCATCAACATGGCCCGTGACAAAAAAGAATCAATTAGCAATTGTAGACTTAATGATGGTATATACATATCAAAACTTAGTGGATACATTTGGTAATATTCCTTATTCTCAAGCATTGCAACTAGAGGCTTATCCTCTTCCGGTATATGATGATGCAGCTACAATATACAGCTCTCTAATACAAAGAGCTAAAGATGATGTGCAGGCGCTTGCTACAGGGAATTCTTTTGGCGCAGGTGATTATTACTATCAAGGTAATGTTGACAAATGGAGAAAATTTGGTAATTCCCTATTATTGAAATTAGGTATTGCTATTGCTGATTCAAATCCTTCAATAGCACAGTCTACCGTTACAACTGCTATAGCCGGAGGAGTAATGACCTCAGCAGCAGATAATTGTCAATTGCCCTATCAAGCATCTTCTCCAAATTATAATCCTTTGTATGATGCATTGGTAGCTAGTGGCAGAGATGATTATATTGCTGCAGCTCCTTTTGTTAATTTCTTAAAGACTAATGCAGATCCAAGAATATCAGTATACTATCAATTGAATGAAGACGATGAATATCTGGGACAAGATGTAGGCCAGCCAGGTGAAGTAGATGTATATTCCAGAATTGGAGAATTTGCGCATGAGCCAGACCATCCGGGTATCATCTTGAATTACACAGAAGTAGCATTTTATCTTGCTGAAGCTGCTGCCAGATGGGGAATTTCAGCTCCTGCAACTGCTTATGCAACTGCTGTTCAAGCTTCGATGGATGAATGGGGAATAGCTTCTGCAGACGCCGCTGCATACTTGGCAGCACATCCTTATAATGCTGGGAATTGGAAAGAGTCAATAGGTTTACAAGCTTGGGCAGCCTTCTTTAATCAAGGACAAACATCATGGAACTTTTATAGAAGATTAGATTATCCGGTTTTATCCGCTCCTTCTACAGCTGCTCCAGAAGCAGGTGGTAAAGTTCCGGTAAGAATGACATATCCTGTAAGAGAACAATCTGTTAACGGATCTAATTGGTCTGCTGCTTCAGCAGCAATTGGTGGCGACAAATTAACAACTAAAATCTTCTGGGACAAATTTTAAACTACACACATTAGTTAACATTCATATTTAATCCGCCTTTAGGGGCGGTTTTTTTATTTCCGTATATTTGCATGACAGATAGAAACGACAGTTTTTTAAATAACAGATAATGAATATTAAAAATATAATAGAAGAAAAACTTCACGAAGTAATCCTCAATGTTTATCAGTTGAAAGGCATTGCTTTGGAAGTTCAGGAAAATAAGACGGAGTTTGAAGGCGATTTTACCATCGTCACCTTTCCTTTGGTAAAGCAGCTGAAAAAAAAACCTGAAACCATCGGAATGGAGCTGGGACAGGCTTTAACGGAGCAAACCGAGCTTGTGCAAAGCTTCAACGTGGTAAAAGGCTTCTTAAATATTAAAGTTCAAAACCTGCTTTTTATAGATAACTTCAAAACCTTAAGTCAAAATTTTGATATTATAGAAAAGAAGAATGCTACGGTAATGGTAGAATATTCATCTCCGAATACCAATAAGCCGCTTCACCTCGGACACATTAGAAACAACCTGCTTGGCTTTTCAGTGGCTCAGATTCTTGCAGAAGCCGGATATGATGTGATCAAAACTCAGATTATTAATGATCGTGGAATCCACATCTGCAAATCAATGCTCGCCTGGGAAAAATTCGGGAATGGAGAAACACCGGATTCTACAGGCGTCAAAGGAGATAAATTCGTGGGGAATTATTACGTGAAATTCGACCAGGAGTATAAACTACAAATCGCAGAGCTTATGGCTCAGGGAATGTCCGAAGATCAGGCTAAAAAAGAGGCTCCTTTGATGAAAGAAGCACAAAAAATGCTTCTAGACTGGGAAAATGGAGACGAGCATGTAAGAAACCTTTGGAATGAAATGAATTCATGGGTATATAAAGGCTTTGATGAAACTTACAAAAGACTCGGAGTAAACTTCGACCAGGTTCAGTACGAAAGTAATACCTATATTTTAGGAAAAGATCTTATTCAGGAAGGCCTGGATAAAGGAGTGCTGTATCAGAAAGAAGATGGTTCCGTTTGGTGTAACCTTACAGACGAAGGCTTAGATCAAAAGTTATTATTGCGTTCAGACGGCACATCAGTTTATATGACCCAGGATTTGGGTACAGCGGTGGAGCGTTTTAAGCAGAATGATATTCAGAAATTAATCTATACCGTTGGGAACGAACAGGATTATCATTTCCAGGTATTATTTAAAATTTTAGGTAAATTGGGATATTCGTGGGCAGATCAGCTGTACCATTTATCGTACGGAATGGTTGAGCTTCCGAACGGTAAAATGAAATCCCGTGAAGGAACCGTTGTGGATGCGGATGATCTGATGCAGGAAATGTACAACATTGCAAAAGCTGCTGCCGAAGAGCTCGGGAAGCTGGAAAATTTTACGGAAGAAGAAAAAGCGGCCAACTACGAAAGTGTAGGAATAGGAGCTCTGAAATATTTCATGCTGAAAGTTGATCCTAAGAAAAAAATGCTTTTCAATCCGGAAGAGAGTATCGATTTCAACGGAAATACGGGACCTTTCATCCAATATACTTTTGCCCGTATTCAATCTTTATTAGCTAAAGCAAATTTTGAATATAAAGAAGCAGAAAACGTACAGCTGAATGAATTTGAAAAAGCACTGATTATGCAGCTTGCCAATTATAAACCTGTTGTAGGAAAAGCGGCAGAAGCATTGAGTCCTGCCTTGATTGCCAACTATGTCTACGACTTGGTAAAAACATACAACTCATTCTATCAAAGTAATCCTATTATGATTCAGGAGGATGAAAATATAAAACAGATCAGATTAAATCTATCCGATCTTACCGCGAAAACCATAAGAAAATCTCTTGATCTTTTGGGAATAGAAACGGTAAACAGAATGTAACAAAAAGCCTTCAGCATTTTCGCTGAAGGCTTTTTTCATGCTTTATTCTGAAGGCTCTCCTCGTATAATTTGGCGTCACTCCATTTCGCATGTTTGGAAGGGATGATTTTAAAGCCTCTTTTGTAAGCATATATTTTAGTAAACTCTGCCCCGAAGAACACGAGCATGCATGAGTAATTAATCCACATCATAATCAAAATAACCGTTCCTGCAGCACCGAATGCTGAGGTAGGTTTGGCGGTCCCGAAATAAAGGCTTAAAAGGAATTTACCCAATGTAAATAAAATGGCCGTAAGAAAAGCGCCTCTCCAAACCGGCTTCCAGCTGATTTCCACATCGGGAAGAACTTTAAACATTAAAGCAAAAAGAATCATAATGACTGCAAACCCGATGAGATAATTCACCAATTCCACCAGCATATAGGTTTCCATTCCGAAATAATTGGTAATCCAGTTATTGAGCAGGCTTATTAAAGAAGAAAGCACCATGGTAATCATCAGCAAAAATCCTAAAATCAGGATCATCCCTAATGAATTGGCCCTGTCAAGAAGGAATTTAACGAAGGCTTTCTTAGGAGCTGCCTGCACGTCCCAAAGACTGTTCAGCGAACGCTGAAGCTGAAAAAATAAGGTGGTGGAACCGAATACCAGAGAACCGATACCGATTATTTTCATAAAAATATTTTCCTTATCTATGAGTGCGCCGGCAATCATATCCTGAATGCTTTTGGCCGCATCCTGTCCCATAATCCCGCTGATCTGGCTGCTGATTTGTCCGCGTATAGCTTCTTCACCAAAAAAATTACCGGCAATCCAGATGATGATAATCAACAGGCCGGGAATGGAGAAAATAGCGTAATACGCCAGACTTGCAGAATCATTCGATGCGGATGATTCATTCCATTTTTTAAATGTTTCGCGTAATGCTTCCCAGAAAAATTTTATTCTTTTTACCATGTATCATAATTTAGAAAGGATACCCGATCGCAATATTCAAAATAAGATTGTCTCTTCGCCAATTGGAATCTCCGAAATTAATCTTATCAAAAGCCCATCGGTCGCCTCTTTCATAATAAGGCACTCTCAGTGGCATTGCGAGGTCGAGTCTCAGAATTAAAATAGAGAAATCAAGTCTCAGACCAACTCCGGCTCCCACGGCAATTTCACTTAAAAATTCTTTGGAAAATTTCGCGCCGGGTCTTTGAGAATCCTCATTAATCAACCAGATATTTCCGGCATCAGCGAAAACAGCTACATTTAAAAATTTATATAAATTAGCACGGTACTCTGCGTTCAGTTCTAGTTTTACATCACCTGACTGATCAAAGTAAAATCCTTCCGGGATTGTTCTCGGATCAAAGCTTCCCGGCCCCAAGGTTCTCGCACGGAAAGCTCTTACACTGTTGCTTCCCCCGGAAAAGAACTGCCTGGAAAAAGGAATATATTCGGAATTTCCGTAAGGATAGGCTACCCCGGCAATAGCACGGGTCGCAAGAGACGTTTTCTCATTAAATTTATGATAAAACCTGAAATCATTTTCAATTTTAGCGTACTGACTGAAAGGTACTCCGAAAATGCTTTTCTCCTTGTCTTTCTTAACATTTGCTCCGGTTAATAAGCCTGTAATATTTCCTGCCAGATCAAGTGTTCCTTTATAATATATCGTATTGGCTTTTGGCAGCATGGTATTGGTATATGTATAAGAATAGGTTGGGCCGAAAATCAGCTGTTTTTTTACCACTCTTTCCATCGCGTCGTTACCTGCAGATCTTTCTATATACAAAGGCGTAACATTGGCAGGAGAAACATAGGTAATATCAAGGATTTTCAGATCGTGTTCCTTTCTTGCATTTTCTTTCCATACATATCCGAAGGAACCGCTGAAAGTATTGAGCGTATAATATTCCGTACGGTTCTGGAATTCATAGCCTAATGTAATATTGGTTCTCGGAACAAAAGCACTGGAAGAATTAAATCGGAATGGCGCTACAATTCTCGGGATGGAAAGCTGTACATTTGATCCTGCCCTGAAAATATTTTTGGCATTTTCCGGTCCGCCGATCTGCACATCAAAAGCGCCGTATACCGATGCTTTAAACTGCTCTGCACCTCTGAAAAAGTTCCGGTGTGTCCAGTTGAGATTAAGCTCGCTTCCCGCATAGTTGGCAGAATTGGTTCTTCCCAACGCTTCAAGACGGAGTGATTGCAATTCTCTCGGAGTTAATAAATAATAGGCATCAAACTTATGTTGTAAAGAATCTGAAACCTCAAATTCATTTTTTACAAATTTGAATACACCAAGACTGATAAGCCTGTTCAGCGTAAGATTGTGATTGGTACGGTTATAAAGGTCGCCTGTTTTGAAATACAAAGCCCGGTCGAAAATCTTTGGCTTGAATTTATGTTCAGGATCGATCACATAGATATCTTTGTGAGCATATTTCTGAAGGGAATCAGGATTCATCGGGACGCTGTATTTTCCATCTTTCACGTCACGGATATTATAATTCGGGAAAACAACCACTTTGTCTATACTGAATTGTTGTGTGGAGAGATCAGGAGTATTGTCTTTCAGTTTTACATTCAGCGCTACTTTATGGTTTTTGCTTACGGTACTGTCTGCCTGAACAATAATATTATCGGGATGGAAATAATAGAAACCACGCTCTTTTAAACCATTATCTATTCTTTCTCTTTCGGACTTGATAACGTCAAGGTCAAAAGGCTGTCCTTTTTTTAGTAAAGTTTTATCGGTAAGATTCTGGATTTCTCTGTTAATAAGTGTTGAATCCTGCTGGAATTTTACATCGCTGATCAGATATCTTGCTCCGGGCCGTAACGTATAAATTACTTTCGCCTTTTTATTATGAGAAACCGTATCATATTTGGCATTAGCATTAAAATATCCCTGGTTTTCAGAATAATTTTCGATAATATCTTTGTTAAATTCACGGTCTACATCACCGAGAAGTACGGGTTTTTCACCCATTTTATATTTCAGCCAGTAATTGAATCCTTTTTCTTTTTTAGGCTCTTTGGCAATGTTGTAGAAAAAGAGTTTTGGCCTTAACCCTAAAAAACTGGAATTGGGTTTGGGGGTAAGATTGGCTTCAAGGGCAGATTTAAGATTTTTTTTCTCTTTCTTGGAAATCGTATCATTTTCGATGTTGATTTCAGCTCCCGTATACAGCATTTCGCCTTCCTTCAGGTATCTCGTGTTACACGAAACTACAGCAGAAGCCATCCCGAATGTTAATGCATATTTGAAGTATGTCTGATAATTCTTTTTCATTTATTTAAATTCTACGGCTTGGTTCTGATTATTTTTTCTTCTTTCATTTTGCTTCTTCTCTTTTCTTGATCTTTGGAAGATATCCCGGAATTTATCGTAATCCAGAGTAATGATAAATCCTAAGCCGGTCTCCACGATCTGTCCCTGAAGCGCTACCTGATATTCGTTCTTACGGTATGCACGAAGCATATATCTTCCGTCTTTGGATAAGCTGTAATCCACCGTTACGTCTCCGGCAATATTGGTCATGTTTTCATTCTGGCGGGCTTCTCCCTCCAGTCCGAAATTACTTCCTACGAAAACTTTCAGCCTGTCGTTCAATAGTTTTTTACTGATGTCTACATTCAGGTCGGTTCTGATATTCTGGGTTCCGGTGGAATAATCTTCAGAAGATTCCAGGTCAAAATTCAGGTCAACTCCTTTGATGAGGTCGGAAGCAAGATTATTCAATTGTTGTGAAAGAATTTTACTCACACTTTGTCTGGCCATCATCTCTCCGGAAAGTCCGGCTCCGGATTCAAAAGGATTTTCTCCGATGAACCTGTTCAGCAATAATAAAGCAAAAACCTGCTTATTCATCTCGGATTCCTGAGTTCTGAGCTGTGCCAGTTTCTGGTCTACAATATCGGTAACGTTGGAAGAGACCGCGTTGTTTTTCTCATCGGTCGTAATATCAAAAGTGATGACCGGCTTCAGCAGCTCACCTTGCATTTTTAATAAGGTGTTGAAAGGGATTCTTTGCTTAAACTGATTCAGTGTGGATGCATCCTCGCCGCTGATTTGCTGTTCTACGAGATCAATGGGTGCCGCTTCCGTTTTATAGACGGCCGTAATATCAAGCGTGGCAGTGGTCGGTTCGCCGGTCCAGGTGATGGTGCTTCCTTTCTGGATATCGAATTTTCTTTTCAAGACACTTACCGTCATTTCATAGCTTCCGGATTCCACTTCATAAACGCCTACTAAAGTTGTTTTTCCTGAAGGATCGATTCCGCCCGTTAATTCTGCTTCCCCCTGAAGTTTTACAAAATCTCCGTTGGCTTTATCAATTAATAGTGACAGTTTTGCTTCTTTGCTCAATTCAATATTGACGTTTACATCCATTCCTTTAATCCTGCTTTGGGAATTTAAAGAATCTGCCTTAATGGTTTTATTCAAAGCGACCTGATCCTGATCGATAAATTCTACAATCCCTTCTCTTTCCTGTAAAGTGGGAGATGACTGCGGAAGGACAAAAGTGAAATCCGTATTGTCGGCAACGGCTAATCTTCCGTCAACCTTTGGTAAATCAAGATTTCCGCGAACCTGCAAAGCAGCATCAATAGAAAGAATTCCGTACATGATGGCTTCATTGGATTTTTCTGAATTCACTACCTTGAAATCTTTAGCATTCAGGTCAAGGTTAAAGGCAAAATCCCTGTAGGTCTGCGTAAGAACCTGCCCGTCGATATTCAGGGAATTTCCGTCTCTGTCATTGATTTTGAAGTCGTTAAATTCAATACCGCGGCTTGTAAAATCAATTTCATCGTTCAGCATTCTGAAATCACTTCCCGTTTTGGCAATTTCAAGTCCGGCATCATTGAATTTTACTTTACCTAAAATATTCGGTTGCGAGGAAGTTCCGGTGATTTTCAGGTTTCCGGAAATGTAACCTTCCGTATTCGTAATCGCATTCATCGAAAAGCCCTGAACCGACTTCATCTGAAGCTGGTTGATCGCCATATTCAGGTCAAATGTACTTGAAGAAGCATTGTAATCTCCGACAATTTTTACATCATTATTATTTCCTGAAAGGGCAATGTTGGCATTGAGAATTTTCGGTGAAGTATTATTCACTTTTACCGCAAGGTTTCCGACAGGATTTTCATATACGATAAGATCTGAAATATTTAAATCTGAAGTAAACGTCATGTTTTTCGTAAGATCACGCAGCTGTGCCGTTCCGTTGATCGTTCCTCTCGCCAGCAAAGTATCTTTTTTAATCAATTCAGTAATGGTTTCTATTTTAAAATCCTTCAACGAAACATTTAAAGGTGAATTGGGTGACTGTGTTTCAGATTGTACCAGGATTTCACTTCCGCCATTAGATAGTCTGAAATTATCTGCCAGAATTCCTGCATTGCTGATCTGGATTTTATTGCCTTCAGCTACATTCCAGTCGGTGTAGTTGAGTTTTAGTCCATCCGGATTGAGGGAAATTTCCGTGATATCGTTCATTGATTTTGCATTACCGGCAATCAGGAACTGCGTTTCATCCTTCTGATCTTTCGTAGTGATGTTGTAATTGATGATATTATCGGCAATATTTCCTCCGATATTTACTTTATTTAAAGCAAAGCTGGAACTTTTTAGTGCGGCAACATTAAGATTATATTGTAAAGCCTGGTTTTCATTCGTAACCTGTAATCGTGCATTTTCAATAGAGTTTTCACCATATAAAACCTGTGGAATTTGTCCGTCGATTTCTATTTTTTGTGAATCGGCATTGTAATTTCCTGTAAGATTGATGGTTTCAAAACTCTTCAGATCCGGAACAAATTTCCTGATGAGATCATCATTTTTAATTTTAGCATTAAAGGTAAAAAACTGTCCGGCCTCGATTTTTTGATTTTTTGCGGGCTTCTGGAACTGGTAATATTGGTTGATAGTTTGGCTTAAAGCTCCGAATATCTGGGTAAGCCTGTATTTTCCTCTCAATTCCACATCAGCAATCTGCGAATTGAAAATAATATTCGTGGAATCAGCGGTAGACGATGCTTTTAGGTTAATTTCCTGAATAGGATAAATTTCTTTCGTATCTGAAAAAGCGAAATCTTTTAAATTTAAGTAACCGCTCAGATGATCAGGATCAAGATTGGTAAAGTCGCCATCTATTTTTCCTGCAAGAATCATTTGTTCTTTATAGAATCCGAGCTTATTCAGATCAAGTTTTAAGATATTTCCATTGACTTTTACCGTAGGATTTTTTTCATTATAGACTCCGGATGCGGTCAATTGCATATTGGCGTTCGGATCTTTAGAATTTAGAATAATATTGTAAGCACCGCGTCTTATTTTTCCGGTAAGGTTCATATTCTGATAGCGGTATCCTTTGTACAGTGCCGAAGCAACATGGCCTTTCAGGTCTGCATTGGCATTTTTGAAATCGAAGCTTTCGCCTTTGGCATAAATCTGTGCAGAGACAGAACCGATGTCTTTATTTTTTATGATTCTTCCGATCTGTAATCCTTGTAAATTGGCTTTTACGTCATACAACTCACGGTTTTTTCTGCGCATATCCACTTTTGCTGCTACCGATGCATTTCCTGAAGTAGAATAGAGGTTAAGGTTAGCATTTACCACTTTGGTTGTTCCTTTTGCCGTTCCTTTAATACTCATATTGGAAGGCAGAGAAATATTATTTGGAATCGTGTTTTTCGGAACAAGATTATAGATTGTTCTTGCTGAAGACGAGAGTTCGGCAATTTTTAGATCATAATATAAATTGTCAGGATTGGTGGCATTTTTAATTCTTCCCGAAGCGGCAACTCTTAGCTGGTCGAGACCTGAAACTTTTAAATTATTAATTAAAAGATCATTTACACTGCCTTTTACGTTTGCATTTACATTTAAAACAGCATTGGGATATCTGTTGAAAGGGGCGGTATTTCTTAAAGTTGGCGCCAGATTCAGAATATCGGCAAACCCCACTTTAGAGTTTTTAATATTGGCTGAAATTTTCACTGCTCCTAAATTTGAACTGAGCTGCTCAATGGAGTTATAATTTAATACCACCTCATCACGCAGTATGGTTCTTGACGTTTCCAGATAGAGATCTTTCAGGTAAGCTTCTTTTTCATTGTACACAAAATCGGTATTGAATTCCCGGATATCAAGTCCTCTTGCTTCCTGAATTTCCGCCGAATTGACTGATCCTGCAAACGTATTGTTCTGCATTTTAAAGTCCCTGACTTCGAGATTTAACTTTGAAAAATTCAGATGATTGAAATCCATTCCTTGTCTGGTAGGAGCAATCGCGGTATTGTTATAGGCCACTTTTACGTCATTAAGCACAAGTTTTCCCAACAAAAAATGAAGTGCCTTCTGCTTTTCTGCAATTTTGGAATTGTCAGATTTTTCCTCTGTTTCCGGGTTGGCATTTTTGGACGGAAGATAAAGGTTTGCATTAATATTGGCGCCGGAAAGGATAACATTGTCTACATCGTATGCATTGTTTTCAAGATCAAGCTTATTTACTCTTGTGCTGAGTTCTTTAAACAAAACTTTGGCGAAAGTTTTGGTATTGTCGTCGCCGTAATCAATGTCAAAATTGGTAAGCTTTACACCTCTTAATCCCAGCTGCATTGGTTTTTTATTATTGAGTGAGTCTACTTTCTTTTCAACATTTTTGGAAACCTCTTCTACCAGATCCTGCTGGAGTTTAAGTTTAAGCCCGTCCAGATTAATATCATTCACGGCATAGGAATTATTCTGAAGGTCAAACGTTTTTACCCTCGTGTCAAAAGATTTAAAGTAGAGTTTAATATCATTACGCGACTGCTGGTCATTGAAAGTAACGCCAATATCTTTAAGCTTGATTTTATCTAAAGAAATAATGAATGGTTTTGAAGGACTTTCCTGCTTATCAGTGGTCGCAAAAGCATCAAGGATATAATCGAAATTGAAAGTCCCGTCCGGCTTTCTCACAACGTTGGCGCGGGCTCCTTCCAGGTCAACTGATGTAATATCTGCGGTGGAATTGATCAGTTTAAGCATATTCAAGCCTACATCCAGCTTTTTTACCGCAAGAAGGGTATCTATATTTTGGCCTTTTAAATAAAGATTTTCCATAACAAGGCTGTTCGGAAATCCTATATAAACCCTCTCCAGGCTTACTTTTGTTTTGATTTTTTTTTCAAGATAAACAACCAGCTTGTCTTTTACAAAGTTCTGAACAGCAGGAAGTCTAAGGCTAAGAATAAGTAACACGATCAATACCAAAATGGATATAATGGTAATAACGAAGCGCCGAAAGAGTTTTCTTTTGTTGATTTTCAGTTTCAAGAGTGATTGGGTTTAAAACAAATATAGCAATACTAATCGTACTGCTGATCTGTTGTGGTACCCTTTTCGTATGCAAAAATCCTGCCTTGGCTGCCAATCTAATGGAATTTAGTTTAGTTAATTGTCAAGTGAATAGTTGATGCTGACAACCAAAGCCCGGATTTATGTGTTTAAAAAGCCCCTTTTTATAATCTTCTTTACTGAAAAGGTTTTAGCAAAAATGAATATTCAGGTGTTTAGTTATGTATTCAAAGGGGCTTGGCATGGTTTGAAAAAGTATATATTGAGATTAAAAGTTTTAATTGTTTCCGTTTTCCCATTGCACTTCCTGTCCCTGAGGTGCAGCACCTCCCTGAGCCTGAGTAATAGGAGCGGTTTCCTGGTTGATGTGATAAATGTACGCTGCAATTTTTTCAGCGTCTCTTCCGGTGATAGCTCCTTCTTTGATTAAAGGGCGCATTGTTGGATTATTCGGCGAACCGTTTTCAAGCATCCAGAATACATTTTTAAATAAGCTTTTTTCTTTGATATTGATCCAGTGTTTGTCGGTAAGATTCGGGCCGATGCCTCCTTTTCCGCCTTCGCCGTGACAGGTTACGCAATTGGTTTTAAAGAGCTCTTTACCTTCGGCAATATTGTCTGCACTGTATTTTGCGGACTCAAGGTTGATTTGCGGAGCTGTTTTTTCATATTCAGCGATGGAAGCAAGCATGGTTTTGGTTTCATGATTTAATTCTGCATCGGGATGTGCATATTCGGTGAATGAAAATGCGGTAAGATACACTGCACAGAAAATACATCCGAACCAGAAAAGTCCGATCCACCATTTCGGAAGTGCGTTATCCAATTCTTTAATCCCGTCAAATCCATGATCGATAAGAATATCTTTTTCTTCTGTAGCAGATTGTTTTTTGAACGCTGAATTCCACAGCTTCAGAAAATACGGAGTGTTTTTTTCTTTAATATATAAAGCTTTTTCTTCATCCGAAAGTCTGCTGAAATTCTGATTTTCGATAAGGTCTCCGATGGAACTCATGATCAGAAGCAGGATAATGGCAATCAGCATCAGTCCCCAGAAAAAAGGAGAAGAAAAATATCCTGAATCGTGAGCGAACATTTCGAACGCCATGATCGTTAAACCTATGGTTACAATGATGTATACTGAAATTGGGGTTCTTGTTTTCATTGCTAATTCATTTTAATTATCTGCACTTGCGGTTTGAATCTGAGTGGTTTTAATATCGGTTCCCAATCTTTGGAGATAAGCTATCATGGCTACAATTTCCCTGTCTTCAAGCGGAACAAAAGATCCTCCTTTTGCCATCCTGTCTTTTTCAACCTGCTGTTTTACATCTGCGGCTTCAGAGTAAATTCTTTTAACAATACCTTTTGCCTGATTTTCTGCCCATTGATTCGCAGAATCGATCTGTGCTTTGGTGTAAGGAACATCGAAATAATTTTTCATCAGTTTCATTTTGTCGGCCATCTGTTTTTTATCCAGTTTGTTGGTAATCAGCCACGGAAAACGAGGCATGATGGAGCCGGCTGAAGTAATTCTTGGATTATACATATGTTTGAAATGCCATGAATCAGGGTTTCTTCCTCCTTCTCTGTGCAGATCCGGCCCGGTTCTTTTTGATCCCCACAGGAATGGCCTGTCATAAACAAATTCTCCGGCTTTTGAATACTGTCCGTTTTTCCCTTCAAATCGTACAATTTCATCACGGAACGGTCTTATCATTTGAGAGTGACAGGCATTGCATCCTTCTCTGATGTATAAATCTCTTCCTTCCAGCTCCAGCGGAGAATAAGGCTTAACGGCAGTTATGGTTGGTACGCTTTGTTTTAATGTTAAAGTCGGAATGATTTCCACCAAACCACCGATTGCTACGGTAATGAAAGCCAATATGGCCATGATTCTCGGGGTTCTTTCAATCCAGAGGTGTAAACCTTCGCCCTCTTTTCTGGCACTTCCTATTTTTGCTAAAGCAGGAGCTTCTGCCGGTACGTTTTTCTGGAATGAGCCGGCTCTAATGGTTTTGATGACGTTTACAACCATTAAAATGGCACCTGAAATATAGAATAAACCGCCTAAAAATCTCATTTTGTAGTAAGGGATAATTGCCGTTACCGTATCCAGCCAGTTTTTCCACACTAATGTTCCGTCCGGGTTGAACTGCTTCCACATTAATCCTTGTGTAAAGCCGGAGATATACATCGGAACGGCGTAGAAAATAATTCCCAACGTTCCCAGCCAGAAGTGCCAGTTGGCCAGTTTTTTAGACCAAAGTGAAGTTCTCCACATTACCGGAATCAGGTAATATACAATCCCGAATGCCATGAAACCGTTCCACCCCAAAGCTCCGATATGTACGTGACCAATTACCCAATCGGTGTAATGTCCTATTTTATTCAAAGATTTTGTTGCTAATAAAGGCCCTTCAAATGTTGCCATACCATAGCAGGTTACAGCGACTACGAAGAATTTAAGAATAGGATTTTCTCTTACTTTATCCCATGCTCCTCTTAGTGTTAATAATCCGTTTAGCATACCTCCCCAGGATGGTGCGATCAGCATAATAGAGAAACCAGTTCCCACGGCTTGTGCCCAGGCCGGCAACGCCGTATACTGAAGGTGATGAGGCCCTGCCCAAAGGTAAACGAAGATCAATGACCAGAAGTGAATAATAGATAATTTATAAGAAAAAACCGGTCTGTCTGCAGCTTTAGGAAGGAAATAATACATTAAACCTAAAACCGGAGTAGTCAGTACGAAGGCAACGGCATTGTGACCATACCACCATTGTACCAAGGCATCTTTAGCGCCTGCATAAATGGAGTATGATTTCCATAAAGTGAATGATAAAGGTACTTCCAGATTGTTGAAGATATGCAACATCGCTACAGCAATCCACGTTCCGATGTAGAACCAGATGGCAACATATAAATGTCTTACCCTGCGTTTCGCAATGGTTCCAAACATATTGATTCCGAAAATCACCCATGAAATGGTAATTAAAATATCAATCGGCCATTCGTGTTCTGCGTATTCTTTGGAGGTATTAATTCCCATCAGGAAGGTGATCACTACAGAAACGATCATGATCTGCCATGTCCAGAAGTGCATCCATGAAAGAGTGTCGCTGTACATTCTGGTTTTCAGTAAACGCTGCATGCTGTAATAGGCACCGCAGAAAAAAGAATTGCAAACAAAGGCAAAAATCACTGCGCTTGTATGCAGCATTCTGATTCTTCCGAAGCCTAACGCCCCTTGTGTGTTGATTAATCCCTGAATGTTTCCTGAAGCCAGACTTTTAATGGTGCTGTCATCTGTTCCAAATAAAAACTCCGGAAGTTCGGGGTAAAAAAGCATCAGTGCAGCGGTAAGACCGAGTAAAAAACCAACCAGACCGAATGCAATTGTAGCATAGAGAAATGCTCTGACAATATTATTGTCATAATTAAATTTTTGCGTCTCCATAATTCCTAAGGTGTTGTCCTGAAGTGATATTCTTTTTTTAAAACAAAAGTTTTATTGTAAATTTTTAACTGAAGTCTCAATAAATAAAAATATCATGTAGCGTAATAATGTTTTGCCAAAGGTATTCACTAACTTTGTCTGAGGCTAATAGATATCCTTCTAAAATATACCGAAAACTACTAAAACGGCATGGTATGAAAATATGTGGTCAAAACATCAGAAAAATCCGAAGAAGTAAGGATTTAACACAGGAATATATGGCTTTTGAGATGGGAATATCGCAGAAAGCATATTCCGATATTGAGAATTCCAAAGTGAAAATTAATCTTGAAATTCTTACTAAAATCTCTGACATTTTAGGCATAAAACCTTCTGAAATATGCAGCATTTCCGATAAATGCGGCAACAATGACTACGAAGAAAAATATAATGGACTGCTTGAATACATGAAGAAAAAAGGAATATCCATTCCGGATGATTTTCAAACTAAAATAAATTAAAAAGAGCGGAGTTGTCCTTTAGGAGCTTTGGCAATGATAATTGTTTTATTTTACGTCAGCATTATTTTTACAATGATCATGATTTTACTAAAGACACTGTCAATGAAATTCTGTTTTGGCTTTTGTAAGAGTATTGGTGGTCTGTTGCTGTGGATATCGGGAATTACTACCGATTACTTCAGAAGAGATAATATTTTTAATAATTATTTATTTTGGTTTAATTTTAACAGGAACTTAAAAAAGATTAAAAAAATGCATAATATAGTTTTATTAGTACTTTTAACCTGTCAAACAGAGATATTAACGTTTATGAAAAAACTATTATTAGCAGCTATTGGAGTTGCGGGATTCGCAAATGCCCAAAAAATCAGATCTCATGGATGTACTTCAAGAGGATGCTCATACACTTATGCTTCAACTTGTACACCATTTACCAGTTTCACCGTAACTCAGGAGTTAATATTATCGGCAGCTTTAGTTATTGTCAATCAGATTAATCAAGAAGATTGTGGTACACCGGTTAAAGAAGTTACAATTAGTAATGATTAAAAACGAGTCCTTTTTTTTGCAGTTTTTTTTTAAAAAAAACTGTTTCATTTTTTTATTTTTTTCATTTTTTTTTGCTTATCCTCAAGAAAAACTCAATGCTGAGATAAGGGTTGGCTATTTTTTAAAGGCAAAAAATTCTTTAAAGAATAATGCTAAATTACATAGCGAAGAATTTTGGTTAGTTGCCAACAATAAAGAATCCGTGTTTAAAGCTAAAGATGCTTATGTATTTGATTCTCTTAAAGCTCAAGGTTTAAAGTTTGAACAATTGCTATCTCATTTTGATTTAAAAGGGCAATCCAATATTTTTATAAAAAATAAAAAAATAGAGTTTACCAATTCGGTTAACGTTGACCATGAACTTGGTTACATTGAAGGAGGCACATGGAATTGGCAAATAGTAAATGAGTACAAAGAAATACTAGGTTTGAAATGCAAGAAAGCAACAATAACAAAATACGGTAGAAATTGGATTGCCTACTTTACTGAAGATTATCCTATGCCGTTCGGGCCATATAAATTCAATAATTTACCAGGATTGATTTTAGAAGTTTTTGATGATAAGAATGATTACAGTTTTACAGCAACTTCTATTGAGAAATTTAAACAAAGTTATGCTGTAAGCAGATTCTCAAAACCTAAGTTCTTTTCTAAAAGTGATTATCTTAAAGCTAAGAAAAATATAGAATCAGATTTCAGTTTAGGTGGATTAGTTATATATAGTACCGAAGATCTAAAAAAATTTAATAATTCTTATAACGAAAGAATGAAATATGATAATCCGTTAGAACTGGCATTGGATTAATACATCTGCTCTCACAAGAGTACTAATTTAATTATAAAACTTAACTCAGCTATTGATATCAAGATGATATTTAGCTGGGCTAATTTTAAATTATTTAGCTAATTGCCTATAAATCCTAAAGTTTTATTACTAAATATATAAATAAGCATAAAACAAAAACAGGAAAAATGACGAACATTCTTCCTGTTATGTAGACTCACAGGGATTCGAACCCCAGATGACTGAACCAAAATCAGTAGTGTTACCGCTACACCATGAGTCTTTCTCTGTTTGAGTGGTGCAAATTTACAGCTTTTTTCATTATTTGCAAGAACTTTTTGAAGTTTTTTATAAATTTACAATTCCTTTATTCATGATCATTATGCTGATAGACTTCAAAAATCTCAATCTGAATCATTTATCATCCGAAACCGAATTTGAAAAGAAAGTCAAAGCTTTTTTGGAAGAATGGTATTCCGATGAAAAAACATTATCGGTGCAGACTTCCGGTTCCACGGGAATTCCCAAGATTTTTGAAATTGAAAAAAATAAAATGACCGCTTCTGCTGAAATGACCTGCAATTTTTTAGGATTAAAGGAAGGAAATATCGCTTTACTATGCCTTCCGGTTGAATATATCTCCGGAAAAATGATGGTGGTAAGATCTGTAGTGGGAAAACTTAAACTTATCATCATAGATCCTTCCACAAAACCTTTGCAAAATCTTCACGATGAAATAGATTTTTGTGCCATGACGCCGCTTCAGGTAGAAAATTCATTGGATGAATTGCACTGGATAAAAAATGTAATTATCGGAGGAGCCGCCGTTTCAGAAAGTTTAAAAAATAAAATTTTTAATACGCTTGGATCAAAAGGTTCTCAACGGATTTTTGAAACCTACGGAATGTCAGAAACGCTTTCTCATATTGCGTTAAAACAAATTTATCCTGTATCAGAATCTTTTTTTACCGCCTTTGAAAATGTAGAAATTTCTACAGACGAAAGAGGGTGCCTGAAAATTTATGCGCCACATCTTAATGCAGAAATATTGCAGACTAACGATTTAGTTGAAATTAAAAATAATAACCAGTTCAGGTTTTTGGGGAGAATTGATAATGTGATTAATTCCGGTGGTGCTAAAATTTTCCCGGAACAGCTGGAATCTTTAGTGAAGAAAGAAATTCAAAATGAAGCTGTTTTTTTAGGAATCAATGATGAAAGTTTGGGGCAAAAATTGATACTAATTATAGAAGGAAAAGAATCTCAGGATATCATCAACAAAATTACAGCCATACCTTTTGAAAAAAAATTTCATAAGCCTAAAGAAATTATTTTTATTGAAAAAATCCCGAGAACTCCCAATGGAAAGATCAACAGGATCGAATTGAAAAATACATTGCAGAATAATATCAATAATTAAGAAATGAAAGATTTTTCAAAAGAACTCACTTTTAAAACTTCCCGCAGCAGCGGAGCAGGAGGGCAGAACGTCAATAAGGTTGAGACCTCCGTAACAGTTCTCTGGAAAGTTCTTGATTCCGGATTTTTTAATGATGAACAAAAAGAGCGTATTCAACATAAACTCAGCAACAGAATCAATGCGGAAGGTTTTTTATATTTAACGGTGTCTGAAACCAGGACACAATTGATGAACAAGGCCAAAGCCATCGAAAAAATTCTTGAACTTGTTGATAAAGCTTTGATTGTTCCTAAAAAACGCTTTGCTACAAAACCTTCCAAATCACAAAAGCAAAAACGTTTGGATACCAAAAAGAAATTATCCGAGAAAAAGGAAAACCGAAAATTCAGATTTTAATTCAGAACTGTAATTTAGGACGAATCAGAAATGTTAAAAATTTTTCATTTATACTGATAATTCATTTTATTACTATATTTTTGCGGCAAAATAGTAAAACTAATGATCAGAAAACTTATTGCTGCCACATTTATTTCTATATCGGCGCTTTCATTTGCACAGAAATTTTCAATTATTCCCTCTGTGGGATATGCCTGGAGAACGGCTAAAACAATTCCGGGACTTTCAAGAGAGGAAGAAGACTATGTAAAAGGACTGAAGAGCGGAATGAATTTCGATATCTCCGCATACTATCAGGTGAGTCCGGTTGTATCCGTTGGATTAAAATATTCTAATTTCAGTGCTTCCAGCGATGGCTATATTTTAGGCTATGTAAATAATATGCCTGTTTCCGTTCCGGTAACTACAAAAGATCAGATCAACTTTTTCGGGCCTGCTATTATGATGTCAAATTTTACTGAAGAGACCAGACATAAAATGTTTATTGATGTTGGCTTGGGAGTTATCTCCTACACTACCACAACAGCGAATGTAAAAGGAACAGGATCAAATCTTGGAGCTGAACTTAATTTTGCTTATCAGTATCAGGTTACAAAGAACATTCTTATCGGGCCAAAGCTTGGACTTACAGCAGGAACACTTAATAAAATGAAAATTAATGGCGTTACTTATGATTTTGATGAAGACCAAAAAGAAGGTTTACACAGAGTTTCTTTGAGTGCAGCGGCCACATTCCGTTTTTAAGTTTTATCTTTGCAAAAAATAATTAAATGAGCAAACCGATTACTGAATTCATAGAAAAGTATTATCTGCACTTTAACGCGGCGGCATTGGTGGATGCTTCAAAGGGATATGTGGCGCATCTTAAGGATGGCGGGAAAATGATGATTACATTGGCAGGAGCTATGTCTACCGCAGAGCTGGGGAAAATTCTTGCTGAAATGATCCGTCAGGATAAGGTAGATTTTATCTCTTGTACAGGAGCAAACCTTGAAGAAGACCTTATGAATCTTGTAGCGCACTCTCACTACGAAAGAGTTCCACACTACAGAGATCTTACGCCGCAGGAAGAGTGGGGCCTTCTGGAAAGAGGACTGAACAGAGTTACCGATACCTGTATTCCTGAAGAAGAAGCTTTCAGAAGACTGCAGAAACACATCTATGAAATCTGGAAAGATGCCGATAACAAGGGAGAAAGATATTTCCCGCACGAATATATGTACAAAATGATTCTTTCAGGGGTTCTTGAACAATACTACGAAATTCCGAGAGAAAACTCATGGATGATTGCTGCAGCAGAAAAAAATCTGCCGATCGTGGTTCCGGGATGGGAAGATTCTACTATGGGAAATATTTTTGCATCCTACTGCATCAAGGGAGAACTGAAATTTTCTACCATGAAATCCGGGATCGAATACATGGCCTATCTTGCAGACTGGTACACGAAAAATTCATCAGGAAAAGGAGTAGGCTTCTTCCAGATTGGTGGAGGTATTGCCGGAGATTTCCCGATTTGTGTAGTGCCGATGCTGTATCAGGATATGGAAATGCATGATATTCCTTTCTGGTCGTATTTCTGTCAGATTTCAGACTCTACTACTTCTTACGGTTCCTATTCAGGAGCAGTGCCAAACGAGAAAATCACCTGGGGTAAGCTTGATATCACCACACCGAAATTTATCGTTGAAAGTGATGCAACCATATGTGCACCGTTGATGTTCTCATACATTTTAGAAAATTCATAAGCTGCAACTTTAAGTTCAATGCTTACATTCATACAAACGTTCCAATTTTGGGACGTTTTTTTGCTTAATTGTAAATCAGCGAGATATTGTATCTAAATCTTGGGCGTGCCCTTCTCTAATCCGGTCCAGCCTCTCAGGTCGGGCTGCTCCGGGCTCCACTTCGTTCCGGTCTCAAGAGACTGCTCGCTTCGCTCGCACCCTCCGTATCCCTCACGCAGATCAGTCCAGAGAATTCACCAGTACATAATACCGATAGGCCAGAATTCCTTTTTGCAGCTTGGTCAGGCTGTTAGGATCTTTATTGCTTAATTTTGGCAGAACAGCTTTATTCACCGTATTCAGCCATCGGAAAAACGATTTTTTCATAACAGATATTTTATTGTAACATTCAAAAATTGTGCAATCATTTTGCTTATTTAAATAGAAATTGCCCGCATCTCTGCAGGCAATCTTAACACTTCATCACACAATTTATGAATTTCCGTACATATTAGATTCGCCACCGTCGATGGCAATCACCTGTCCGGATACATATCCGTTTTCATCACTTAAAAGATAGGCTACAAGATGAGCAACATCTTCAGGATTTCCCAGTCTTCTGGTTGGATTTCTGGAAGCATACTCTTTCTCTGCAGCTTTTGGATTATCGGGATTTACCTGTTTGAAAGCTTCGGCAACCATAGGCGTAAGAATAGCTCCCGGCGCAATGGCATTGGTCAGGATGTTGTCTTTACCATATTCCAATGCTGCATTTTTGGTCATTCCGGCTACGGCATGCTTGGTAGCAACATACGCGGTCTGGTTTAAAACTCCGCGGATTCCTCCCACAGAAGCCACATTTACAATTTTTCCGCCGTTTTTCTGTAATTCAGGGATAACGTATTTCATTCCGTAATACACCCCTAAAAGATTAATATCAATTACTTTTTTAAAAACATTGATGTCGTAATCCACTAATGAGGCCTGCTTGCCTTCAATCCCGGCATTATTGTAAAGCCCATCAACCTTTCCGAATTCTTTCACAGTTTGGTCGACATAATTTTTTACGTTCTCTTCCACGGAAACATCTGCTGCTACAGTTAGAAATTTTCTATCCGGGAATTTCGACGCTAATTCTTCTTTGGTCTTATTTAGTGCTTCATCATTATAATCTACAAGAGTAAGATCGGCTCCTTTCCACGCCAGAACTTCCGCTGCCGCCAGTCCCAATCCCATTGCTGCTCCTGTTACAATTATTACTTTTCCTTTTAAATTCGCCATATTTTCTGAATTTTTGTTATTATAAAGTTACGGACTGAAAATTTTTTTCATCTTGATGTATGATAAGTAATGCTGCATATATGAGATAAGAAACAGATTTGTTACTTTTGATTTTATGAATTCTTTATTATGAATGAAGTTTTTAAAAAGCAGGTCTGGGAAATCACGAAATTAGTTCCCAAAGGAAGAGTAACAAGTTATGGCGCTATAGCCAAAGCCGTAGGTTTTCCCAACCATTCGCGGCATGTGGGTAGGGCAATGGGAGGATGTCCGCCGGATGTTCCTGCGCACCGTGTGATCTCAAGTTCCGGAACCTTGTCCGTCCCTGAATTTCAAAAGAAATTGGAAGCCGAAGGAATTTTAGTTGAAAATTTTAGAATTAAGGATTTCAGGAAATTATTTTGGGATCCGATGACGGAATTATAATCAGGAATTACTGTATCAGCAACCCGAGCCACGAAATGGCAACATCTATCAGGATTGGATGCTAATCCAATCTATTAAAAAACATAATTGGCAACCAACCATTCAATAAAAAATTTCGGGGCGACGAAGTCGCCCCGAAACCAAATGTAAAATAGTCAAATTATTTTTCCAGTTGTTTATAGCTTCTCTGAATAAAATCAGTAAGCTCTTTTCCTTTCAGTAAATTCTGTGAAAGTTTAGCAAGATCAACAGCATGCTGAATCAGTCCTGTTTTTTCTTCTGTGTTTTCTGTTTTGAGGATCTGTCCGGCAAACTCACTGTTGGAGTTTACTACAAGATTATACATTTCCGGAAATCCTCCCATTCCGAACATTCCGCTGCCGCCGGTTGCCTGCATATCTTTCATTCTTCTCATAAATTCCGGTTGGGTAATGGTGAATGGGGCATCGGTGCTGTCCAAATCTTCAAGCTGAACGGTAAACTTTTTATCTGTGATCGCCTCTTCAACAGATTTTTTTAATGATTCTTTTTCCGTTTCGTTTAATTTAGCAATAATTGGCTCATCCTTTTTGATCAGATTATTGATGTGGTCGGCATCTACTCTTGCAAAAGAAATTTTCTCTTTTGAAGTTTCCAGTTTCTGGATGACGTGAGGAATAATCGGTGAATCTAACAGGAGAACTTCATATCCCTTGTCTTTTGCAGCCTGAATATAACTATGTTGTTCATCCGCATTAGAAGCGTACAGAACGATAAGATTTCCGTCTTTATCTGTTTGGTTAGGTTTGATTTTTTCTTCCAGTTCATTCCAAAGAAAATATTTTCCGTCGGTAGTCGGGTAAAGGGTGAATTTATCAGCCTTTTCTGCAAATTTTTCTTCCGTAACAATTCCGTATTCGATAACTACCTTAATGTCATTCCACTTCTTTTCATAATCTTCACGGTTTTCATTAATCAGGGAAGACATCTTGTCGGCTACTTTCTTGGTGATATACGATGAAATCTTTTTAACAGCACCATCTGCCTGAAGATACGAGCGGGAAACGTTCAGCGGAATATCCGGAGAATCGATTACGCCACGGAGGAGCATTAAGAAATCCGGAACAATTCCTTTTACCTCATCCGTTACAAAAACCTGGTTTTGGTACAGCTGGATTTTATCTTTTTCAATATTTAAATTGTTGTTTAATTTAGGGAAAAATAAAATTCCGGTCAGGTTGAACGGATAGTCAACATTCAAATGGATGTTGAACAAAGGTTCTTCAAACTGCATCGGATACAATTCATGATAGAATTTCATGTAATCCTCATTGGTCAGCTCACTTGGAGCGATTGTCCATGCCGGAGTTGGGTTGTTGATGATATTATCAACTTCTTCCGTCTCTGCAACGGTATCTTCGGGAGCGTCTTCGGGTAGAGGCAACGTTTGTTTTTTTGTTCCGAATTTAATAGGAACAGGCATGAATTTATTATATTTCAACAGCAGTTCACGAATCTTACTTTCCTCTAAAAATTCGGTGGAATCTTCGGCAATATGAAGAATGATTTCCGTTCCACGCTCAGTCTTATCGGTGGTTTCTTCTAAAGTAAACTCGGGACTTCCGTCGCAGATCCATCGAACTGCAGGTTCATCTTTATAAGATTTGGTGATGATTTCCACTTTTTCGGCAACCATAAAGGCAGAATAAAACCCAAGTCCGAAATGTCCTATAATTCCCGAATCTTTTGCCGAATCCTTGTATTTTTCCAAAAACTCTTCAGCTCCTGAAAAAGCAACCTGGTTGATGTATTTTTCAACCTCTTCACCCGTCATCCCGATTCCCTGGTCTATAATATGAAGCGTCTTATTTTCTTTATCAATCTTGACCTCAATTTTCGGATTCCCGTATTCAACTTTAGCTTCCCCGATGCTTGTTAAGTGCTTTAATTTTAAAGTCGCATCTGTTGCATTGGAGATCAATTCTCTCAAGAATATTTCGTGGTCACTGTAAAGAAATTTTTTAATTAAGGGAAAAATATTTTCCACCGATACATTAATATTTCCTTTAGTCATAATAATTTAGTTTTGATTTTGCTTTTCTTTCTCAAAAAAAATACCGTTCGACAGAAAGTGACATTTTGGCATTAAAGGCAAAAGGGTAAAAAGTAAAAAGTGAGAAGTAAAAAGTTAAAGTGAAAATGATAATTTGATTTTGCAGACAAAAAAAGACAGCCTTTTCAGACTGTCTTCGATATTTTAAAAACTAAAAAATTATTTGTTTTTCAATTCTTCTTTGATTTTATTTTCAAGCTCTTCCGCAAGTTCAGGATTGTCTTTTAACACATCTTTTACCGCATCACGGCCTTGTCCGAGTTTTGTATCTTCATAGCTGAACCATGATCCGCTTTTCTTCACGATTCCCTGCTCTACAGCCTGATCAAGAATCTCTCCTGTTTTAGAAACACCTTCCCCGTACATAATGTCAAATTCTGCCTGTTTGAATGGTGGGGCTACTTTATTTTTTACAATTTTCACCTTCACACGGCTGCCGACAGCTTCATCACCATTTTTAATCGGCGCGCTTGCCTTTCTGATGTCTACTCTTACGGAAGCATAGAATTTCAAAGCGTTACCTCCGGTTGTAGTTTCAGGGTTCCCGAACATCACCCCGATTTTTTCTCTCAGCTGATTGATGAAAATTACAGTACATTTTGTTCTTGAAATGGTGGCTGTTAATTTTCTCAATGCCTGAGACATTAATCTTGCATGAAGACCCATTTTGGAATCTCCCATTTCTCCTTCAATTTCTGCCTTCGGAGTAAGAGCTGCAACCGAATCAATTACTACAATGTCAATTGCTCCGGAACGGATCAGGTTATCAGCGATTTCCAAAGCCTGTTCTCCGTTGTCCGGCTGGGAAATGATAAGGTTTTCAAGGTCGATTCCCAACTTTGCGGCATAGGTTCTGTCGAAAGCGTGTTCTGCATCAATGAACGCAGCAATTCCTCCAGCTTTTTGAGCTTCCGCAATCGCATGTAGAGTTAATGTTGTTTTACCGGAAGATTCAGGGCCGTAAATTTCAATGATTCTTCCTCTCGGGTAGCCACCCACTCCTAAAGCGATGTCTAATCCCAGAGATCCGGAAGGAATTACCTCAATGGTATTATCCACAGAACTGTCGCCCAATGTCATTACCGTTCCTTTTCCGTATGTTTTATCTAGCTTGTCAAGCACCAGTGCCAATGCTTTTTTCTTGTCGTCTATATTACTCATCTGTTGTTTAATAATTTATCAAAAATACAAAAAAATACACTGAAAAACTAATACTATCTACCACTAAAATGGTTTTTTATAGTTAAAAATTATAAATTTTAAGCATAAATTTTATTCGGGAAATGTTGATAAATCCTTCATGAAACATATATTACGATAGATTTATTGTTATGGATTTCAGAGACTTGATTAATGAAAATTTGAATTTTGAGTGATGCTGAGATAATCTGTTAATACCTTCATCTGATCTTTGTTTCCTTTCCGGATTCTCTGCTCGCGGCTTACCACTTTATTGTATATTTTATTAATAAATCTTTTGGTCAGGGGAAATGCTTTTCTATTGCTTATTTCCGGGATTTGCAGTCTTTTGCAGACCTCGTCGTCCAATAAAAACCAGGTGCATGAAATGTGAAGGTAACGAAGATTTTTTCTTTGAAATTTGTATTTTAATATAGGATTTTCAAGCGATTCATTTAATAAAGAATGTGCCAGCAAAACTGAATCATTGTCTGCCGGCGGCTGAATGGAAGTCCACATGTAGAAAAATTCGGTAGCCTGTTTTTTATTATCCGGCAATAATTTTTCCGGAATTCCCAAGAGGTAGCCTACATATTTCCAGAGATGGAAAAGTCCGTCTTCTTCATGCCTGGAAAAAGTGTTTCCAAGTTTGTGAAGGCTATGCAGAAAGACCAGGCTGAATCCGATATAAGTTGCCATCATATCCCATGAATTAATGGGTTCACCCCAGTTTTTGGTATCCCAGTTGTTATAGCGTTTTCTGATGGAAAGTCTTGCGTACGAATGAATGAGTCTGGTTTTAATAGCGAATTCATACCCTTTTTTATGAATTTCCAGTGCATTGTAGCGGGTTACATTTACCCAAAAATCAAGTGTCTCCGAAAGTCTTTTAACGGCGCCTTTTTTCAAAGCTTCCGTGGCAATAAGCGGTTTGTTCAGATAGGCAAAATCATAGCCGCCGATCAGGCAGTAGTCCCGGAGAGAGATAAGGGAGTCAAGATTGGCTCTCATACAGAGTGCTGCACCGCTTTTTAATAAATTGTGGTTCAGCCATTCCGGAATTGTTTGTGTCTGTAGAAACATATTTTTAACGCTTTCGGGTGCGTTTTCATTGGGGGAAACTCCGTTTCTGATATACTGTTCGATTTCCTTTGTGGCGTCACGAAAGTTTTTAGTAAAATAAATACCTTCCACAACCTGATCTCCTGTTTCATCCACATGATAATAATAGGGCGAAAATTTTTCAAAATCTTTAAAACTCACATCAGCTCCTGAAAAATCAATCAGCAGCTTTCCGTTGCCCTTTGTCCAGAAGTCTTTGAAGTGTACGGAGTCTTTATAACGTGGCTGTAAAATAGTGGTTTCCATCAATAATAAATGTACAAGTTTTACGCCGAAAAATGGAGGTGAGATTTGTCATTTGTCTTATTCTGCTTAGCGAAGACTACCAGAAATAAAGGAACTAATATCGGAATGAAATAATGTGCTAATTAATATCAGGTCCTCGATAGCCAAACAATCCATAAAGATAAAAACCTAAAACAAGAGCATAAATTACAGATGTTATGGTGAAAATGAGTACAATTGTATTATTTTTACTTTGCTTGGTGAAAAGCTTTATAACACCATAAGAAATTATCACCAATCCAATAGCAAAAAGATAAAAAATGTGTCCTGAATAAATAAGCTGCAGGCTCCACAATATACCGCCAATGGTTCCCCCCGATTATTCCTCCGGTTATACTTCCTATAAAGGTGGCGGGTTTTATTTCTTCGTCTTTTCTGGATGCTTCGATTTTATTGCAGGATACTTCTATAATTTCACGGATTTCTTCTGATGGTAACAATTCAGAATTTATTCTTGAATTTATGTCATTCTTTGTAAATCCTTGTGTGTATAATACGCCAGCTTCTTTACTAATTCTTATTTTTTCATTCTCTTTTTCAATTAATGAATTGTATCTGACTTTTAATGATTCTAATCCACCCCTGTTTTTTATTTCAATCTCTAAAGCTTTTTGTGCTTCTTGGGTATATGAATTTTTATTTGAATAAGCATTAATGAGTTCCGTATCAGAATACTGTGAATATCTTTCAATGAGTTCTTCAAACATATATGTTATTTTGCTTGGCTAAATTAAATAAAAAACCTTCCCACCGGGAAGGTTTTTTGTTACTTATTGCTCATTACTTATTATAAAGAAGCAGCATGTACCAACATATCTACCAACTTGTTAGAGTAACCCATTTCATTGTCATACCATGAAACAAGTTTTACAAAGTTTGGAGAAAGCATAATACCTGCGTCCTTATCGAAGATTGAAGTTCTCTTATCTCCCACAAAATCCTGAGAAACTACTGCATCTTCAGTATAACCTAAAATACCTTTCAATTCTCCTTCAGAAGCAGCTTTAATAGCAGCACAGATTTCATCGTAAGAAGTGGCTTTTTCAAGTCTTACCGTTAAATCTACTACAGAAACATCAACAGTTGGTACTCTGAAAGACATCCCTGTTAATTTTCCGTTTAATGAAGGAATTACTTTTCCTACCGCTTTTGCAGCACCTGTAGAAGAAGGGATGATATTGTTTAAAGCAGCTCTACCCCCTCTCCAGTCTTTCATGGAAGGTCCGTCAACTGTTTTCTGAGTTGCTGTTGTAGCGTGTACGGTAGTCATCAAACCTTCAACGATTCCGAAGTTATCGTGGATTACTTTAGCCAAAGGCGCTAAACAGTTGGTTGTACAAGAAGCGTTTGATAAAATTTTGATATCGTCAGTAAGTTCATTATGGTTTACCCCCATTACAAACATTGGAGTATCGTCTTTTGATGGTGCAGAAAGAATCACTTTCTTAGCACCTGCGTTGATATGCTTTGCAGCATTTTCCTTATCAAGGAATAACCCTGTAGATTCAACGATATAATCGGCACCGATTTCGTTCCATTTCAGGTTGTTCGGGTCTCTCTCGGCAGTTACTCTGATTCTTTTTCCGTTTACCACAAGATCATTTCCTTCAACAGAAACTTCACCCGGGAAAATACCGTGTACAGAATCGTATTTTAACATGTAAGCCATGTATTCTGCGTTAATCAGGTCGTTGATTCCTACCACTTCAATGTTATCTCTTTCTGTCATTGCTCTGAAAACAAGACGCCCGATTCTACCAAACCCGTTGATACCTACTTTAATTGTTGACATAATAGTTTGTTTTAAATTATATTAAAATATTAGATTGCTAAAATTTTCGAAATCAAAAGAAGATCTTCATTGATTTCATTATGCTTTTTGATGGCTTCTTCAATCGGAGTGTACACCAGATCATTAGAACGCATTCCGGCCATCACGTTGGTTTTTCCTTCCATTAGCCCGGTTACCGCACCGTACCCCAGTCTGCTTGCCAGAACCCTGTCTGCACAGCTTGGCGAACCTCCTCTTTGCATGTGTCCCAAAATAGCCACACGAATATCATAATCCGGAAAATCCTTTTTGGTTTTTTCTGCCAGTTCGTAAACGTTTGCTAATTTTTCACCTTCCGCTACAACAACAATACTGGAAGCTTTTCCCGTTTTTTCAGCATTTCTGAAGTTGGTGAAAAGATCTTCGATACTGTCTTTTCTTTCAGGAATTAAAATATCAAGCGCACCGGTTGCGAGTCCGCTGTTCAGGGCAATGAATCCTGCATCACGGCCCATAACCTCCACAAAGAAAACCCTGTTGTGGGAAGTCGCCGTATCACGGATTTTATCAATCGCATCCATTGCTGTATTTAAAGCGGTGTCGTAGCCAATCGTATTGTCTGTTCCGAAGATATCATTGTCAATGGTTCCCGGAACACCAATTACCCTGATCCCAAACTCTTCATTAAAGATCTTGGCACCCGTAAAAGTTCCGTCTCCGCCGATACAAACCAATCCGTCAATACCAAGTCTTACGCAGTGGTCATAAGCTTTCTGACGGCCTTCTTTGGTTTTAAATTCCATGGATCTGGCAGATTTCAGAATAGTTCCGCCCTGGTTGATTATATTTTTTACGGAACGGGGACCCATCTTTAGAAAATCTCCGTTTATAAGGCCATTGTAGCCTTCTCTTACACCGTAACATTCGATATCATAATAATTTGCGGTTCTCACTACCGCTCTTAATGCTGCATTCATCCCCGGAGCATCACCTCCAGAGGTAAGAACGGCAATTTTTTTTACTGCACTCTCTTTCATCTAGTAAAAAGTTTCGAACACAAATTTACAAAAACAAGTTCAGATAATAACAGTAAGTCGAGAAGAGTTTTGAATATACATTATTTAAATCGTCTAAAATTTACAGGTTTAAAAATATATCTGGCTGTTATAATTTCCGGATCATCAACATCAAGCGGATACCATGGGGAAATGTTTTTATCAAAAGGATTGGAAATGATATGAACCGACTGTGCAGGCGTAAAACCTTCTCCCAAAAGATACAGTTTTTTGCCTTCTTTATTTTTGCACGCTCCCGAAATAAAAACCACATGGCCCGGACTTCCGGGCGTAATCAGGATGTCTCCGGTTTTGAGATTGTTATTTTTGATTACAGGTGATGTTTCCTGGTACAAAGAAATGGTTCCTGCATAGTTGAAAATCAGGTCAAGATAATTTCTGAAGTTTGTATAAGAATCATCAAATTCCGCAGTCTTTTTAAAATTGACAGAATTTCCGTTCACAAAAGCTCTGATTCCATTTTTATAGTCATTCCACGAAACCAGATCACCGCTGGTAAAATGAAATTGTATTGCATCAAAATTTTTAGACTTAAATAAATATTCCGCTCTCAGGCGAATGACTGCATCGGCGCATTGCTGAAGATCTTTGTTACCGGTATCTAATTCAAAAACCGCTTCATGGAGATGCTGGGTTCTGATTTTATTGCCGTCATATTTCAGGATTGGGCTTCCGTAAGGTTTTAAAGGGAAATGCTCAATAAAATATCCGAAAGAACCAGACTTTTCTTCCATCCATTCATAGCCTTCCGGGGCCGGAAATCTTTCTCTGACAGTGTTCTTATTTTGATTGATTATGAGTTGACGATTTTGAGAATCTTCATTTATTGTGGTCAAACTTTTACTTTCCGATCTTTTCTCGCTACAGTTCATGATGAGTAATAAAAAAGCGATTCCAGTGAGAAATTTTTTCATAATTTAAATTTGCCTGAAGATATATATCTGTTTCCAAAATTTGAATTTACCATTTTTCCGTTAAATATTTCCAATATCTTTTAGGGACGTGCTGAAGATGCAGTTTCAAATTTTTTCTTTCAACAATATTGGTTTTGGTGAAATACCGTTGCCACAGCGTCTGGTAATTTTTTTCCTGATCGTGGAATTTTTGTTCATATTTGTTGAGGTCAATTCTTTCATCGGGATAAAAGAAGTCGCAGGTTTCCAGGTCGTAAAACAGTCCGTAATTTCTGCGCAAGTCATAGATCATCCATTTCTGATCCTGGTAACGGTCTTTAAAATGTTTCCTAATCAGCGGAAGCACATTGGAGTCAGGATCAATTTTAGCAAAAAACACCTCATCCTGCATTTTTTCAAACCGGACAAAAGCGGTCATTCTATGTCGTTCGCGGCTTACGGATTTACAGATTTTAGAGATTTTTAAGATAGCTTCATCAGCATAATTCTGAAGAATATTTTCATCCGGATGTTTTATAGATTGCTTTACCGCAGATAAAATAAGCTGTTCTGCTTCAGGATCTTCGGATAGGTACACTTTCAAGAGCTCATGAATACCTTGTTTGCCAATGTTTTTTTCGAGTTTATTTAAAACTCTTTCCGATTTATCATTCTGCGTAATCACTTCATGAATCTCGGCGAAAATATTTTCCTGATGAAACCTTTCCCTGCTGATAATTTCCACGTCTTTATAACGGTATTCAAAAACTTCAAATACTGCGGTGAAAAGTCCGTCGAAACTTCCGTCGTAGAGTAGGGTGGTCATTTTTTAATATAATCTGGTAATTTAACAAAGTAACAATTCTGAAATGTATATGTAATCAAAGACAAGAGTTAAAAATAATTTGGGAGATCTTTGCTTCCATGCAATACTCTTACAATACGAATATATTTATCCAAAATTCTATAGAAAATAATATGATTATCCTTCGGGAAACTATATAAACCTTCTTTTATTTCATTACGTGTTTTGCCTGATTCCGGATGTGCAACTAAAATTTGAAAAACGTCTTCAATCTCTAAAAGATATTTTTCAGCTTGATCAAAACCAAAATGATTTAATGTATAATCAAAAATATCTTCCAAATCTTTATCTGCCGCTTCAGACAGGATGTAGATTTTTTCAGGCATCCTTTTTTTTCTTAGAGTCAATAATATCTTTTATCGATCGCGAACTTGAATTACTGTCCCACCCTTTTTCAATTTCAGCCTTTAAATCCTGAATTACCCTGTGCCGATATACTTCGTGAAGCCGCAACGCATCCCGTACCACTTCACTGGCATTCTGAAAATCTCCGGATTTTATCTGCTCTGCAATATAATCTTCCTGCTTTTTTGTAAAACTGACATTCATTGTTGATCTTTTTCCGAAATTACAAAATGTATCTATATTTAGCAAATTTGGATATTGGTTTGAATATGGTGGTTTTAAAACAAAGTCAGCTGCTGCGAAAACTGATTGTGAAACTTAGAAGAGCTTCCGCCAATTAATAGTTTTCTAAAATTTTTATCCGTTAAATATTTGAGATAAGCATTTCCGGAATTAAAATCAATAAAATATCTGGCGCGGTTAACGGCTGCTCCCAGTTTGCTGAGGTGATCCATTGTAAGAACCTGAAAGCGTCTTGCGCTGACAATTTTTTTTGCGGTTTTCACACCAATTCCCGGAATTCTTAAAATCATCTGGTAATCTGCTGTCTGAAGATTGACGGGGAACTGATCCAGATGTCTCAAGGCCCAGCTCATTTTAGGATCCATTTCAAGATCAAGGAAAGGCATATTCGGATCCAGGATTTCTTCTGCTTTAAAGCCGTAAAATCGCATCAGCCAGTCAGACTGATATAGCCTGTTTTCACGAAGCATCGGAACTTCGGTCGTTAACGAAGGCAGCCGTTTATCTTCCAGCACCGGTACATATCCTGAATAATACACTCTTTTCAGATTGAAGTTTTTATAAAAATGATCCGCTACTTTTATGATCTGAAGGTCATTTTCATTGGTTGCGCCTACAATCATTTGGGTAGACTGCCCCGCAGGAGCAAACTTGGGAACTTTTCTGAAAATCTTTTTTTCGTCTTTATACTGGGCAATTCCGTTTTGAATATATTTCATCGGATTCAGCATATCCTGACGGTTTTTTTCAGGAGCGAGAAGTTTCAGTCCGCTTTCCGTGGGAATTTCAAGATTTATGGATAACCGGTCTGCATACAAAGCCGCTTCCTGCATTAGTTCATCACTCGCTCCGGGAATTGATTTCAAATGAATATATCCGTTAAAATTCTCTTCAAGACGAAGCTTTTTGGCTACCCGAACCAATCGTTCCATCGTGGTATCTGCATTTTTGAAAATACCCGAGCTTAAAAACAATCCTTCAATATAATTTCTACGGTAAAAATTAATGGTGAGATCTACAACCTCCTCTACTGTAAACCCTGCCCTTTTAATATCATTGGAACTTCTGGAAACACAATAAGCGCAATCATAAATGCAATGATTGGTAAGCAAAATTTTTAAAAGTGAAACACATCTACCGTCTTCGGTGTAGGTATGGCAGATTCCGCTTACGGAACTGTCTCCTAAAGCACCTTTTTTATTTTTTCTCTTCCCTCCGCTTGATGAGCAGGATACATCATATTTTGCAGCATCAGCAAGGATTTCGAGTTTTTCTTTCAGGCGGTCAAAATTCATATTTTAATTTGATTATCTTAAAGTTAAATAAGATGAATGGTTCAAATTTAGCTCCAAAATTGATAAATATCAATCTTTTTCGATTGAAGTTATCAACAACAGGAAGTTACAAAATCACTATATTTACAATTCTATAAAGATAAACTATGAATCATCAACCGGTAGAAGGTTTTTCCAAACTTTCCAAGCAAAGAAAAATCGATTGGCTCATCTCAGAATACCTTAGTAACGACCGCAGTTACGAACAGATTTTACAGCAATACTGGAACAACAATGCAGAACTTCAAAAACTTCATGAAGAGTTTTCTGAAAATACCATTTCCAACTTTTATATGCCCTACGGAATTGCTCCTAATTTCCTGATTGACGGGAAATTATTGGCTTTGCCAATGGCTGTTGAAGAAAGTTCCGTGGTAGCGGCAGCATCTAAAGCGGCGAAATTCTGGATCGATAAAGGAGGCTTCAAAACAACCATCATCAACACCGAAAAACTCGGTCACACTCACTTTATATTCAACGTAGAATCGCATAAATTATTACATTTTTTCAACTTCAGGCTAAAGAAAAAGCTCTTTGAAGCAACGGAAGATATTACGGCGAATATGCGCAAACGCGGCGGCGGAATTTTAGATATCAAATTAATTGATAAAACTGCTGAAATGCCGAATTATTACCAGCTGAAGGCCAGCTTCGACACCGTAGATTCCATGGGAGCGAATTTTATTAATTCCTGCCTGGAACAATTTGGGAAAACATTGAAGCAGGAAGTAGCGGAAAATGAAGATTTTACCCAAGAAGAAAAAGATTCATTACAGATTGTGATGAATATACTTTCCAATTTTACGCCCGATTGTATCGTAAGAGCTGAAGTGTCCTGCAAGATTGATGACCTTAAAGATGACAGCGGAATTTCCAACGAAGAATTTGCATGGAAATTCAAGCAGGCGGTTACAATTGCTGAAATTGAACCTTTCCGTGCAACAACGCATAATAAAGGAATTATGAATGGGGTAGATGCGGTAGTTATTGCCACCGGAAACGATTTCAGAGCAACGGAAGCCTGCGCGCATGCCTATGCTGCAAGAAACGGAAGGTATTCTTCTTTAACCCATTGTACGACAGATAACGGAATTTTCCGGTTCTGGATCGATCTTCCGATTTCAGTAGGCGTTGTTGGAGGTTTGACAAATCTTCATCCTTTGGTCAAGTTTTCTCTTGCATTGTTAGGAAAACCTTCTGCACAGGAATTAATGAGCATCATGGCAGTATCCGGCCTGGCGCAGAATTTCGGGGCACTACGTTCTTTAATTACTACCGGAATTCAGAAAGGACATATGAAAATGCATTTGCTGAATATCCTGAACCAAATGGGCGCAACGGAAGAAGAAAAGCAGCATTTCGTAACCTATTTCAAGGATAAAACAGTGAGCCACCACGAAGTAATCCATGAGTTTAACAGATTGAGAGGACAATAATGTTGGGAATTATTGTCTCTGCTTGTATGCTGGCTTTCGGAGTATTTCTGAAATTAACTAAAAATCCCGGTTTTGTTCAGAATAAAAAGTTTGCCTGGATTTTTATAGGAATCGGACTCGTGTCTTTAATATTCAAAATTTTACATTACAAATGAAAACAATAACATTAATTTTTGGAGCGGTATACGGAATGCTGTCTGTGATCTTGGGAGCCTTCGGCGCACACGCTTTAAAGAAAATCCTTTCTGTGGAAAGACTGGAAAGTTTTGAAACGGGAGTACGCTATCAAATGTATGCAGCCTTTTTTTTACTGATTGTCGGTTACATTTTAAAATTTGAAACAAAAACTGAAAACTGGATTTCCTGGCTGATGATTTTCGGAACAATGCTTTTCTCTTTCAGTATTTACGGATTGAGTATGCAGGATTATTTCGGGATGAATCTTAAATTTCTCGGACCAGTCACTCCGCTTGGAGGTCTGCTGATGATCCTGAGCTGGGCATTGCTGATTTTCTACTTTGTAAAGATGAAAAATTAATCCGAAATAAAAAAGGAATTCAAAATTTACAGAATTCCTTTTTTCATTTATTATAGAAAGTTTTCTTTCATCCATTTTAGTTTGTTGTAGCTTTTCAGGAATTTATTGTTGAGAAGAATAAACTTTTCCTGAGCATCAATCATTTTATTTTCCCTTGAATTGATGAGGAACAATGAACTTTCCCCATTGTTATACCGGATCTCTTCAGCCTGGAGAAGCCGCTGGTAATTCGTAAGATTGTCCCGTGCAATATCAATTTGTGAATGATAGTTAATAACTTCGTTTTTATAAGTCAGGATCTTGGTTTCCAGCTCTCTTCTTTTAACCTGTGTATCAAGCGTATTCTGTTGTATTTTAAGTTTTGCGATCTGATAATTTGCCCTTGCCTCCCTTTGGAAAACAGGGATTTCCAGCTTCAGTCCGTACTGGAAATTATTATCGAAAAGCGGAAGATAATCTGCCCGGTAATTTTCTTTGTTAAAGAAATTATAGGTAAAATCCAGCTTGGGTAAGAAGCTTTGCCATTTTAGTCTTCTTTCACTTTCCAGAATATTCTGTTTCTGAAAGTAATACTGCAATGAAAAATGATTGTTCAGGTTTTGATTTTCCACCTGCTGGATCAGCATTTCAAAATTACTGAAAGCCTCACTGCTGTTCATTCTGTCGGAGGGATAAATCATTGCCGTAAGGTCATAAAGTTCTCTGTTGTCTTTCCATAAAAAAAGCTGAAGATCCTGCGTGCTTTTCACAAAATTCAGAAAAGCATCCCTCTCCTGAAGCCGGAAGCTCTGCAGCTGCGATGCTGCTTCCACAGTGTCAATAGCAGGCCTTTCCCCAAAATTAAATGTTTTTTTAGTAAGCTCGAGACGTTCTTCATTAATTAAAACGGCTTTGCGCTGAAGCTCATAAATTTCAAAGTTTTTCACCCATTCCCAATAGGTGTTTTCGGCTTCCAGAAGTAGGTCGTTTGTGAGAACGGTTTGTTCTGCTTCTGTCATTTTCAGGGCGTATCTGGCCTGTTCCAGCATAGCTCTTCTTTTGTCATACAAAAGATTTTTAGCTAAAGGAACGATAACCCCGAACTGGTAAAGCCCGCCTTTGGTATCGCTGTTGTTGAGTTTTTCTCCGTCCAGGTAATTGTAGCTTCCTGTAATATCAATCCCGTACCACGTAGGAATGCCGAGTTCCAGGTTTCTCTGTCTGTAATACTGTACACCGTCGATATTTTTTTCTCCAAGCTTTCCGCCAAGCACCGGGTCAAAATTTCCTCTGGCGCTGGTAATTTCTGATGCTGCAATTTTATTCTGTAGTTGGTATTTTATGGCTAAGGGATGATAATTTTTTACAATGGAAATAAATTCTTTTGCAGATATCTTCAGAGAATCCTGTGCTGAAAATATTCCGCAGAACAGCATGGCAAAAAGAAATATGATTTTATTTCTGTTTTTCATTCTGACTGGTTTTTGCAGTTTTAACTTCATAATAATCCGGCGGGAAACCATTGATGTTTCGCCACAGCTCATACCATATCGGAACATCATTCAAAATAGCAATTCCCTGGACCCCGGTACCCATTCTTATTTTCGGAGGCCATCTTTTCTGGGTCTTATCTTCGACAATGAGTGCTTTGAAAAGACCATTGGCGCTGATATTATTTTCGATGGCAATTACTTTTCCGGCAAATGTTCCGTAGCTGGAATCCGGCCATCCCGAGAATACGATGGCAGGAAAACCATCAAAAATACACATGACTCGCTGGCCTTCTTTGATAAGTGGAAGGTCAACAGGTTTAATATAAATTTCCACAGCATAATCAACCGTTTTCGGCACAATAATCCCGATGCTTTCCGTTTCTTTCAGGATTTCCCCGATCCCGGCCTTGTTGAGCTGAACAATCTGGCCGTCCTGGGAAGCAACAATAAAGTAAAGTCCCTGACGGAATTTGTAATTGGCAACCTGGTTTTCCAGCTTGGCAATATCTCCTTCGCTGCCTTCAATCTGCCCCATGCTCTGAAATCTTTCGCCTTCAGTTTTGCTGAGCTTTTCGGTATAGTCCTGGATTACGGCGTTCTGCTCGATGCTCATGTTTGAAATTTCCTGCCGGGTTTGAAGCACTTTGTTTTCAGAAGCCGTTTTTTTTGCGATAGCATTCTGATAAGATATGCTTCGTTGCTGAAATTGTGTTAAAGAAACGAGTCCTTCATCATACATTTTTTTCTGTCTTGCATATTGGTCTTCAGAAAGCTTCAGCTCGTTTTTTACTGCGGCAAGCTCTGCTTCTTCACCAGCGAGTTTGTTTTTCAGCTGGCTGATTTTTATATCAATCTGGTTTAATTTAAGATCTTTCGCCGTAGCAAGTGCCTGAAGCTGGCTGTTGGTGGCACCCACTTTTGCTTCGTAATAATCCCGTACTCCTTTTTTTGCCTCTACCTGCTGTTCGGTTCTTTTTACCAATAACGGATCAAAGTAATCATCTTTTACTTCCGAAAGTTGTAGGATTGTATCTCCTTTTTTTACATAGTCTCCGTTTTTAACATACCATTTGATGATTTTTCCGGGAATAGGAGAGTTAAGCTGTTGCGGGCGCTGTTCCTGATAAAGCGTCGTTACATTCCCCATTACTTTAATATTTTGGGTCCATGGAAGAAAGAGTACGATAATCGCTACAATAAAAAATGACAGAAACCATCTTTTAACATAGGATTTTTTCTGGATATTATATATTTTATCAAAAGACTGAATTTTCATACCTGTATTTTTAAGATATAGTTTTTAAGGTTCCGTTTTCTAAATGCAGATGATGATCTGCATAATCAAGAATCTCGGGGTTTTGAGAAACAATTACTATAGTGGTTTTGTGGCTGATGTCCTTAAGGTACTGCAGCATTTTATTCTTGAAAATGTCATTCATTCCGTCGATAGGATCTTCAAGGAGCAGTAATTTTTTATTCCCGATCAATGCGCGCAGGAGCAGAATCTTTTTCTTGGAACTGAATGAGATTTCAGGATCCGTTTCGCTTACCTCTGTAAAGAAACCGCTGGTAAACTGGCTGGATATATTTTCGGCACCAATTCTTTCTGATAATTCCAGGACATCTTCCATATTGATGTTTTCATTTCCCATAAGAATATTATCCTGAACATTTCCCTGGATCATTCTCATATCTTCCAGATAAACTCCCATTTCCATTCTGAGCTTTTCTTTATCTATATTTTTTAATGGAATTTTATTAAACAATACACTTCCCGCAGGCGGCTCATAGAAGCCGGCCATCATATTCAGCAAGAGTGATTTGCCTGATCCCAGCTCACCGGAAATTACCGTAATGGAATTCTCCCTGATGATACAATTGATATCCTGAAGGATGTGAACATTGCTGTTAAAATAGAAGTCTACATTTTTAAATTCAATCTCAATTCCTTCGTTTTGGTTAGAAAAAATAATCTCACCGTTTTTCTCTTCTGCAAGCTCAGTAACTTTGTTAAGTTTGGCAAGAGAAGCAATCACATCATAATAACTCTCTAAGCTTATGATAAGTTTTTCAACAGCAGCCATAATGCTTAGTACCACAATTTCCGTAGCGATAAATGCTCCGATATTGAGCTTTTGGTTCACAAGAAGGTAAGTACCGATTACCAGCATGGCCAGCGTAATAATTACTTTAAAAGCGATGATTGTTTTATATTGAATTTCCAGAACTTTGAAATGGGAAGTCCTGTGGTCAAGATAGCCTGTTACACGCTCGTCTATTCCTTTTAGGTGAATATCGGTTTCAGAATTAATTTTGAATGACTTTACAGATGCTGCCAAATCTTCTATCCATGCAGCAGTTTCATACTTTTTATCACTTTCTTCAATACTTGACTGAATCCCTTTTTCCATGGTGAAATTGAAAATAAGCACAACACTTAATACCACAAGAGCGCCGAAGATTAAAAACCAAGGGTGATAAAAGGATAACAAAAGAAGGCCGAATAAAATCTGTATCAACGCAGTAGGAATTTCCAATAAAATTTTTGAAATACCTTTCTGCAGGTTTTGAGTATCAAAAAAACGGTTAACGAGTTCCGGAAGATAGTATTTTCTTGTACTTGAAAGGTTTACTTTAGGGATCTTTTCGGTAAAGGCAACGGAAAATTCCACAAAAATTTTCTGCTGGATTTTTTCAATAATCTGCATTACTTTAAGCCTGAAATATCCTACAAGCCAGGTTCCTATGACGACAAAAATGATAAGAATATAAATTGATGTTGCCATGGTGGCCCCCATAACAAAACTGATAATAGATTGTATTCCCAGTGGAACGCTAAGCTGAACGAGGCCATTTAAGATGGCGTAGAAATAGATATTGGTAACGTCTTTTTTTTCCTTCGTTACATATTTGAAAAGATTGTAACCGTGTTGTTTAGAAGTGGTTTCCATCTGTGTGCTGTTATTTTATGAGATTAAAGGTAATAAAACGAAGATACTCTAAAACGTATTTTTTGTGTTCGGTTTTTGTAATGTGGTTATCGGTAAGCTTTGGCAGATGCTCGCTGAAAAATTGCTGGTCGTGGGCTGTTTCGAGTAAAGTACTGGCGAAAGATTTCGGATAAGGGAACTCTGGTTTTGCCTGAATAATTACTTCACCGAAAAAATTGCACAAACTCTTGAGCGGACTAAAAACCATTTCCTGATTGATTTCATCTACTTCTTTCACCAAGTAAGATTTGCTGCTTTCCGCAATAACAATGCTGTGAAGTTTGCTGAGATCATAATCTTCAATACTGTCTTGGGTAGTGTCATTATGCGTAATAATTTCCAGTATTTTTTCCATTTTTTTCAGAGGCTCCTTAATTTCCTGCAACCTCAGCTTTGAGATGAATTCAATATAAGACCAGTACCAGTTTAAGATGTACGTCAATAGTTTATGTTTGGAAGGGAAGTATCTGTATACCGTAGCTTCCGTAGAATTAATTTTATGTGCTAGTTTTTTAAAAGTAAAACTTTCAAACCCTGTTTCATAAATAAGTTCGATAGAATTTTGCACAATAGATTTCCCGAGCTCACTATTTTCCGGGTTTTTAAGATATAAGGTTTCGTTGACTTTAAATTTTACTTGGAATTCCATTTTCTATATTTTCTATATGAAGCGGTTGTGTTTTATTTTTTAGCAAAACTCATACCAAATATAAGTTTAATATTATTAATGATAGTAATACTATCTATTGGCATAGTGTTTGTTTTGTTTTTTATACTTAAAGTTATTTTTTATTAATCAACTTACTTTTCAACAAATTGTTGAAGTTATCATTACTAAACATCTTGTATGACGGTAATTTATTAATAGATTATGTAAAGGTTGGGATTGGGATATTTGTGTAAACAATATTTTATTGATTGCATGACATTATTTTCTCTGAATCGAAAATATAATTGACGTAAGACGGACTAGCCGAACACCGTATTAAAAAGTAGGCAAAAAACATTTACGAAATGAAAAAAATATTTATTGTACTCATTGCTTTTTTTGCATTCCAGACACAGGCTTTTGCACAGGTGAAAAAAACAGAAAAAAATAAAAAAGCCAAAATTACCGATTCTGTAAAATGGCGTGCTCAGCATTATATTGTTAATCGGGATTCTGCATACGCAGATCCAAGAATAGGACTGAAAAAACTGCAAGGCGGAAACAGGCGGTTTGTAGAAGGCAAAAGTATAAAGCCGCGCCAAAATTACGAAACCATAAAAAAGTTAGAGAACGGACAGGCACCTTTTGCTGTAATTGTGGGTTGCTCAGACAGCCGGGTGCCAAATGAAATGATTTTCGACCAGGGTTTAGGAGATTTGTTTATTATAAGAACTGCAGGTCAGGTTTCAGCAGCGGCATCCTATGGAAGCATGGAATTTGCCGTACTGAAATTAAAAACCAAACTGATCGTAGTACTGGGACATACAGAATGCGGCGCTGTTGCAGCCGCGGTTGAAAGGCCGGAAAACGTTCCGGGGCATATTGTTACTTTAATTAATGATATAAAACATGCGGCTGCCAAAAGTTCTCACCTGCATGGAGATCCTGTAAACAATGCCGTACGCCAGAATGTAATAGAGCAGGTAAACTCACTGCGCGATCTTGATCCAATCTTGCATAAAAAATATGTAGATGGCGAGATATTGATTGTAGGAGCTGTATATGACATTCATACAGGAAAAGTAGAGTTTTTAGAAGAAACCCTCTTAAATCTTCCAAAACCTAAAGCCAAATAATTACTTACAACTTTAGCGGGCTGGAGTTAGTTTTTTCATATCTGATTTTGCTTCATATACTTTTAAACAGCCCGCTTTTTAACTACTGCAATAAAAACTTTGGCAAACTGCCATTTGTCTATTTGAATTCAAAGTTTACTAAAGATTAAAAAACATATCAACAATTTTAAATAGTACAATTATGAAAAAAGCGAAATTATTTTTAGGAATTTTAGCATTATTAGCTATGATATATTCCTGCAACAAAGTAACTGAGAAAACTCCCACTCAGCCTGCTGAGAATGCAGCTCAGACCAGCGAAAAAGTACAGAAAGTAATAGATGAATTGGGATTGGTATATGTAGAAGAAGGAGCCCAGGATATTATTACTTACGATGAAGTGAATGCTGCGCAGCAAGCCTGGTGCGACGCATTGGTGAAAATAGGTAAAATAAAAGAAGAAGGGGGCGATTATAGAAAGTTTGCACAACAGGTGCTTTCTGATGCATATAATTATGATTATGGCAAAGTATTCTTCAAACCGACTTTGGCTTATGGAGATCAGACTTTCAGAAACGATAAAAAAGGAGCTTTGGCTTATTTTGTGGGCGGAGATCCCGATTATCCGAATGACAAAGGTTTTGCATTAAAACCTTGGGTAAAGGCAAGATATGATAATACAGGAAATGATAATCAGGGAATTCAGATTTACGGCTCGGTAGCCATTACGATGGGAAATGTCTGGGTAACCGATAAAGACGGCAACGAAATAATGGTGGATAAAACCTGGGTTTTCAGGAAAGGGAAAGACGGAAAACTGAGAATCATTGTTCATAAATCCTCATTGCCTTACAATCCGGAAGCAAAATAGACTTAAAAATTCAAATCCGGCTGGGAAACTACTTCTTATGCCGGATTTTGACAGGCAAGTATGAAAATCAGCCCCAATTGGTAAGCTTATTTAATGTGTTTAACATCAAAAAATATCCAATGAAAACATATCTATTTTTATTCATTTTTTTATGTATGAATATCCTTAACAAAGGTTTTGCACAAAATAAAATGGTAGCACAGGATGCGGAAACATATACCTCAATACAGGAAGCGCTCCGAAATCCCGAAAAAGTGAAAAGGCTTGATCTTAGTAATCAGAAAATTGATTTTCCAAAAGGATTCTGGTCTAAATTCAAAAATCTGGAATATCTGAGTCTGAAAAACGAAGGACTTGCGTTTTTACCTGAAGGAATTTCCGAACTCAAAAACCTGAAAATATTAGACGTCAGCGGAAACGATTTTAAAATCTTACCATCTGGCTTCACCAAGCTTATCAAACTGGAAGAGCTTTTCCTGAATGACGAAAAGAATATTGATCTTTCAAAAAATATAGACCTGCTCAGCAAAATGAAAAATTTAAAGGTGCTGCATATCGAAAATGACGGGCTCAAAAAGCTTCCTCCCAATTTCTGGAAGCTGAATTATCTGGAAACAGTGTATCTTAATGGTAATGAGCTTAAAGAATTCGATTTTCCAAAAGAAAAGATGAATAACCTTAAAAATATTTACCTCCGCAACAACCTTTTTATGCCCAGTGATATAGACCGACTCAACACCCAATACGGAACACTTTTGAGATTTTAAGGATCATCCTCACATAAAACTTATACAATTCAACGCTGAAAACTCTTATTATAAATAGCGGGCTTAAATCCCAACTAAAATAAAAAATGATGAAAATAAATGTATTTAAATTACAACTCCTCGCAGCAATGTTCATTTCCTTTTTTGCTGGTGCGCAAAACAATAGGATGAACACTTCCGAAAATATCGGCTGGTACAATTTCTTCGGAACGATCAGGCTTAATGATAAATGGGGGCTACATACAGAATACCAATGGCGTAGAGATAATTTCATTACAGACTGGCAGCAGAGTTTATTAAGGGTAGGAGTAAATTACCAGCTAAATCCCAGGATATTATTCCGCGTCGGATATGCTTGGATCGAAACTTTCCCTTACGGAGAAATTCCTATTAATGGTTTGGGAAGGGATTTTACCGAACACAGGATTTTTGAGATGGTGCAATTGTCACATAAAGAAGGGCTGGTAGATTTTTCTCACCGCTTCATGCTGGAACAGCGTTTCGTGGGGAGATACACTTCGTCGGAAGTAGCAACAGAAGACGATTTTCCTTTGCTGCACAGAATGCGGTACATGATTCGGTTTCAGATTCCTCTCAAGGGCAGGGAAATCAAGGATAAAACACCTTATGCAGCTTTGTATGATGAAATTTTCATCGGCTTTGGAAAAAATGTGAATGCCAATGTTTTTGATCAGAACAGGATCGGCGTTCTGCTGGGTTATCGTTTCGACAAAAATTTCAGGCTGGAAGCAGGATATCTCAATCAGATCGTGCAGTTCGGCAGGCAGATCAACGGGCAGAATATTTTTCAGAACAATCATGGCTTTATCATTAACGCCAATGTGACAATTGACGCAGGAAAGAAAAAAAATTAAATATGCTTTACGAACATGGAGAGCCTGTTTAAATAAAAACAATTTATTGATATTCGTTTCAATTTAGTTTACTGAAATTCTTCATATTAAATTTAAGAATAAAAATTATTTAGTAAAATTTAAACAGCTTCTTATATTTGTACAAATTGTAATAGATGCAAAAATTATTAATACTCTTTAGTTTATTCTTTTTATTAGTAAAACCCAAAGCGCAAATTCCAAAAGTGGTAAGCGGAAAAATTGAAAGAATAACAGCTTTTAAATCCCAATACGTAACGCCGAGAAACGTAGATGTCTGGCTTCCGGAAAACTATTCTGCTTCCCTGAAATATGCAGTGCTTTACATGCACGACGGCCAGATGCTGTATGACCCCGAAACAACCTGGAATAAACAGTCGTGGAATGTTGACGATGTTATTTCCCGACTTATTAAAAACGGTGAAATCCAGAATACCATTGTGGTGGGAATCTGGAACGACTCGAAACTAAGGCATTTTGATTATTTTCCCCAAAAGCCTTTTGAAAGCCTTACAGCAGCAGAAAAAGATACGGTGCGGTCACAATTAAAAAAAGCAGGAAGATCTGATCAGGTTTTTTCTCCCAATTCGGATAATTACCTGAAATTTTTGGTGAAAGAACTTAAACCTTTTATTGATAAAAATTATTCAACCTATAAAAACAGGGAACATACTTTTATTGCCGGAAGCAGCATGGGAGGCCTGATCTCTATGTATGCCATCTGTGAATATCCTGAAATATTTGGCGGCGCAGCCTGCCTTTCAACACACTGGCCGGGTACTTTCACTATTGATAATAATCCTTTTCCTGATTCGGTTTTAAAATATCTGAGTGAAAACCTTCCCAATCCTAAAAACCATACCATCTATTTCGACTGCGGCGATCAGACGCTGGATGCGCTGTATCCTGATATTCAGAAAAAAGCAGACCAGATTATGGCAAAAGCAGGCTTTACGGATGCCAATTGGAAAACCCTGTATTTTCCCGGAGAAAACCACAGCGAAGAGGCCTGGAATAAAAGACTGGCGATCCCTCTTGAGTTCCTGCTGAAGAAAAAATAGCAGATTTTGTAATAAACTGACTTTAAACATCAATAAAATACTTTCCTGCCTTGTTCATTTTTATTAAATTTGTCAACCTTTAAATATTAAAATAAAATAATAAAAATAATATGAATCTTCACGAGTATCAATCAAAAGAGATTTTATCAAAGTATGGAGTAGCTATCCAACGTGGTTTCGTTGCAAACAACGTAGATGAAGCTGTAGCTGCCGCTGAAAAGCTAACTGCAGAAACCGGAGCTCAGGGATGGGTGGTGAAAGCACAGATTCACGCTGGTGGCCGTGGTAAAGGAGGCGGTGTAAAGTTTTCTCCGAATATGGATAAGCTTAAAGAAAACGCTCAGAACATCATCGGAATGCAGCTTGTAACTCCACAGACTTCTGCTGAAGGTAAAAAAGTAAACTCTGTGTTGGTAGCTGAGGATGTATATTATCCGGGAGAGACTGAAACAAAAGAATTTTATGTTTCTATCCTTTTAGACAGAGCTGAAGGTAAAAATACCGTAGTGTACTCTACAGAAGGAGGTATGGATATTGAGCATGTTGCAGAAGTAACGCCACACCTTATCCACAAAGAAATTATTGATCCTGCTTTAGGACTACAGGGTTTCCAGGCAAGAAAGATTGCTTTCAACCTTGGCCTTGAAGGAAATGCTTTCAAAGAATTCGTAAAATTCATCACTTCTTTATACAATGCTTATACGGGAATTGATGCTTCTCTTTTCGAGATCAACCCTGTTTTGAAAACATCTGACAATAAAATCATTGCAGTAGACGCAAAAGTAACGCTTGATGACAACTCATTATTCCGTCACAAAGACTTAGCTGAGCTTAGAGATACGAGAGAAGAAGATCCAATGGATGTTGAAGCTGGTGAAGCAGGTCTTAACTTTGTAAAATTAGACGGTAACGTTGCTTGTATGGTAAACGGAGCGGGTCTTGCCATGGCAACTATGGATATCATCAAATTATCCGGGGGTAATCCTGCCAACTTCCTTGACGTGGGAGGTACTGCGGATGCTCAAAGAGTACAGACGGCTTTCGGAATTATTTTAAGAGACCCGAACGTAAAAGCAATCCTAATCAATATCTTCGGAGGTATCGTAAGATGCGACAGAGTTGCCCAGGGAGTTGTAGATGCTTACAAAGCGATGGGAAGCCTTCCTGTTCCTTTGATCGTAAGATTACAGGGAACAAACGCTGTTGAGGCCAAGCAATTAATTGATGACTCCGGTCTTCCGGTTCACTCTGCAATCACTCTTGAAGAAGCAGCCAATAAAGTAAAAGAAGTTTTAGCATAAGCTAACAATTTCGTGAAATATACAAACCGTTTCATTTTTTGGAACGGTTTTTATATGCTTATTGTATTCTGAAAGTAATTCAACAAAAACTAAAAAGAAATACCACAAAATCATTATATTTACAATAAAGGATTTTAGAATGAGACTGTTAGTTTACTTTTTTCTCTTTTTATTTCTTAGCTGTCGGTCTCAGGTTGGCGTAGATAGTCCCATGCATGAAAGACAAATCTCATTCGAAGACAAAAATCATTACCCGTTTGCCATAGTTTCAGAGAACTTTTTAATCATTGACACCCAGGAAAAGATGGATGAGGTTTTTGCAATTATACACCAGAAAAACAGCGGTAGCAGATACTCTCCAATTCCTGCCGTTATTGAAACTGAAACATACCTTATCATTAAGCCACCGTTAAGAAACTCTAATGATGTGCTGATTAATTCGGTATCCATTCAAAAGAATGAGCTTTATGTCAAAATAAAGGAATTTCAAAATCCGGATTTGAATAAGACCAGCAGGATTTCACCTAATATCTTATTAAAGTTAAATGAGAAATTAGACATAAAAAAAGTTACCATTCAATACTAATATACAATCTAATATGAAAAGTAAAACATTTATCTTCTCGTGCTTACTGATCGCAGCACAGGCTTTTGGCCAGCAAAATTATTGGTCAAAGCTGAAAGACCCAAAAATCACCAGGGAAAATCTCAATCCGAGATGGACAACTCCGAATACTTTTTCTCTGTATTCTGCCGATTTGGAAAAAATAAAAGCAGATCTTAAAAAAGCGCCACAGCGTTTTTCCGGAAATGAAAATCTTGTAATGAAGTTTCCGGATTCAGATGGTAATATTCAGAATTACATCGTTCAGGAAGCTTCCGTAATGGAGCCCGAGCTGCAGGCAAAATTTCCTGAAATAAGATCATATACAGGCTGGCAGAAAAATCATCCTGAGAATACAATCCGTTTCAGTGTAACTCCTTCAGCAGGAATCAGTGTGATGTATTTTGATAATTGGGAAGTCAGCTATCTGGACAGCTACACCAAAGACAATTCTGCATTTATTTTATATAAAAGGAAAGATTTACCAGCAAACAACCGTCTTTTCGAATGTCATATCGAAGATGAATTGGATGAACTAAAAAACAGCCCATCTGCAAACAAAGCGCCTTTGGTTTCCGATGGACAGTTCAGGACATACAGGCTTGCGCTTTCTGCAACGGGAGAATACACTACCTTTCACGGAGGAACTGTTAATGCGGCAATGGCTGCTATGGTTACTACAATGACCCGCGTAAACGGAATTTATGAAAAAACAATTTCTACTACAATGGTTATGGTGGCAAACAACAATCAGCTCATCTATACCAATGCTTCCACAGATCCTTTTAGCAATGGAAATCCGGGTGCAATGATTAACGAGAATCAAACGAATACCACAAACATTATAGGCTCTTCCAACTATGATATCGGTCATGTTTTCGGAACTAACAGCGGAGGTCTGGCCGGATTGGGAGTTGTATGTGTTTCATCCTCTAAAGCGAGAGGAGTTACAGGTTCCGGAGCGCCAATCGGTGATCCTTTTGATATTGATTATGTAGCCCATGAAATAGGGCATCAGTTTGGTGCAAATCATACTTTCAGGGCTTCCAGTGGTTCGTGCAACGGGAATTTTAACAATGCCACAGCTTATGAACCGGGCAGCGGGAGTACCATCATGGCTTATGCAGGTATCTGCGGAGCGAATAATAATGTTCAAAATAATAGCGATGCCTATTTTCATGCGGCAAGTATCCTGGAAATGTATGCCGTTCTGCAAAGGCCTTCGGACTGCGCAAGCAAAATATCCAATGGAAATGGTGTTCCTACCGCAGATGCGGGAGCCGATTACACAATTCCTAACGGAACTGCATTTATCTTAACAGGAACCGGAACAGATCCTAACGGAGATGCTTTAACTTATTTGTGGGAGCAGTATGATAATACCAACAACACACAGCCTCCTGTATCCACGGCAACTGTAGGGCCGGTTTACCGCTCTTTGACTCCTAAAACTTCTCCTTCGAGATATTTTCCTGTACTAAGTTCTGTCTTAGCCAATAATCTTGTTCCCAAATGGGAAGTTACTCCTAGTGTAGCCAGGACTTTGAATTTTTCACTTGTGGTGAATGATAATAAGGCAACAGGAAATCAGGCTGCAAGAGATGTTATGACGGTTACCGTTACCAATGACGGGCCGTTTATTGTTACTTCACAAGGGCTTGCAGGCGAAACTTATTCCGGAAACGCAAGCATTCCTGTAACCTGGAATGTGGCAGGAACAAATACCGGAGCGATCAACACGCAAAATGTAAGCATCCTTTTATCCAAAGACGGAGGGCTTACATTTAATACAGTTCTCGCAGCAAGTGTACCGAACAACGGTTCTGCCAATGTAACATTGCCTAATGAAAATGTTGTTTCCGCAAGAATTATGGTAAAAGCAGTTAATAATATTTATTACGCGCTTAATAATTCATCATTCTCAATTACGCAGGTTCTTTCAACTGCTGAAGCTGATGTAAGGAGCCTGTCCATTTATCCGAATCCTTCTCATGATGTGGTAAATATCAGATTAAAAAATGCTTCTCAAAAAGCAGAGTATAATTTGTATGATGCTTCCGGAAGACTGGTTCAGACGGGAAGCTTCAAAGGAACTGCCCAGGTAAATGTAAGCAATTTGATGAATGGAAATTATGTGATTTCTTTAATCCTTGAGAATGGTGAAAAGATATCGGAAAAGTTAATTATTAAAAAATAACACATTTATCAATATAAGACAAAAGCAATCTCAAAAAGGTTGCTTTTTTTATGGATTTATTTGCTGGTAATATTGCCGGTGCCGGCAATATTTATAGTTGTGGGAGTGGCAAGCTGAATTCCCTCAGAATCCAGTCTTTTCTTGATTTCAGAATAAGCAATACTTTTCAGCAGCAGCATATCTGCCCCAACAACCATCGGAAACTTAACCTGAAGATTGAAAATGCCCTGTTTCAGATCGGTGAGAATTGCTGTTGCGCTTTCCGGATTATCCACATTTTCAAGGCTGCGTACTACTTCAAGAACAGTTTCTTGAGCCTTCTCAACATCCTGATCTGCCGGAATTTCAAAATTCAGGAATATTTTTCGCTGCGGAGAAGCAGAGAAATTATAAAAAGGAGAATTGAAAATGACCTGATTAGGAATGTATACTTTCTTTCCGTCATCGGCTATGACTTTTGTGGTGAGGAAGCCGATTTCGATAACCGTTCCAGAATTATTTCCTATCGTTACGTAATCACCTACTTTAAAAGCTTTATCGATGCCAATAAGCATGCCTGAGAATATACTGGAAACTAAATCCTTCAATGCAACCCCCGCAATAACCCCTGCAACCCCCAGACTTCCTATAAACTTCCATAAAAATCCGCTGAAGCCCATGATTTCAAGCGCAATAAATGTTCCCATTAACATAATCAGGAAACGAAATATGCCGATGAGGGTTATTAAAGAACTTTCTTTTTTACTTTTTGGAAAAAGCTTGTGAAATATTTTAACCGAAATTAAGCTTAAATATTTACTGGTAAGTAGAAATAAAGTAAATACAATAATCCCGACAATAAGTTTTGGCGTAATTTCCGCAAACTTCAGATACCAGTTTTCAAGAACATTATAAACAACATCAATATAGCTTAAACCGCTTTTCTGCATGATACAATTTTTAAAATAATTACAATTTTTTAAACAAAAATTTTGCCAGTTCCAAAAACTCTACTAAATTTGTAGACTAATAAGAGCAAAATATTATGTCAATAAAACTAGGAGATACAGCACCAGACTTTCAGGCGGAAACGTCTTTGGGAGATATAAATTTTTATGAGTATTTAGGAGATTCCTGGGGAATATTGTTTTCTCACCCGGCAGATTATACACCGGTCTGCACAACGGAATTGGGATTTACCTCAAAACTTAAATCGGAATTTGATAAGCGGGGAACCAAGGTAATCGCTTTAAGCATAGATGGAGTAGAAGATCACCAGAACTGGATCAAAGATATTAATGAAACCCAGGAAACGGAGGTACAGTTCCCGATCATTGCAGATAAAGACCGTAAAATTTCCGAGCTGTATGATTTTATTCACCCGAATGCTTCGGCTACGGCTACGGTAAGATCGCTCCTGATTATTGACCCTGAGAAAAAAGTAAGGCTGATAATTACATACCCGGCTTCCACCGGAAGGAATTTTAATGAAATCCTGAGAGTGCTGGATTCTCTTCAGCTTTCAGACTCCCATAAAGTGGCAACACCTGTAAATTGGAATGATGGAGATGATGTAATTGTACCGCCAAGCATTTCAACCGAAGACGCAAAGAAGATATTCCCAAAAGGCGTAAGAGAGATAAAGCCGTATCTGAGATATACGCCCCAACCGAATACATGATTTATTTGATTTTTTATAGTTTAGTTTTAATTTGTACGAAAATCGCCGCGGAAAGAATTTCCGTGGCGATTTCATTTTTACGTGTATATAGTGTGTGAAGTGATTCTTATTGAGCCGAAACATCATTAGCTACTTGTTTAGCTCTTGATGTTGGAATGTAGATACTGAAACCTACGTTAAAGCTAATTCTTGAAGTAAGTCCTTCATTTCCAAAACCTGTAACACCATTATATTTAACTAAACCTTCAAGACCAATATTTGGTGTAATGAAATAGGAATACCCAGGTCCGAATCCAAAGTCTAAACCTGTAGTAGAAATACCATTTTCAACATTGAACCCTCCAACTCCAACGTTTCCTTCTAGGAAGAATCGGCCGTGGTTAAGAAGATTGTCAACTCCTTTTTCTCCAGGGGAAAGGAAATAACGTCCTAATGCACCAACACCATAATCAAACTGAGTAGATTCACCAGCTCCGGGTTTAGAAAAACCTAAAGTTACATATCCTCCCAACGCAACATTATCTTCAATAAAATATGCAGCTCTTGGTTGAAGCTTAATATCATATCCTGCTCCCGTGTTTAGTCCGAAGTTGCTGGAAAGTAATGTACTTCCAACCATCCAGTTTCCTTTTTGAATTTGTGCATTCATGGTTGTAGCCAAACCTGCTACTGCTAGTATTCCTGATAAAATTAGCTTTTTCATAATTTATTATTTAAATGTTATGTTTATCATTTGTGGTTTCTGAAAAACAATAAATGTGCCAACTAATCAATGTTTGGTGAATTTGACAGCTTAGGTTAAAATTTTAAAAAGAATAAAATTGTGGTATGTAATTTTTACCAAATTATAATAACAATAAGATAATAGATACCACCAGTCCGGCCACTGTAAAAATCATTCCGCGTTTGAAAGCTTTTGTTTTCGGATTGAACATCCAGAAGCTTGAAATCACAAAAAAGAATAATGAGATTCCGAAGAAAGTGTTTAACGGAGATAATGTGTCTTTGGATTGTGCTTTATGAAGTTTTGTCATTTTATCCAAAACGAATGGCAGTTCCTTTTTCGAGTATTTTGCCTGTCCGGTTGCCGCATCATAAGTTCCCTGCTTAAATTTCAAAATAGTTCCTTCTTTTTTTTCAACTTCGAAATTTTTTATTTTAAGCTCTTTGCCAAGCGCTTTTTCATCAAGATTTTTCTCAATTACCTTGTCGTACTTTTTCTCTTTTTTAAGAAAATCGGTATCCCTGTACACCAGCAAAACGCCGCTTACTGCGTACACTGCCATGATACCGGCAAGAAAATAGCCCAGGTAACGGTGGGTAATCCTCATGAAACTTCTTGTGTCTTTAATCTTATCCATACTATCGTTTTTGTTTTAAATTTCAAAGTGGAAACTGCAAAAATGCAATTCCCACTTTCTATGAAAAAATAATATTAGTCTTTTAAAGTTTATAGGTTAATGTGAAATAGTAATTTCTTGGCGTAATTGGGTTTACCGAATAGTTTTCGTGAACATTATAATTTACCACGTCAAACAGGTTTCCCACTCTTCCCTGGATCATGAACTTTTTCCATTCGTAGCCTACAGATAATGAAACTGTTGTGTAGTCTTTCAGATCAAACATTCTGCTTACATTGTTTCTGCTTATGCTTGTAGATTTTGTATCATTCCAGCCTGCAATTCTGTCACCGATATAATAAATCCCGGCTCCAACTTTCAGCCCTTTTACATAATTGGTGAATTTGTAAAAAACAGAAGCGTTTGCTGTTGTTGCCGGTGTCCTTACCAATCTTTGATTTTCAACGTACCCTTTTTCCGGAGTATCGATATAAACAGAATTATTATAAGAGAACCCTCCGATTATGGAAAGATTTTCTGTAGGATTTCCGGTGATGTCCAATTCCACACCACGGCTTCTCATTTTTCCTGCAAATTCTTTCAGGTTGGTATCTGTAGAATTTACAGGTGCTCCGTTTGGTCCGGCAAACCAATAAGTCTGGTAATAATTATTGTACATAATTTGATAGGCAGTCAGATTGACCCCTAAAGCATTATTCCAGAAATTCTTTTTTACCCCTACTTCGTACTGATCAACAGTTGTAGGTTTTATGCTTTGTCTTGATAATCCTGCTAACTGATTTTGAACTTGTGTAACAGACTGGTTGGTATTAACTGTTCCAAACTGATCTGACGTATATCCTGAATTCGAAACAAAAGAGTTTGTGTAAGTTGCAAAAACGGAAAGATCTTCATTAGGTGCGTAAACCAAACCTACCTTAGGAGAAAATGCATTGTCGGAAGTTGATGAATTGTCCACTTCAAACTTCTCATTGGTTGTAAAGCGTGTTGTAAGAGTCGGCATATTTTCAACATATGACCATCTTAATCCTGCAATAACTTTGAATTGTTTGGTAAGGCTGATGAAATCCTGAGCATATAATCCAATTCTTCTTGTATTGATTCTGTTTTTTGTAGTAAGTGTTGAAGCCGGCATATCAATACTTCCCCATGTAGACGGATCGTCTAAAAACAAAATATTTATAGGTGCAGTTACATTATAACTATAAGAATCTGCCTGATTGTAATCTGCGTCTGAGCCAATCAATACTTTATGGTTAATTTTTCCGGTATTAAATTCTCCGTTCAGATTTACCTGCGCAGAGGTATAATTCTGCTCATTATATGTTTTACCGAAAGGTCTTTTCCAGGATAATCTGTCAGGATCTACCGCTTTATCATATATCCACTGAACTCTTTCTGAAGAAAAATAATCTCTTGTATAATTTTGATAAGCTGCAGTGGCATTCAAAGACCATTTTTCATTGAATTGATGGTTGAAAGTTACGTTTGTTGATACCTGCTCTACATTTTGATATTGCCAGTCTGTTCCAAAGAAAACGTTTCTGGAAACAGAGTCATTTAATCGGTAGCTCTGATCTTTATTAGTAATTGAACCAAGACCGAAATCAGGAGTGAAATCATTTTTAAGATAATCTGCTTCAACAATCAATTGTGATTTGTCACTCAGATTGAATAAAAATGATGGATTAAAATAATACTTTTCAGATTGTACAACATCTCTGAAGCTTTCTGCATATTCATAAGTTCCGTTTACTCTGAAAGCAATATTCTTTGAAAGTGGTCCGTAAATATCAACTAAAGGCTTATAAGAGTTCCAGCTTCCGGCATTCATTCCTACGCTTCCGCCGAAATTAAATTTTGGTTTTTTTGTAATCATGTTGATAACGCCACCGGCTGCTGTATTTCCGTACAGCATGGCATTTGCGCCTTTAAGAACTTCAACTCTTTCAAGACCGCTTACTTCAGGAAAAATACCGCTGTTTATTCGGGAGCCATTCTTGAAAATATTGTCATTTCCCAATATGAATCCGCGGCCACCAAAACTATCTTGGGAATTTCCTCTAGAAGAAGTGATGTAAATACCATTAACGTTTTGAAGCACATCACTCAATTGCTTTGCCTGTTGCTGCTCAATAATTTCATGCGTTACAATGGCAATAGGTTGTGGTGTTTCCATTATCGTAAGATTAGACTTTGTAGATAATGGTCTGGCTTTGTTAGGGTTTCCTGTTTTATGAAGATTCACATCCTCAATAGTCTGGATCCTAACGGTGTCAGCTTCAGTGTTTTTCATTTGTGCATTCAGAGATACGGCTGTGAATAATATCCCCAAAGTTACCAGCTGTTTTTTCATTATAGTAGATGCTTATTTATATTGAATTTAAATAAGTGCAAAAGTATATTATTATTTAGAATTAATAAAAATTAAGAAGTGATTTTTATCATTTTTTTAAATATTATGATTCATCATTTAATAAACAAATTGAACGTTTATCAATAACTTTGGTAAAAAATAAATTATGCAATTGGTAAAAACAGGACTTTGTGCGTTCGGAATGAGCGGAAAAATATTTCATGCACCTTTTTTAAAAGAACATCCCGGATTTTTTCTGTCAGCTATCGTAGAAAGAAACAGAGAAGAATCTAAAGAAAAATATCCGGACGCAACCATTTATCGTTCGGTAGAAGAAATGCTGAAAGATGCGGATATAGAATTGGTTGTAGTGAACACACCGGTGCAGACTCATTTTGAATATGTAAAAATGGCTTTGGAAGCCGGAAAAAATGTAATTGTTGAAAAGCCTTTTACGGTAAATGTTAAGGAAGCTGAAACGCTGGTAACACTTGCCGAAGAAAAAAGCCTCTTCCTGAGCGTGTACCAAAACAGAAGGTTTGACCGCGATTATCTGCAGGTGCAGAAAATTATGAATGAAGGGAAACTGGGAAATATTAAAGAAGCAGAAATTCGTTTCGACAGGTTCCGTACAGAACCCAGCGGAAAAGCGCATAAAGAAAATCCTGATGCTACAGGTTCGGGTGCGCTGCATGATCTCGGATCGCATCTGATAGATCAGGCAACCCAATATTTTGGAATGCCGGAAAAATTATTTGCCGATGTATTTTCCATGAAAGGAAAAGAATTTGCCAATGATTATTTTGAAATTATTTTATTCTATCAGAATGACTTGAGAGTAAGATTGAAATCTTCAGTATTTACAAAAGAGGCGCATTATGCTTATTCCTTACACGGAGAAAAAGGAAGCTTCCTGCAGGAAAGAACGGATAACCAGGAAAATGAACTGGCAGCAGGAGCCGTTCCTGAATATGGCAATGATTGGGCGCAACCTCTCAAAGAACCGGACGGAATTCTCAATGTTGTAAATGAAAAAAAGAAAACCGAAAGAATTCTTACTTCCAGCGAGCCCGGAAATTATATGAATTATTATCAGCAGATTTATGAATTCATGGTTTTTGGATATGCATTGCCTTCACCGGCAGAAGAAATCATCAGAAATATGAAAATTATTGACGCCGCACTGGAGAGTTCAAATACGGAAAAAATAGTTTACTTATAGAAAGTTTTAGAGTTGTAGTGTTTTAGAGTGGAAGTGTCTTGTTTTGTAAACACTTTTACTCTAAAACGCTCTCACTCTCAGATCTATAACCCTTCTCCCAGGATTTCCTGCAGTTCAAGCCATCTCATTTCATGATTCTCTAGTCTTTCAGAAATATTTTCGAGATCAGCAGACAGTTTTGAAATTTTCTCATAATCAGATTCATTATTAAGCTCATCAAGAATTTTTTTGCGCTGTTCTTCAAGTCCGGGTATTTCTTTTTCGATAGTTTCGAGTTCGCGCTGTTCTTTGAAGGAAAGCTTTTTCTTTTTCGTATTTGATGAATCAGAAATTGTTGAAATGTTTTCTTTTGAAGGCTCTGGCTTTTGCACCATCTTTTCCCCAGAATCTTCTTTATCCTTAGCTTCTCTGTATTCCGAAAAATTTCCTATAAAATCTTTAATTTTTCCTTCTCCTTCAAATGCAAGGATGTGATCTACGATCCGGTCCATAAAATATCTGTCGTGAGAAACAATGATTAAAGAGCCCTGAAACTGCTGCAGGAAGTTTTCAAGAACGGTTAAAGTAGGAAGATCAAGATCATTGGTAGGCTCATCAAAAATCAGGAAATTGGGATTTTGATATAAAATATACATCAGGTGAAGTCTCCTTTTTTCACCACCTGAAAGCTTTGAAATAGGAGAATACTGCGTTTGATCGTCAAATAAAAACAACCTCAAAAATTGCGATGCTGAGAGGCTTTTTCCATTAGCAAGAGGATAATATTCAGCAACTTCTTTAATGAAGTCAATCACTCTTTCATCCTCTTTATAAGTAAGTCCTTTTTGCGAAAAATATCCGAAATGAATGGTTTCTCCGGTTTCAATTTCGCCTTTGTCCGCTTTTTCGAATCCCTGGATAATATTTAAAAGCGTAGATTTTCCTGCTCCGTTTTTTCCTACAATTCCTATTTTTTCGCCTCGCTGAAAGGAATAACTGAAATCTTTTAACAACACTTTGTTCCCGAAACTTTTATCAATATGTTTAAGTTCGAGAATTTTATTGCCGAGCCTTTTCATCTCAAAATCAAGCTCAAGGCCTTGTTTTCTGGTATCTGTTTTGGCAACCTTTTCGGTTTCAAAAAAGGCATCAATTCTGGATTTTGATTTTGTGGTTCTGGCTTTCGGCTGGCGGCGCATCCATTCCAATTCTTTTCGGTAAAGGTTATTGGCCTTGTCGATGGTCGCATTAAGATTGTCTTCCCGGATCATCTTATTTTCCAGATAAGTAGCATAAGAACCATTGTGAACATACAGGTTTTTATCTTCCATTTCCCAGATCATATCGCATACGCCGTCCAGGAAATACCTGTCGTGGGTTACCAAAAGAAGGGTGATTTTTGCCTTATTTAAATAGTTTTCGAGCCATTCTACCATTTCCACATCGAGGTGGTTGGTAGGCTCATCCATGATTAATAAAGTATGGCGGTGTTCTGCACGTGTTTCTGTTAAAAGTTTTGCCAGCGCAACTCTTTTAATCTGTCCTCCGGAAAGCGTTCCCATTTTGGCATCAAGATCGGTGATTTTAAGCTGGGAAAGAATCTGCTTCATTTCGTTTTCCAGATCCCATGCTTTATGAGCTTCCATTCCTGCCAGTGCTTTTTCAATAAAATCGTGGTCGGTGGAATGAAGGGATTTATGATAATCTTTTAATGCTAAAATAGGTTCAGAATCCAGTGTCATCATGAATTCATCTATCGTAAGATCCGGGTTGAAGTCAATCTCCTGGTCAAAGAGAACCACCTGAATATCTTTGTTGATGATTACTGTTCCGCTGTCCGCAATCTCTTTCCCCATTAAAATTTTCAACAGCGTAGATTTTCCGCTTCCGTTTTTGGCAACAATGGCAATTTTGTCGCCTTCATTAATGTGAAAGGAAATATTTTCAAACAAAACTTTAATCCCGTAAGATTTAGTGAGGTTCTCTGCAGAAACGTAATTCATGAAGTAATACTTTAATTAGCTAAAAAATGAGCAGCAAAAGTACAAAAATTAAAAGCATAAAACTTTTACCTTGAAGCGAGATAATTTTTTTATGAGCCTTAAAGTTTCATAAAATTTAAATTAATAATTAATAAGTGTAATTTTTATAATATTTTTCATAAAACGGGTGGTTTTTTATTGTGTTTGATTTAAATCGATATTTTTTTTAATGGTAATGTGCTTTGAATTGATTTTTATTGTAAATTCATGATTGTAACTATAAAAAAATATAACGATGGTGGAAATCAACTTTTGGGCAGTTTTAGCCGCTTCACTTATTCCTCTTCTTACAGGTTTTATTTGGTATCATCCGAAAGTTTTCGGAACCGTCTGGATGAAAGAAGCCGGATTGTCTCAGGAAAAATTGAAAGGACAAATGGTAGGTGTATTTATCTTTACCATTATTTTGTCATTATTTGCAGCCTATTTTCTTCACTTTGTAATCATTCACCAGTTTGGTGCTCTCGGCATGATTGGTGGTGATGAAATGAATGCCAATGAATCTTACCATGCTTTTATGAAAGATTACGGAATGGCTTACAGATCTTTTGGCCACGGTGCTTTGCATTCTTTTATGACCGGTTTGATGTTTGTATTTCCTGTTGTTGCCATTAATGCGATGTTCGAAAGAAAATCCTGGAAGTACACCATGATTAATACGGGATACTGGACACTTACAATTACCATTATGGGCGGAATTATCTGCGGATGGTACGCCCTAGACGGCTTTTATTGGGTAACACAAAAATAATTGCAAAGGGATTGAAATATAAGGCTACTTTTGCGTAGCCTTTTTTATGTTATATCATTTAAAAATATACAAATCAGACAAAGATTTTCCGGAAAGCTGGCCTTCAACGGTCGGGAAGCATAATGTCATGCTTTCTGAAGAATATTTTCGTGCACTACTTGCTTCGTTGCCTTCCAATATGGAATGTTTCGTGGTAGGTTTTTTTAAAAAAAACGAACTGGTAGGCGGTGCTTTATTTCAGTATATCGATTTCATTGGATTTAAAAAGTTAATAAACAATGCATCGGGATTGAATATTAAAAACTTATTTGCAGCCATTCTTATTAAGGATGTTATGATTCTTGGAAATAATATGCTCACCGGGCAGAACGGATTTTATTTTGATTTATCTAAAGTTTCAGTTGAAGATATTCTGATGCTTTTACATCAAGCTGTTGATACAATGCAGTGCGAAGTCAGGAAAACATCTTTAATTATTTTTAAAGATTACCGTAAAGATTTTGCAGAACAATTTACAGGGAAGGAATATAAATCCTACTTCCGGTTTGCCGTACAGCCAAACATGAAATTGAAGATAAGAGAAAGCTGGAAAATGTTTGATGATTATGTTAACGATTTTACAAAAAAATACAGATCAAGAGTACGAACAGCAAAAAAGAGACTCCAAAGCATTGAAAAACGGGAGCTGGATTTAGATTCGGTAAAAAAATACCAGCAGGAAATGAACGACCTCTATCATCATATAGCAGATAACGCCTCATTCAACACATTTTTCCTGGCTGAAAATCATTTCGAAAAAATGAAGGAAAACATGGCGGAAAAATTTAAAATTTTTGGCTATTTTTCAGGAGAAGCACTCGTAGGGTTCTATACTTTGCTTATCAATAATAATGATGTTGATACTTATTTTTTAGGATATCACAAAGAGCTTCAGAAAGAAAAGCAGATCTATCTCAATATGCTGTTGGATATGGTTGAATTTGGTATTATCCACCAATTTGAAAACATTGTTTTCGGAAGAACAGCCTTAGAAATTAAATCTACCATCGGAGCTGAGCCGACTGAAATTTTCGGTCTGATTAAGCATCATCATTTCATGATTAATCCTTTCATTAAATTTCTTTTCCCTTTCATTTCTCCAAAAACAGAATGGATTCAAAGGAGGCCGTTTAAGCGATTCTTAAATCTGGTTTTCACAATCACCTCAATTTTTGTATCAATAGGGACGGGCTTTAGCCCGTTTACAAAATATAATTTTTCCAGTTGGCTTTAGCCCAAGTTTAAAAATAAAATTAATCCAGGGTAAGCCTTTTTAAAGACCACGAGCTTCCATTGTAAATATCCAGATCCACTTTGGTTTTGATTCCGTGAACGATTCCGTTTTCAGTAAACTGCCAGAAATCCCATTCCGGATCGGGTGAAGGAGCAGGAACATCATTGTAATTCGCCAGCCAAAGCGGATAGCCCTCAAACTCACCTTTCAGAAAATCTTTATAATAATGATAATATGTATAGATAATAGGTTTTTTTCCATAAGCTTTCTCTACAATCCTGCACCAGACTTTAAGATCTTCAACGAGTTTTTCATTGGTTTTACGTTTTGGGATTTTTTCAATATCAAGAATAGGAGGGAGGTCGCCGCTTTCCAGTTTTACATTTTCGAGAAAATTATTAGCCTGCCGTACAGGATCTTCATCAGCTCTGTAAAAATGATACGCACCACGGATAAGTTCCCGTTTTTTCGCCATTTCCCAAAAATAATCAAAATGTTTATCTGCATTGCGGTTTCCCATCGTTGCGCGCATCACGACAAATTCCAAAGGAATTGTCCTGTTGGCGATGCTCAGGCTGTCCCAGTTAATATCTTCCTTATTCTGATAATGGGAGATGTCGAAACCGTATGTTTTGTCGAGGTTGTCAGAAATGATTTTCTGTATTCTTGCCGTTTCTGTCTCCGTATTGCGAAGCTTTCGGTGTACAGATTTACTAAAGTACATAGCATAATAATAGCTTACCGTCTTTTTTAGATAAAAACCAGTCCCTACCAAAGCAATAAAGAGAATGGCCAACAACACTTTTCGTCGGAAAGAATAATTCTTCCGGCGAGATGCATGAATCTTTTTGGCGGTTTTTTTGCTGTACTTTTGATGTGGCATAAAGTTTTACAAAACTAACTTTTTTCACTGCCAAATGCTAAAATAAAATCAGTAAATTTGTGTACTATGGAAACACGCGAAAAGATCATCATCATAGGAGGAGGTTTTGCGGGGCTGCAACTTGCAAAAGCATTAAATAATAAAAATAAAAAAGTACTTGTTTTAGACCGGGTAAACCATCATATGTTCCAGCCTCTTTTCTATCAGGTAGCGTGCGGAAGGATTGAGCCTTCCAATATTTCCTTTCCGTTCAGGAAAATTTTCCAGCGTTCCAGAAATACACAGTTCCGGCTTACAGAGGTGAAAGAAATTGATACCGCCAACAATAAAGTGATTACAGACGAAGCAGAATTTAGCTATGATAAACTTGTAATCGCTACAGGATGTAAAACCAACTTCTTTGGAAATAAAGATCTTGAAAGTAAGGCTTTCGGAATGAAAAATACCCAGGAAGCCATCAGTATCAGGAATCATGTTTTGATGACATTTGAAAAGCTGATTCTGGAAAAAAGCCGTAGTGACGATGGAAACTGGAATATCGTCATTGTAGGTAGCGGACCGACCGGGGTGGAGCTTGCAGGGGCTTTTGCCGAAATGAAGAAAGAAATTCTTCCGAGAGATTATCCGTACATGAACTTCAACCATCTTGAGATTATTTTAGTAAGCTCTACGGAAAAACCTCTTGCCGTAATGAGCACCGAAGCACAAAATAAATCTGAAGAATATTTGAAAGATCTCGGCGTTACATTTTTAAGTCAGGAATACGTTACCGATTATGATGGCGATAAAGTCTACATGAAAAGTGGAAAAACAATTCCTTCCAATAATGTAATCTGGGCAGCCGGCGTCACAGGAAATGTTGTTAATGGCTTTCCACAGGAAAAATTAATCCGGAACAGATATATTACCGACCGGTACAATAAAATAAAAGGTTACGACAATATCTTTGCTATAGGGGATATTGCTTATATGGAAACTCCGAAATATCCTCAGGGACATCCTCAGGTGGCAAATGTAGCAATTACCCAGGCGAAAAATTTAGGTAAAAACCTTCTCAGAAAAAATGCCGCCGACTGGAAAGAATACGAATATGAAGATAAAGGATCTCTGGCTACAATTGGAAAGCACAGAGCGGTTGTAGATCTTCCTTTCATAAAATTTCAGGGATTTCTGGCCTGGTTTTTCTGGATGTTTCTACATTTAATGTTAATTTTGAGCGTCAGAAATAAGCTCGCTGTATTCTTCAACTGGATGTGGAGCTATTTCAACAAAGATTCTTCCTTGCGATTAATCATTTCGCCCAATAAGAAAAACGAAACATTACAATGAGAATTGATATCATAAGTGTGCTTCCGGAACTCATGGAAAGCCCTTTTAAAACATCTATTTTAAAAAGAGCCATGGATAAAGGTCTGGTGGAAGTACATTTTCACCACCTTAGAGACTGGGCAATCAATAAACACAGACAAATTGATGATGAGCCATATGGCGGCGGAGCCGGAATGGTAATGATGGTAGAACCGCTGGATCAATGTATTTCTGAATTAAAATCTCAAAGAGAATATGATGAAGTGATCTATCTTACGCCGGACGGCGTTACCTTAAACCAGAAAATTGCCAATACGCTTTCCATCAAAAAGAATCTTATCTTTTTATGTGGCCATTATAAGGGAATCGACCAGCGTGTAAGAGATCTTCATATCACCAAAGAAATTTCTATTGGAGATTATGTGCTTACCGGTGGCGAACTTGCTGCTTGTGTTCTTGCGGATTCTGTAATCCGCCTGCTTCCCGGTGTTTTGAATGATGAGCAAAGTGCCCTTACAGACAGTTTTCAGGATGATCTTCTTTCTCCTCCCATTTACACAAGGCCTGAAGTTTATAAAGGCCTGGAAGTGCCAAAAATTCTTCTAAGCGGAAATTTTGCAAAGATTGAAGAATGGCGCCACGATGAAGCTGTAAGAATTACCAAAGAAAAGCGTCCGGATTTACTTTAAAAAATCAGAATTATAGAATTTCTTACGGTTTAATTGTTGAATAATAGTTTCAAAACTTAATATCGGAATATTATTTGTTTTAAATTTAATTAAAGTTTAAAAAAATAATTATATTTAAATTTTTGGAGTATTTAATTCGTATTTAGTGTAATGTTGTGTATTAATTTTTTTTCAAAATTGTAACGTTCAATAGACCAATGTTAATAATTTTAATTTTTAATTGTTTTTAAATTTAAATTTTTTATTGTATTTTATTTATGTAAATATAAAATTCGTGTAAAAATTTTATTAAATAATTAATGATTTATTAAATAAAATGATAAATTTACATCCTGAAAGTTAAAATGTAAATTTTAATAATTAGAAAAGTGCAGTGATGGAGTTGTTAAGTTTTTATAATGTTGAGAATTTATTCCTTCCGGATCCTAAACCCAGGCATAAGCTGGATCCCACAATTTCAGGATTGAGGAGTTGGGATGAACGGAAATATAAAAACAAACTTCAAAAAATAGCACACGTTTTTCAGCTGATCAAGGAACAGAATGGAATGCTGCCTTTTATTGTCGGTCTTTCGGAGGTTTCCGGGAAGAAAGTGCTGGAAGATCTCGTGCAGCTGCAGCCATTCAATTCAGAATATGGCATTGTGCATTACAACTCCATGGATGACAGAAAAGTTGATGTGGCGATGCTGTACGATAAAAAAAAAGTTGAAATAATAGATTCTGAAGCTATTGCTTTCTTCTTTGAAAATGAAAATAAAAACACAGAATATAAAACCACAAGAGATGTGCTCTATGCAGTAGTGAAGTATGAAGAAATGGTTATTAATGTCTTTATCGCTCATCTTCCCTCCAAGCGAGATAAAGATATTAACAAGCCTAAAAGAATCTTTATACTGAATGAAATCCAAAAAAGGATGCTGGATCTTACACAAGCTGAAGAACATGTAATTCTGTGTGGAGATTTTAATGAAAACCCAGATGATGAAAATTTAGTGAAAATTCTCTATGGCAATGCGCAGGGGAAGGCTTTTGAAAACCCTTTTCAGCAATTGTTTTCTACAGGAAATTACTCTACTTTTCATTACAAATCCGGGCTGTTGTTTGATCAGATCATATTGTCGGAATCTTTTTTTAAAAAAGATAATATGCTTTCTTTTCAGGGTGCTGAAATCTTTAGGCACGAAAAAATCAGCAGCCGCGACAAAAAATCCGGAGGAAGGCCTTTACGCACCTATTCCGGAACAAGATATCTGGGTGGTTACAGCGACCATTTTCCGGTCTTTGTAACCCTCGGTAAAATGCAAAACAAATGTGAAAACATAAATTTAAGTAGAGAATGAAAAATTCAGACAACACAATCTATCAATTGGATTCAATCGACAAGGAAATTATTTACATGCTGATGGATAATTCCAAAACATCTCTCGCTCATATTTCCAAAGGAGTAGGGATTTCTACCACTGCCGTTCACCAGAGAATTAAAAAACTGGAGCAGGCAGGGGTTATTGAAAATTCAATTTCATTTCTTAATCCTAAAAAAATAGGATATAAAGTTATTTCCTACATAGGAGTATTCCTTGATAAACCAAGTCATTATCCCGATATGGTTAAAGCCTTAAAGGAAATTAATGAAGTCGTAGAAGCACATTATACCACCGGGAATTACACTATTTTCCTGAAAGTTCTTTGCAAAGATAACGACCACCTGATGCAGATACTCAGCAAACTTCAGAAACTAAAAGGGGTGACAAGAACAGAAACTTTCATATCTTTGGAGCAGGGTATTTACAGACAACTGAAAGTATAAACATCATGAACATCGCTCAATATTTGGATTCAACCTACCTGAAAACTCCTGAACAGTCGGGGATCTCGGAACACGAAACATTACAAAAAGATAAAGATCTGGCGCAGGAAGCAATTGATAACGGAATTTTTGCCGTAATGATCCGCCCGGATTATGTTTCTGAAATCAAAAAATATATTCAGGAAAGAAATTCGGATGTTGTAGTGGGAACGGTTATCGGTTTTCATGAAGGAACCTATTCTGTGGATGAAAAACTTGCGGAGGCAGAGAAAGCAATCGCAGAAGGAGCAGATGAATTGGATTTTGTCATCAATTACAACGCTTATCTTAATGGAGATGTAAACATGGTAAAAGATGAATTTATAAAATGTACCCAGCTGTGTCTCCAAAATCATAAAGTTGTAAAATGGATTATTGAAATTGCTGCTTTAACGGATGAACAAATCGCTGATCTTACCCAAAATATTTCCAATTGGGCAGAAGATAATTTCCCGGAAAATGAATGGCCTAAGATTTTCGTAAAGTCTTCCACAGGTTTTTATGAAACTAAAGCCGGAAAGCCAAACGGAGCAACTTTTGAAGGGATAAAAATAATGCTTGATAACGCAGGAAAACTTCCGGTGAAAGCTGCCGGTGGAGTAAGAACTCCCGAAGATGCCGAAAAAATGATCACTATGGGAGTAAAACGTATAGGAACTTCTTCTGCATCAGCACTAATCAAAAATCAATCAGCTTCGGAAGGGTATTAATTTAAATAAAACAGTAAATAAAAAACCATCAACTTTGTATTGATGGTTTTTTATTTAAGCCTGTTGCGCTAAATATTCTGTATAAAACTCCTGGGTTTCTTTAATCAAAGCATCCATTTCTGATAAAGTAAATACTTCCAGGAATTTCTTTCTGAAATCCTTAAAATGAGGAACACCGCGGAAATAATTGCTGTAATGCTGTCTCATTTCAACCAGGCCTAATCTTTCACCCTTCCAATCTGCGCTCCATTCCGCATGCTGGCGAACTGCCAGTAAGCGGTCTTCAATCGTTGGTGCCGGAAGATGTTCTCCGGTGTTAAAGAAATGTTTAATTTCATTAAAAATCCATGGATATCCGATGGCTGCTCTTCCGATCATGATTCCGTCGCAGGCATACTTTTGTTTATATTCTAAAGCTTTTTCAGGGGAATCGATATCACCGTTTCCAAAGATCGGAATCTCAATATTAGGATTTTGCTTGATTCTTGAAATATGCTCCCAGTCTGCTTCGCCTTTATACATTTGTGCACGCGTTCTTGCGTGAATGGTTAATGCTTTAATTCCCGTTTCCTGCAGGCGTTCTGCTACCTCATCAATGTTGATGGAAGTGCTGTCCCAGCCTAAACGTGTTTTAACGGTTACCGGTAAACTTGTTGATCTTACAACCGCTTTTGTAAGGCGCACCATTAAATCAATATCTTTTAAAACGCCTGCTCCCGCACCTTTGCAAACTACTTTTTTTACAGGGCATCCGAAATTAATATCAACGAGATCAGGGTTCACCGTTTCTACAATTCTTGCCGACATGGCCATTGCTTCTTCATCTCCGCCAAAAATCTGGATTCCTACAGGTCTTTCATAATCGAAAATATCCAGTTTTTTTCTGCTTTTAATGGCATCACGGATTAACCCTTCCGAAGAAATAAATTCAGAGTACATTAGGTCTGCACCATGCATTTTGCATAATCTCCTGAAAGGCGGATCGCTTACATCTTCCATCGGAGCCAGTAAAAGCGGAAATTCCGGCAGTTCTATATTGCCAATTTTAATCATGCTGCAAATTTACAACTTTTCAAAAAAATAAATCCTTTATTCGGCTAAAGGATTTATTATCAAGTTTTATTGTGTCTTTAAACTATTATTTTTTGATGATCTTAGAAGAAAATCTTCGTTCACCGTCTGATACTTCCACTATATAATTGCCCTTTTGTAAATCTGAAACATTCATATTTTCCGTATAATTTTTGGTAAGAATTTTTCTCCCGGCAGTATCGAAAATCGTAATAATGGTTTTCTCAGTGCTGTAGCTTTCCGATAGTCTTATTTTCAGGGTATTGTTTACCGGATTTTCAAGAATTATTACTTCATTTTTACGCTTTACAGGTTCAGATATTCCCAAAACTGTTGTAAAGAGAGCGCTGTAAGCTTTGGCTGCCTTAAATGATGTAATGTTCGTTGTCGGGATACTGGTTGTATTGGTTCGGATAAAAAACCGGTCAAGATTTAAAGTGCTTGCATAATCATTCCCGCTTGAGATGGTAACGTCAGCCGTTGAAGGTTCTGCTGCGGAAGAAGGGTTGAGGTAGATTGACATCACGTCATCTGTTGTGCTTCCTGTATTGTGGGTATATTTAACGACAATTAAATGCGTGGTATTAAGCGGCAAAACCGTAGCTGAAAAAGTGTTGGTGCCGCTGTTTTTAGACCCGCCTACCTTAAAACCTCCTGTGGCATTCTGGAAAAGAATTCTGATCGCAGTATTAAAAGGGCCGTTACTCAGGATTCTGATGAAATCCCCTGGCGTTGTTGAAGGTACGGTACTCGCATTTACTAAGAAAGAAAAATAAAATGTATTGCCATCTGCAGGCATAGCCATAGGAGTGAAGTTTCTACCTACGGAATCCTGGTTAGGAACTGTTTTTGCAGAATTTACAGCAGAGCTGTAGTTAGAATAACTTTGGGTAAAAGCCGCTACCTGCGTATTGGTACATCCAAATCCTGCGCATGCTCCTCCGCCGTAAGTGCTGGAGTTATTCGTCCAGCTTCCCTGTCCGCTTAGCTGTGTTGCTGAAAGTGCACTAAGATCATCATTTAAAAGTAACTGAGCGCTTACATTTTGTATAAAAACGCAGCCGATAAGTAATAAAATTTTTTTCATCTATGTTTTTTTAATTATTATTCTGCGAAATTATAAATTAATTGTATATGAAATGAAAAAAATGAATAATTTTTATTTTTATATGATTTTGTTTAGGAATAAATGCGTTTAAAGAATTAATTGTAATGGTTGTTAACGTTAACTTTTTATTATTTTGAATAATTAATAAAGTAATTTTTTTAAATAAAATCTTAATTTGAATTAAAAATAACAAATCTTCTTTTTATTAAAAACTTGCCTTCACCTGCATGCTTCCGATATGAATGGTCCGGTCTCCGGAATTTCTTCCCTCATAATTTAAATTTAGCTGAAGAAAAGAATTGATAGCCTGTTGAATAAATACGCTCCACACCTGGTTTTTTCCGGGCTTCAGCCCATCCAGCATCTGGTTTCCAACAATACTGAAATTGTTTCCTGTAAAATTGTTATTGATGAATGAAAAATTTCCTCTGATGGAAGTTTTTCTTCGTTCCCATTGTATGGTTCCGGTAATGTCAAACGCTTTTAGAAGTTCCTCCCCATCAACTCTGTCTTTCTGCCGGAATGCGGAAGAAAGCTCTGCCTGAATAGCATCCGTAAATTTATAAGTTGCTTTCGGTTTTGTTTCAAAATTATTCAGACGGTAATCTCTGGTTGCGAATAACTGGGAAGAGTTCCGAATATCATGTACGGAATTTTCCCAGTCGATTCTGAATTCTTTATTAAACCAGTACCCAATGTTTAAAAAATGGGATATCTGTTCACGTTCTTCATTACTGAAGTTGGCATTGATAAGGTTGTCATTGGATATAAAACGATAGTTTCCGTTCCAGCCGGATTTTTCAGTAGGGCTGAACTGTGCCGAAGCCAGAATATTCTGATTTTTCAATATTTGATCATCATTTTTTTCGAAAGGATTCAACACCAAAACTTTATCCCGCTTGTAGAAAGAGTTCTGGGAATTTAGTGAAATATTAAAATTCCACCGCTTGAGAAATTTATTTTCAGAATTAAAAACAACAGAAGGGTTCACAAATAAAGCCAGCTGTATTTTGTTTTTGTTGGAAGGTACATATCTTACAGAATTGGTATAAATCCTGATATATTGTGCAAGATCAGAATATTCTGCAATCTCAAATTCATCAAGCTGCTGAATGCCGTCGCCATTGTAATCCGTCCATTTATAAACTCCCTGTCCGTCAGTTACTTTTATATATTGGAATTCTCTCTGCGCTTCCTGTCCGTTTCCCAATTCATAGAAAGCCTGAAGCCTCATCCCGTTTCTGAAAAGCTGCTGGTTGTAAAGAATATTCCCTACCACGAAATCATTGTTTCTGGAAGCATCAATATCCTGATTCTGGTAGAAAAACTTCCGGTAATGAAGAAGCGCATTTAACGTTGTTTTTTCTGTCTTTATGATTTGGCTTTCGGTCATGAATCCCAATATATTATTCATGCTCTGGAGCCTGTTGTCGCGCACCGAGTCATTGTCCCGCATGTAAACTTTTGTCAGCAATTTTGTACGGGCGCTGTCGCCAATCTTTTTCTGTACAAAAATTTCTCTCCAGCTGAAACTGGTGACATCCATGAGCTGGGTGTCGTTATATTTCTTTTCATTGTGTTCCATGCTTCCGCCGATGGCCCAGCTTCCCTTTTTACCGGTATATTCTGTAGAAACACCTCCTCTTATGAATTTTGTATCCTGAAGAATGGCATTTGTATTAAGGTAAGATAAGCTTCCTTTAGTGAAAAACTTACCGCTGATCCAGCCAAAATCAAGATCATTTTTTATCCCTTTATAAGAATCCTGCTCATCGAGGTAATTGATTCTGTAATTTAAGGTGGATTTATTATTCCATTTGTTTAAAAAGCTAAAGATAAACCTATTCTGTGTTCTTCCGCTGAATTCCTGGGCAAGGTTAAAGTCTCTTGAGAATTCTACATCATTGATTCTGTCTAAAATATGAAACTGTTTATCAATATACTGATATTCAAAATTCGGGGTCCCTTTCCAGTTATTTTTGGTAAAAGTTTTATTTCCAAAAATTCTCCACGCGTAACCAATATTCTGGTTGGAATCTCTGGACGAAAAGAGATTGACATCATAATTGCTTAGTGAAATATCTGCTCCGATTTTTCCGTCTTTTAAAAGATATTCGGAATTTACAGAATATACCTGTGATTTTTCCGGAGAAGGAAGCTTTCTTACGGCACGGTAATCTCCCATATTTGGACCGACATACTCAAAAACCCTCCCGTTGTTCGTAGTTTGTGTTATTTTGTAATCTCCAAGATTGGCTCCGAAATACGTAAACGAAACGGTGTAAAGAGTCTGTGTGGCATCCGTTGAAAATTCATAATAGTTCCCGGAAGGATTTTGTACCAGGCGGTAAAGGATTTTGTTAACATCATATTCGGCAACCACACCGGAAGGAGCGTACATTAAATTCGGATCGTTTCCTGCATCAGCGAGAATCTGTTGGTCTTCCTGAGAAAGATTTAAAGCCAGCGGCGCATTTTTATTATCATTTTCCATGAACCAATTCAGCCCCAGCCTTAGCTTTTCTCTCTTGTGTTCAACTTTTCCGGTGAATAAATATCGGGAATAATTCCTGTTGGTATAATTGTAAGAAATCGTAATGAAATTCTGCTGGAAAATAGGGCGGAAACTGGTGAATGTTACCTCACCTGTATTGTAATTAATAATATAATCCTGGTTTTCCCCGCGCTTCATCAAAATACCGTCGATAAAAACCTGTTCCGATCCTGATATCAGTGTGATAAACTGCTCGCCGTTTTTTCCGGTTAGGCGGTAAGGTCCCTGGTTTCCTTCAACCCCCTGAAAGCGGATTCTGTGAAATTCGCTTCGTGCAACTCCCATCGAGACATCCATGAATGTTTTATTTTCTTTCCCGAATTCTGTCTGAAATTCAAGGCCCATGCTTCTTCTCTGGAATTTTGCAAAATAATTTTTGGCTTCCACAAGATCAAGGTGCCCCGCCCTAAGGATGGATTTATCCTTAATATTAAGCTGCATATATATCTTGTCGAATTCTTCAAGGGTTTGCGTGTATCCGTCTGCCTGAATCGGTAAATTATGATCTGAAATACTTGCGAGAATCGTAACATCTTTAGAAAGCCTCCCGGAAATCTGCAGATCCATAGAGCTTTGTACCGACTGTCCCTGGTTGTTCCCGAAAGTAATTCCCCGGATAATGGAACCCTTTGAATTAAGCTCTCCTAAGAATCTTTTTTTATCATTTCGGGCAAGAACGGCTTCATCCACAATAATTCTGTTGCTGGTTTTCACAAAATCCAGAGTATCTTTTGCGAAAATATCCTGCTCGAATCTTGCAGCGAGAATACTGTCTTGTCTTAGGCTATCCTGTTTTATACTATCCTGTGGGAGGTTAGGGTTTTTCCACGTGAATATCTGTGCATTTCCGGAGAATATGCCCATAAAAAATATCACAAATATCAGAATATAATTCCGCAAGCCTTTAAAATAATCCGTAAAAATACTTAAAAAATGTTTATGGAAAGGGGTTTAGTATTATTAACAAAAAATTAACCCTATTATTGTCTATTGAGAAAAAAATGGTGTAATTTTGGCCTGTAAATTATTAATAATTAAATTTAAAGTCATGAAAAAAATTTACTCATTAGCTGTAGTTTTAATGTCAAGCGTTGCATTTTCGCAAATTAGCCTTACTACTTCTGGAGTTGCATATTCACAAAATTTTGATGGGATGGGGACTACTACTGTTTTACCTTCAGGATGGAGCGCATTACGTTCATCAGGATCAGGAACAGTGGGGCAGGCTTTATCTCCGATTGTAAACGACGGAACGTCTAATACCGGAGCGGTATTTAATGTCGGAAGTGTAGGTTCAAGTGATAGGGCATTGGGAACAATCGCATCTGGTTCTACAGTTCCTGCTTTTGGTGCTCAATTTACAAACAATACAGGGGCTGCTGTTACAAGCTTGGTGATCTCTTTCAATGAAGAGCAGTGGAGAACAGGTAGTAACTCAGTCGTTGAGACAATTGCTTTTTCATACAGTACCGATGCTACTGCTTTGGATAACGGAACATGGATTCCGGTGACTAACCTTGACATGATGGAAATACTGACATCAGATAATACAAATACAGCTGTTGACGGGAATCTTCCTGCCAATAGAGTTGCTAAATCTTTTACAATCACTGGCCTTAATATTGCTAATGGAGGTAGTGTTTTTATCAAATGGGTTGATACCAATGAAACGGGAAGCGATGGTATGTTTGCTGTAGATGATTTTTCTCTAACTCCAAATGGAGGAACTTTAGCTGTTTCTGATTTATCTAAAACAAAAGGAAACTTTATTAAAAACACTTTTGTTAAGAATGAAGAAATTACTTTCGGAGCTCAGGCTCAAGATGTAAAAGTATACAATATGTATGGTCAGGTTGTAAAAACAGCTTCTGTAAAGGAAAACGAATCTTTAAATGTCGCTGAATTACAAAAAGGAAACTATATTGTTACTGGTACAGTAAACAATAAGCCTGTTTCTCAAAAGATCTTGAAAGATTAATATTAATCAGCAATATCATAAATGTAAGCCACTTTTTTAAAGTGGCTTTTTTATTTTAAATAATCTAAATAAGATGAATTTTTCGCAAAATATGTGGTATATGATTAGTTATTTGGCATTTTTTTTGCTGAATCATTAGTACAACATAAATCACTTAATTATGAAAAAAGCATTTACTTTTATCGGGCTTATCTCGATGATGGCGTTTTCTAATGCCCAGATTGTAATTAATGAAGTGTATACCGGAGGAGGCCTTTTAGGGGCAACCTTAACAAATGACTTCATAGAGTTGAAAAACATTGGCAATTCAACGGCAACCTTAACGGGTGCAACGATTCAGTACGGCTCTGCTTCAGGAGCATTTACCCAGTATCATACCTTACCGACGATCACTTTAAATCCGGGACAGACCTATTTGATTCAGGAAGGTAGCGATGGCGGTGGGTTGATCAACCTTGTTAACCCGAATTTAATAGTTAATGTCGTACTGAATTTCGATGGTTCCGGTCCGGTTGTTGGTGCCGGATTAGGCATAGGGCTTACTTCCGGAAAGGTTGCGCTTGCCAGCAATGCTACACAGGTGACGGGGCCAACAGCATCCAATGTTTTAGATTTTGTAGGATACGGTTTGGCTAATCAATATGAAGGTACCGGAGCTGCTCCTTCCCCAACGATTCTTAATTCCATCACCAGAATTACCGGCGATACCAACAACAACAGTGTAGATTTCACTATCGGATTGCCTACTCCGCAGGGAGGAACTTTGGCGGTGAGTGATATTTCTGCTAACGCTGTACGCCCTAATTTCATCAAAAACACTTTTGTGAAAAACAGCGAAATTGTTTTTGGAGCGGACGTAAAAGATGTGAAAGTATACAACATGATGGGACAGGTTGTGAAAACAGCTTCCGTAAAAGAAAATGGATCATTAAATGTTGACGAACTGCAAAAAGGAAATTACATCGTAACAGGTACTATTAATAATGAACCGGTTTCGCAAAAAATCCTGAAAGATTAGTATGGATAATTTATTACAATCTTAAATACCAATGCCTCAGAATTTTTCTGGGGCAATTTTTTGATACGATTGCACAATTAAATTAATACCAGCCTCGGCGAGCTGCGTTGATAATGGAGTTTAAATTTAGAATCAGCGTATATCGGATACGTTTTCCATAATCTTTGAATCCTGGTTCAAATCCTAAAGATGACTGTACCGGAAAATAGATTTCAAGGAAATCCGGAATGACACGTACTTTTATACCACTATCCCAAATGAATTTCGTAGACCGGTTTTTGTTATCATACACTCCTGCATCTGCATAAACATGGAAGATTTTCCAGACACTGGTGTCTACATTCACGGAAGTAATCCATTTGTTGACAGTTCCCGGTATGAACGATTTGAACCCTCCGTCTGCCAGAATATATTGTTGCGAAAGAATTCCTCCGGTTGCGCTTTGCCCTAACAAATTATAGGAAAAAGAGTAATCCGAAACTCTGGAAATTCCATAATTAAACGTGTTGTTTCTTGTATTATTTTTGATGAAATATCCTGCAAAGAGCCTCACGCTAAGCTTTTGTCTCGGTGCAAATTCCCAACGGTAAAAAGCTTCTGCATTTACTTTATGAAAATCTTCCATCCATTGAGTATTCACACCAATGCTTTTCTCGTGGATGCTCTGGCTGTCGTTGTATCCGTAGCCGATGCTCCACAAGTGGTACTTGTCATAATCATTATTGGCAATCATCAATGGGCTGAGATCTCTTTCAAAATAGTTGTAAGAAATCCCAAGGCTCCTTCCTACGGTGCTTCTCGGGTTTTTTCTAAAGCTGAAATTAGAATAAACAGAACCCTTTCGGTAAGCCAAATCAAAATCATAATGGAAATAAGATCCTGAAACCCCGAAAGTAATGCTTCTGAAAATACTTTCTGCCGGGAGAAGAGAGTAGGCCACTGCTCCGGAACCGGTAAGCTTTCCTGTTCCCGTACTGTAAGTAGGAGTGAAAGAATACAAAAATTTCTGATCGAAAAACGACTGGTTTTTAAAATTAAATCCGATCAAAAATTTATCATACGTGTTGCTGAAACGAACTCTCGGACTGATATAAACTTCATTGAATTCCGGATTCGGGATGTCTTTAATAAGCTTCAGCTTGATCTTTCTCATATTAGAAAAGAAACCTTTAGCATAGAGGAAATTATCTCTATAATTGGCTTCCGGGAAGATGTAGTCGTCATTTAAGGTGATTTTATTGATATTTTCGGAAGGAATAGAAAACGTTGTTGTTTTTTTATTTTCTTCCGTTTCTATCCAATATTCTTTGGTGTCGCCGTCTTTGGATTCGGTTTGCAGTTTTACCGGAATATTAGAGAATGTATTTTTATTAATTTTTATATGAAGAGAATCTCCTTCTTTCTGAAATCTTTTAAGCTTAAAATTAACCCTGTTTTTATGCTGTAAAAAGTCAGCAAGATAAGAAGTTCTTTTGTCCTGTTCCGCCAATTCTTTAATGAAATCATCCGGATTAACCTGCTTATCGGTATTTTTAGCAATAAAATTCTGTACCAGGCTATCGAATTTTTCATAGCCCATCTTATCTGCCGAATAATTGAATAAGGTTCCCATTTCAAAGCTGCTGATAGCCGTATCATTAAAATTGCTCAGGACAGTATATTTTTCATCGATTTTCTGATCAAGATTCTGGGACATGATATACTGATACGTAAGTCCGTACCTCTCAATGAGCTTTACATCCGAAGCATAGAACAGCTTTAAAGGTTTAATTCCGAAAATTTTGGTTTCGGGTAAGCTGCCCAAGAGTTTGGTGTCGCCATAAAATTTCTTCAGATATTGAATTTCAAGGTAAGATTTTAAACCGTTTTTAAACCAGTGATTATCCTGTTTGTCGGTAATAATGCTTTCATCCAGAACTTTTTTGGCCACTATCCCGAAGTAATCAAGATCGGTCTTCTGGGCATCGGTAAAAAGCTGAAACCTGAATTTCCAGAATGCAATATCATTATTTCCGAAAAAATCTTCTTTCGCCCTGAACTTATCAGAGATGAAAATTCTTTGAGGAACGGCACCGATCCTGTCTTTAATAAATTTCAGGTGAAGCGGCAGATAAAACTCAAGGTTTTGTTTTTGTTCCGGAGTTAAATCATAGCCGAATTTTATTTCAGTTTTAATATCGTCATTGTTGATGGTGATTGACGGATATTCATTCTGTGAAATAAGAAATTCCGGATCAGAATCCAGGTACCCTCTGAACGAATTCATCTGAAGCTGCTGAAGATTACTTTCAACAAAATAATTGACCGGCAGGTCGAAATTAATAATCCAATGCGTGTTGAAACTTACCGATTCCTCAATATCGTGATAATCTCTTTTGGAAGTATTTTCAGGATCAAAACGATCCGGAACAATAAAGAAATATTTTAATGCTACATTTTTATCCGAAGTTCCGTACCCTGTAAACTTTTTGTCGGGAAGCTGAATTTCATATTGCAGTTTTAGCTTTACCTGTTCTCCTGGCTGTAATGTTTTTTTCAGGGGCAGAAATAAATTCTCCTCAGAAATGCTATTTACCGGAATTTCCTGATCAGAATCCTGAATTTTTAAACTGAGTACTTTGCCGAGCTCTTTTTTTTCAGCAAAGTGAAGATCGATATTCCGGTCTTCCAGCTTCCGGTAGACAAGGGAAGTACCTCTCTTATTGTAAGCAGATACCCAGTTTAAGAGCTTTATCGTATCAAGAACATTTTTAGAATTGTTGTGGTAGACCAGCTCCTGATTTACCTGCAGCAGCTTTTTGTCTGAAGAAAGTTTTGCTTCAATATAAATACTATCCTTCTGTGCAGATACTTCTACAACACCCAGAAACAAAAAAAGTCCAATGCAAATATTTCTCAATTAACTGTGATATGTTTCAAATATAGTTTATTTTAAAGAAAATCTATAAAAATTTAGATTAACTTTAAGTTAGTTTTTCATCAAGGAATTTAAATACGCTTTCCATCCTTCATTTTGATAGATCATGGCTGCTTCGGCAGGGTTTTCAGATTTGTAAATTCCTCTTCCGACGATGATAAAATCGGTGTGAAGCGTTTGGAAAACGTGTTCCGGAGTATTGTACTGCTGTCCTTTACCGTCGCCGGAATCTGCCAGATTTACACCCGGAGTGAACAGAAGCATCTCTTCGGGAAGCGGGTTTTGGGAAACTCCTCCGATTACATTGGGATGGGAAGCTGCAATTTTTAAAGCTTCATCCCGGTAAGCGCTTGTGGTTAAAGTACCTTTGGAAGACATCCCGATGATGGCAACAACGCCTACATTTTTAAAGCAGTCTAAAGATTCAAATCCTCCGATCACCTGAGACGTTACAAAATCTGCCCAGTCTGTAATTTTAAATACACCGCTTGTAAACTGCAGTTCCTGGGTATTTCCGATGTCTGCAAATTTTCGGTCTTCCATGAGCAGGAAGTTATGTTTTGCTGCCAAAGCTTTTAAAGGAGTAATTGTTTTTTCGTATTCGAAATCAGATATAATATCGATGTGTGTCTTCAACGCAATCACATGAGGGCCTACTTTTTCTGCAAGATCCAGTAATTCCTGAGTGGTGGTAACATCGGCAGAAGCGATAAGGTTGGATTGTTTGGCAATTGCTGTTTCCAATAATTTTTTAGAAACAGAATGTTGCGCTGTACTGAGTTTCTGTTCGTAAGAAGCTCTTGTTACTTCTTCAAACTGAATATGATTTCCCTGTAAAAAATCCTGAATTCTTTTCACTTCGTCATCCGATAATTCTCCGTTTTCCCAAAGGATTGAACATACTTCCGAAATATTGAAAAGGGTGTGAACTCTGTAGCCTTTGCTTTCAAGAAGCTCTTTTCCGCCTTGTTCCCTGTCCAGCACAACTACGATATCGGCCACTTTAATGTCTTCCTGCTCAACTTCCGCAATGGTTTCGATTAAAGATTTTCCGGAGGTAATCACATCTTCCACCAAAAGGCAGTTTTGTCCTTTCTGGTAAATTCCTTCGATCAGTTTTTTGGTGCCGTAGTTCTTAGCTTCTTTTCTTTTTATAATTAATGGAATATAGCTTTCAAGAGACATTGCTGTAGCCATCGGAAGGGCAGCGTAAGGAACTCCGCAGATCAGGTCAAAATTATCCAGAGGAAGCATATCCAGTAAATAATTGGCTAAGTTTTTCAGGATTTTAGGATCTGAAGCCAGCGGTCTTAAGTCTACATAAAAAGGGCTTTCAATACCACTTTTTAATGTAAATCTTCCGAATTTGATGATGCCCAGTTTATAGCACTCTAAAAAGAATTCTTTTTTACTTTCCATTATTTTTTTTTAATGTTTGCAAATTTAAGGAAATGATGTTGAAAGTCCATTGTGAATTTTGCTTCGTAGATGAATTGAGTGTTTTTATCGTTCAATTATCGTAAAGCAGGCTTGTTTATTCACAAAAAAACACCCGGAAGGATGTTTTTTATTTTACGATTTCGGCATTGATTACTTTCGTTGTGTCTTTACTGTATTGTTGCTCGGCTTCCCAAAGAAGGAATTTGTCTACTTCCTTAATCAGTTTCGGGATGGTAAGCGATAAAACGGCAAGATCATCCAACACTCCGATTACGGGAACGGCAACTTCCGGCAGAAGGTCAATCGGCGAGATAATGTACAGTACTCCCAACAGCGGTAAAATAATATCGATGGATCTCATCGGGTATTCTCCTTTTCTCCACATTCTTACCATTCTGAAAATGTCCGGGATTTTTTTCACAAAACCTTTGTGATTGATGGCTTCTTTTGCCAGGCTTAATTTTGAATATTTCATTTTGTGTTTAATTTTAAAATTCTACAACAGTACGTAATTCGCAAATTCTGTACCAATAGGATCTTATGGAACGTTAAAAAATTATTTAATAATATTATCGATAAACTGATGTACGGTTTCTGTATTCCAGTCTCTTGAGGCATCTTCTTTAATGATGATTCTTCCGTTTTTATCAAGAAGGTAAGTGGTAGGAAATACTTTTGGAAGTATTTTTTCGGAAATCGGGCTTTGTGCGATGTAAACAGGAGCCGTGTAATTATTTTCTTTTAAAAACTTTCTTACGGCATCTTCCTGATCATTCATGGCAATCAGTACAAAATCCACGTTGTCCTTTCGGGTGTCATAAAGCTTCTGAATTGAAGGCCATTCTTTTCTGCACGGCGGGCACCAGGTTCCCCAGAAATTCAGGAATACAGCTTTGTTTTTAAACGTTTTAAGATTTGTGCTTGGAACATTGATTCCCTGGAGGTCGATATCATAATCTTCTTCCGTTACGTGTACTGCATTTTCAATCGTTGCAATAGGGAAAAAAGTATCCTGAAGTTTTTCCTTCACGCCCGGAACAAAAGCGATTACCGCAATGATAGCGATTAATACAAAATAAATTATATTTTTTTTCATTTCAAATTTTAAAAAATATGAACAGGTAAATTAACGATTAAATTACAACAATTCCAAAATTTCCTGAACTGCATCCTTTCCCCTGTTTTTGGCGTAATAAACCTGCAGGTCATTGTAAAAAAGATCTTTCGGATATGCCTCAGGATCAGCTTTATATTTCATTAATAACGCTGTCCCGAATTTCGGACGCGGGCCCCAGCATTTTTTAACCTGAAAATCTCGATCCAGGATAATCACTTTCGGAATAGATTCCGTTCCGTTTGTAAGGAATTGATTGATTAAACTTTTGTCGCGGTCTCTCAGGAAAATACGCACTTCATTTCTGCCTTCGAAAAATTTAACCAAAGCCGGAACGGTAGCGCTTGCATCCCCACACCAAACTTCGGAGATGATGAGTATTTTGCCGTCGAAATTTTTGGCTTCAAGCTCTTTCAGCTGGCCTTCATCCGGAATATATTTTTTCAATGTTCTTTCAATTCGCTGCAAACCGAGCTCGTAATATTGTTTATACTCGGCTTCCTGCTGATTGGCAGGATTTTCTAATCTTTCTCTTCCTATTTTCACATACTCTTCAAAAGAGATGCTTTGTTGCCAGTAATTTTCCATTACTATTGTATTAAAAATTGTTGATATTTCTTGTTTTGTTAATCAGAAACAGATCTGCAAGGACAAAAGCGGCAAGGCTTTCCATCACAGGAACCGCTCTTGGAACCACACAGGGATCGTGGCGTCCTTTTCCCTCTACAATTACCGCGTTTCCGTTTTTATCTACACTTTCCTGAGGTCTCAGAATCGTTGCCACCGGTTTAAAAGCTACCCGGAAATAGATGTCCATTCCATTTGAAATTCCACCCTGAATTCCGCCTGAAAGATTAGATTTTGTGGTGAAATCTTCATTGAAAAGATCATTGTGCTCTTTTCCTGTCATTTTAGCACCGCAGAAACCGCTTCCGTATTCAAATCCTTTTGCAGCGTTGATGTTAAGCATAGCTTTTCCCAATTCAGCCTGAAGTTTCGAAAAAACCGGCTCGCCGATTCCCACCGGAACATTTTTGATTACGCAGGTAATGGTTCCGCCAATGGTGTTTCCTTCTTTTTTAATTTCTTTAATTCTTTCGATCATTTTTTCTGCCGTTTCCGGATCGGGACACCGCACTTCGTTGCTTTCCGTTTTTGAAAAGTCGAGCGCCTGATAAGGTTTCTCACAGAAAATTTCACCTACGGAAGAAACGTAGGCATTGATTTCAATGCCGGATAATAATTGTTTTGCTAAAGCTCCGGCAACCACCCAGTTCATGGTTTCTCTTGCAGAAGATTTTCCGCCGCCGCGATAATCTCTCAATCCGTACTTTTGGTCATATGTGAAATCTGCGTGGCTCGGACGATACGATTGGGCAATATGATCGTAATCTTTTGATTTTTGATTTTCATTTTCGATGATAAAGCCAATGGGTGTTCCGGTTGTTTTTCCTTCAAAAATACCTGAAAGAAACTGTACGGTATCGCTTTCTTTCCGTTGGGTTACGATGGCAGACTGTCCCGGTTTTCTGCGGTTCAGTTCATATTGTATTTTATCAAAATCAACCTGAAGTCCTGCGGGAAAATTATTAATGATTCCGCCGTATGCGGGACCATGGCTTTCTCCGAATGTTGTAAGGCTGAGAAGATTACCTAAAGTATTTAACATGATACAAATTTACGGCTTTTTATCCAGATTTTAAATGTTGGCTACCTGTTCTGTGGATAGGTGTTTTTTGTGGAATATATTACTTTTTCCGCTTCTGTTTTTTGTTTTAGTGATAATTTTTTCCAGATAAAACCTTCACGCATATTTTTTTCATCTGCCAGCTGCGGGAAAATACCGGCTTTAATATTACTGTAAACATAGCTTTCTGAAATGGCAGGCAGCTGGGTGTCAAAATTATACGGATATTTTTTGGAAACATTAAATACTAAATTCCCGATTTTGTAAGAATTGGATTGATGATATTGATATGTTGAAGGCTGGTACAGCTGCTTTATCTCAAATTTCCCCATAAAAGTTCCGGGTCTGAAGCTTGGAAGGTAAGTCTGAAGGATATTGGGCATTGCTAAAAAGCAGATGATGATTAAACTTAGAACAGAAAATATGGCGATCGATTTTTTCCGGTTAAAATAATGGGCAAGCAGTACAAAGAAAATCACAAAAAAAACATCAATAAAAAACCGGTACTGGGCTGAAAAGAGAAGAACTAAAATGCTTTTAATAATAATGGAGATGCAGAGCAGGGTTATAATCCTGTTCTTTTTAATGATGGTGAAGAAAATGAGTATGGTTAAACTTAATGCAAAAAGAATATTGATTTTACCTTTAATTCCGTCTAAATAAAGCCAGTTTTTTATATAATCTGCGGTTGAAAAATGCCTGATTTCTTCATAAGAATACTTCATGTCATAAGTTTTCTGAATAGCAAATTGTGAAGATGTTTTTAAAATTTCAGGATTGGGTTTCCAGCTAATTTCCAAATCAGGTAAGGAAACCGGAAACACCGGATATCCGAAAGTGTATATGTTTTTAATAAAAAACAGTAGAACGATTAAAAATCCGGGAAGTAGTTTTGTAAATCTTGATTTAACTATAAAAATTGAATAAAAAAAACTCAGAACAGGAAGCCAGATCATCGTAGGTTTTATAATAAAAACAAAAGCTGAAAACAGAAATAATGAATCTGTTGAACGGTTTCCTTTCAGGATTTCATTCAAAATAACCAAAGAAAAAATTAGTACTGGCAAATCCGGGCTTGGCGATTGTGAAAATAACAGCAGAACCGGTATGAAGCACAACTGAATCCAACTCTTTTTTTCAACGATATACAAAACATAAACAATGAGCAATACTGAATTCATTCTTAAAAAAGGATCTGAAAAATTGGAAAATCCAGCCTGAAATATGTGCCATACCGACATTTGTCCTAATGTAAGATCAAGGTTTGAAATGCCTTTTATCATTCCGTATTCTGTGAGCCATTTTATCGTGGGGACATAATATCCGAAATGATCTAAAATAAATGGGTAAAAAGATCCGCAGAAAGAAATAATGATTGAAATTGAAATGATGATGACAAAATCTTTTTTAGAAAAAGCCTTAAATTCTTTATGCAAACGGTTCTTAAAAAAGAATAACAATCCTATGGATAGGGCAAGAATTTCTATATAAAGATTTAGCGGGAAAAAAAATGCAAGTATTGTAAAAGTAATGCTTATTCCTATTATCCCGAAAAAAATATTACCAGCTGTTCCTTTAATATAAGTTGCCGACGAGCAATGTATTATCTTTCCCCAGCCCATCAGAACAGGAATCAGAATAAAACAAGATAGGAGAATTGACAGCATAAAAAAGATTGCTTAAAAATAAGCAATCTTTTTTATGTATTATAAGAATAATTAGTTACGTGGCTGTACTCTTCCGCTTTTTCTATCCTGTGCTCTACCCAAGGTATATCCTGTAGCACCACCCACTACACCACCAATAGCAGCACCGGCACCCGGACTTTTCTTGTTAACAATTGCTCCTAAAGCGGCTCCTCCCACAGCACCAATGATGGTCCCTTTAGCAGCTTCACTCATTCCTTTTTTCTGGGTTGTACCCTGAGAAGCTGTGCTTCCGCTATTGCCGGATGAGCTGCTTCCTGAACCAGAGCTCGGCCTGTCTCTGTAAATAGTATTTGTTTCCCTTATTATCTGAGGCTTTGAGGTGGCAGCTGTTTTAGCTTTTTCAACTTCAGCGATACTGTCTGCTTTTTTTTGTGCTTCGTAAGCTATTTTTTCTTTCTCAATAGCTAATTTTTGTTTTTCTATTTCCAATTGTCTCATCTGGAATTCCATTTTTTGCTGTTCCAGAGATTTTTCGGCTATCTGATCATCTTTTTTACAGGCTGTCAGCGCAAATACTGATAATAATCCTGTTAACACTATACTTTTCATAATTCAAATTTTAATAGGTCTAAAAGACCAGATTTACAATATGATATTTTCAATTATGACGCCAATAGTAAGTTAAGTAATGTTAAAATTTTAAAAAAAATATTAAAAATAGTCTTATATAGTTGTTAAGTATTCATATTAATAAAGAGATTATAGATATAGTGTTTGTCTAATTTTCTTTTATATTTTGAATTAATACAAATTCTTTTAGCATGGGATGAATAACGGTTAAATGCAAGCATTGCCGAAAAATATTTTAAAATTATATGAAAATTCAGGACATTATGATCTCGCTCATATAATTGTTCATGATTTGTATATAATTTTGAACCATATCAAACACCAAAAAAATTTTATATGAAAAAAGTAATGCTATTAATGCTGGGAATCAGTCTTTTTGCTGTAAGCTGTAAAAAACAGCAAACGGAAAATGAAAACAACGCTGTGAGTGATTCTGCTGCCACAGGAACAATGGCTCCTGATAATACAGCCACCGGAGGCATGGACTCCACAGCCAGTGTAAGAGACAGTATGATGAACCAGGGGAGCGGAACAAACAACCAGGCCACAAGCCCTAATCAGAACGGAGGGACTCAGAACACTTCAGGTACCGGAACTGATTCTGCAAGATAAGACACTTTTTTAGACCCCATATACCCTTTTAAAAACTCCTCACGACCCTTGAGGAGTTTTGCTTTTATATTTTAAAAAAATATCAATTAAAGCGTTGTGATCCCAGTCATAAAAATTTAATTCTTTCAGAGTTAATTTTATCATAGAATCAATTAATTGATTCTATAAAAATTTTTTTTCATCATTTGTGTTTTTAGGATCTCGGTTTCGGGATCCTTTTTTATTATATTTTAATGTGAATTCTGTCATTCAATAATAAATTGATTTTTGCCTGACAATAATAAAAATGAGAGCAGGGCGTTACTTGTAAAGTAAGATAAAATTATTTTTAATAAATTTTTTGTGTGCATAGTCTGCATTTTTTATAAAAAACATGCTGTTATGTGCTTAGTTTTATCAAAAAACGAATTAGATTTGCAATGATTAATATTAAATGATAACTAATGAAGAAAATTTCTACTTTTCTAGTGCTTCTTCTGTGTTTGTTAAATTTAGGCTTCATACAGAATGCCTATGGACAGGCACCTGCAACATTACCCTATTCACAGGATTTTAATACTGCCAACGACTTTACGTTTCCTAACGGGACTGCAACGAATAAGTGGTTTTACGGTTCTGCTACCGGGAATGCCGGCAATTCTATTTATATCTCAGATAATAATGGAAGCGCTAATACTTACAATATCAGTTCGTCAAGTGTTGTGCATGCGTACAGAGATATTGCAATCCCTGCAGGCTCTTCTGTTGCCAGCTTTTTATTTGACTGGAAAGCGGGAGGAGAGTCTATCTATGATTATTTGAGAGTCTGGCTGGTGCCAAGTACCTTCGTGCCCGCTTCCGGAACTCAGATCACTGCCGGAGGAGGGAGAATACAGGTTGGAGGGAATTATAATTTGCAGTCGACGTGGCAAACATACAGTAATTCCAATCTGAATATATCGTCTTTTGCGGGGGCAACCATGAGGCTGGTATTTGAATGGAGAAATGATTCATCAGGAGGCGTACAGCCACCGGTTGCTGTAGATAATGTTAATTTTAGCATACCTACCTGCTTTATACCTACAGCTATGGCTGTTTCTAACATAGGAACTAATAACGCGACTTTAGCATGGAATGCTCCTAACCCGGTTCCGGCATCGGGATACGAATATTACCTAAGTACAAACAGTACACCTCCTACTGCTGCTACGCCGGGAGTTGCCAATGCAGGAACTTCGGTGAGTCTCCCGGGATTATTGGCTTCCACCACTTATTACTGGTGGGTTCGTTCGGTTTGCAGTTCTAATGATAAAAGTTTTTGGATCGCAGGACCTTCATTCACCACGAATCAGATTCCGGCTACGCTTCCTTACACACAGAATTTTTCTTCAGCAAACGATCTTCAGCTTTCAAACGGAAATCAGACTAACAAATGGGCGTATGGTGCTGCGACAGGAAATCCTGCCAATTCATTATATATTTCAGACAATAACGGAACTACCAATACATACACTACTGGATCTTCAAGTGTAGTACATGCGTTCAGAGATATAATTGTTCCTGCTGGAACAACAGATGCTACATTGATGTTTGACTGGAAGGCAGATGGAGAATCTACATATGATTATTTAAGAGTATGGATGGTTCCGGTAAGTTTTGTACCGACACCAGGAACTCAAATTACTGCCGGTGGGGGAAGAATCCAGATTGGTGGTAACATGAATCAGCAAACCGCATGGCAAAATTATTTAAATACATCGCTTAATCTCAGTTCTTTTGCGGGATCAACCATGCGGCTTGTATTTGAATGGAGAAATGACTCATCAGGCGGTACACAGCCTCCTGCTGCAATTGATAATATTAATTTGAGTATTCCTACGTGTAAAGTTCCTACAAACGTTCAGGTAACAAGTGTGGGCAGCAATACTGCGTCAATAAGCTGGACGGCTCCGTCACCTGCACCTGTAGGAGGGTATCAGATTTACCTTACGACAACAAACGTACCTCCGGTAGCTTCTACGGTACCTACATCAACTTCAACGACAACTTCAGCAACACTGTCTCCTTTAACGGCAAACACAACCTATTATTTCTGGGTGCGCTCTGTGTGTGCAGGGTCTGACAGAAGTTTCTGGGTGACTGGGCCAAGCTTTACTACCTCGCAAATTCCGGCAACACTTCCTTATATACAACAGTTTACTTCAGGAAGCGACTTGGGATATACTAACGGAACCCAGGTAAACAAGTGGGTGTATGGTTCTGCAACGGGAAATACCGGAAATTCCATTTATATTTCCAATACAAACGGAACAACTAATGCCTACAATACAGGATCTACGAGTGTGGTTCACGCGTACAGGGATATTATTATTCCTGCGGCAACAACAACCGCTACTTTCTCTTTCGATTGGAAAGCACAGGGAGAATCAACCTATGATTATTTGAGAGTCTGGCTGGTGCCAACAACTTTTATGCCTGTTTCCGGAACTCAGATTACTGCAGGAGCAGGAAGAATACAGGTGGGAGCGAATTATAATCAGCAGTCGACCTGGCAGACTGTTCTTAATCCTGCTCTGAATATTTCAAGCTTTGCAGGAACTACGATGCGTCTTGTTTTTGAATGGAGAAACGACTCTTCAGCAGGAACACAGCCTCCTGTAGCAATTGACAATATCAATCTGCGTGTATGCAGTACGGCAACTCCGGTTGTAACGTTGGGAGCTCCTACCCATAATTCAATAGTACTAACATGGCCGCAGGATACTGGTGGTGCAAGCTATATTATTAATTACAGACCACAGGGTACCGGTGCGCCTTGGCAGACGACAAGTGTGGCAGCGGCTCCTTATCCGCAGCCTACGAATACAACAACGTTAACGAATCTTTCATCTGCAACATTATACGAAGTACAGGTAATTGCGGTTTGTAACGGAAATCAGGGCGCGCCTTCCAACAATACATTCACGACGAGATGTGATCCTACGCCTCCGAATGTTACCATCAGTAATATTACAACAAATTCGGCTTTAATCACATGGTCGCCTTTAGCAGCAAGTTCGCATTATTTCATGAGATACAGGATCGTGGGAAGTGGAAACGCTGGTTGGAGTGCGAATGTTCCTTTACCTGCAGCTCCTGTCAATACATTCCCTCTTACAGGGCTGAATGTATATACTACATATGAAGTGCAGGTTGCCAATATGTGTGATAATGAAAATACGATGAATCCATGGTCTAACCCTAAAGTATTTACCACGGAAAGAACATGCGAAATTGCTCCTCCCGGTTTAACGATCACCAATATTACGACCACTACGGCTCAGGTTACATGGGAATCTTTCCCGGGTGCAACATATGTATTGAGATACAGAAAAGTTGGTATTCCGAGCTGGACAAGCGTAGCTTCCAATACCAATACAATTACCCTTACAGGTCTTCTGGAACTTACTCAATATGAAATGCAGGTAGCGAATATCTGCAGCGGAACTGCCGGAAATTATACTCTGCCATATCTTTTCACAACACCTACAGTGGTGTATTGCCAGATGGCTGCTACCGCTTCATCTTCTGAATATATTTCAAAAGTTACAGTAACGCCAAACGGTAAACCGGAAATGGTAAATGAATCTTTAGCGTCTAACTACACGGATTATACGGGAGTGAATAACAAATTCATCGAATTAATCCAGGGGTCTTCTGATAATAAAGTAACTATTGAGAAGAAAATATCAGGAAATACCAATGCAGGAGTTGCTGTTTGGATCGACTTCAACAGGAACGGATATTTTGATATTAATGAAAGAGTTTTTGTTTCAGGCCCAAATAACGAGGAGACAGTAACCGGAACCTTCTCTGTGCCTGTGGATGCATTCATAAGCCTTACAGATTTTAAATATGTTGTAATGCGTGTTGCACTTCAGAAAGACGGCATTCCTGTGAATTGTACCAATGTTCCTAATGGCGAAGTAGAAGACTATACGGTAAGAATTTCTAAGCAAATTGTACCGAATCCGGTAAACCAGGATGAAATCCTGATTTATCCAAACCCGGTAAAAACAGTGCTGAATGTGAAAAACATCAGCGGCAGGGCCAATTATAAAATTTATAATGCTACAGGACAAATTGTATCAACAGGTATTATTCTTAACAATAAGATTGACGTTCATATGCTTATTAACGGAGTGTATGTAATTGATATTGATGATGTAAAAGGTACTGCCCAAAAGAAATTTATCAAGGAATAAGATAAAACCAAATATAATTACTAAAACCCTCAGAAATGAGGTTTTTCCTTTTTTAAATTTTAACATTTTTTAAATGATTGTTTAATTTTTTATTCCTTTGATTTTCTGTGAAGTTGTCTTATATGCCTTCAAACATGAGGTTTTATTGAAATTTAAAATCTTAATTTTTTTTAAATGAATTATAAAATTTGTTAATTGATAGAATAAGCTGGTTTAAAAATCTTCTATAAAGATATACATTTCTTAAATTTGCAGTCACTCATGTTTAATTTGAGTTTTCATGGTTATTAGTTTTTATCCTCGTAGAAATACGGGGATTTTTTTATTAATAAATAACATTGCTTTTTATCATGGTCTTTGCAATAAAAACCTATTTATTTTTATTTTTCAGTATCAAACGGTAAGATTTTATGTTTTTAAGAATTTAATAATAATAATGATTTACAGAAAAAAATAATTTATAGAGTATAATCATCATTTTTAATGAAAATAATCTATACCTTTGCAATTGATTCTCATGTTTAATTGAGTTTTCATGGTTATTAGTTTTTTAGCCCCTGTTTATTCAGGGGCTTTTCTATTTAGAGTTAAAATAGATGAATCTTAAAATTTTAACTTTTACTCCCATTCCTGGCACAGTACTTGAATACTTAACCGCAACTATTAAAAAATCTTAAAGGAACTTACAATATTCCCGGAGAGATCCGGGATATTTTTAAAGCAACACCATCACTTAAATATTAATTTTTTCATTTAATCCTCTGCTTTGCCGGGGATTTTTTAATTAAATTTTTTTTACTTATTGAAAACCACTCTCATCAAATCTTCGTATATAAAATTGCATAAGAAATATACAATTTTATAATATTGATTTACATATTAAAATATAGCTCATCAATTTGAGTTTTTCATGGTTATTAGTTTTTAGTCCCCGGATTGATCCGGGGTTTTTTTATGGATTCTTTGTGACAAAATATTAGAAAATAAACAAAAAAAACCTCTCTAAGATTAGAGAGGTTGGAGGTACCTAGCGGATTCGAACCGCTGTAGATGGTGTTGCAGACCACTGCCTAGCCGCTCGGCCAAAGTACCAGATCTTTACCATTTTTAGGTGTGCAAATATAACAAAATATATGATTCAACAAAAATTTTTTAGGCGATTTCTTTTGCCCCGATGTTTTCAATATCGCTTTTCATCTGGGTTTCAGCCTTATATTTTTTGATATTAATTACACGGGTATCGCTCCAGCTGTCGTGCCATCCGTTTCCGCCGCCTAAAAATGAAAATGCATCGAAAGGTACAAAACGTGAGATATTGCGGATGAAATAATCATACAATGTCGGTTCCGTTCCGTCTGTTGAAATGGCTTTGGTTCCGGTAATATATTTTCCTACTGTTCTTCCTCTTGTAAAATATTCCATCAAAAAAACATAAAGAAAATATATGGTTGAAGTAATCACAATATCCCAAAATCGGTTGACAGATGATAATTCATTCAATATATTAACAAAATACACGACACCGAAAAGTTCATAAACTAAAGAGGCAAAAAAGCCAAATGCCATAAACAGGATATAAATGACAACTCGGTCAATAATAAAATTCCCAAATCGAGCCCACGAATCTGCTCTGTTATTTTCCACAATCCTTAGTATTTTTTTCATAGTTAAATATTAGTTTTTAAATTCCGTTTAATATAAGTTTTAAATTAGCTTTTGTATCAATTACGACTGTAATTCCCGAAGGATTCATCAGGATTTTCCCCGGTTGCAAAGTAAATACTTTTCCGGAAATCTTCAGCCCTTTATAATATTCTTTGTTAAATGCTTCTTCAATGCTTTTCTTCGAGCTGTTTTCCAGGTCCCGGGTAGGAATCCCATATTCTTCCTCAATCATTTTTACAATCTTTCCCCGGAAAAGAAGAGTCGCTGTTTTCTGTAATATATTGGAAGTTTTTAATCTGAATTTGGTTTCAGACAGCACAATTTTCTTTTTGATTTCATCATATACCGGAACTCCGGATATGAAAGCAGTTCCATTGACATATCCTTCTGTCTGTGCTTCTACCACCACACGGTTGTTTTCACCATATACTTTTATATCTTTAATTTTTACTGAAGAACCTCTGATGTCGTATTCTTTATTCAGAAACATGCTCCGGGCAATAGCCGTTGCTTCCGTAAAATGAACATTCGCAGTGGTCTGAAGCAGAAACTGATCTGTAAGCGAAGTAACAAAAGCAAAATCAGAAGCTGATTTTACAGGAGATGAGGGCTCCGGCTTACTGCCGGTAAAAGTTTCAGAATAAATATCTATTCCCAGGCTGGTGTTGATCTGATTGCCGTAAAACTGCAGGGGTGTAATATGAACACTGATCGGCGTAATTTTCAGCCAGGTATTATATTCTTCAGAAATATGAAAAGGATTCGCAAAAACATTCCAGGCCGTAACGGCATAATTCTGAAAATTCAATTGTGCCGCCATTTGCTGGTCAATCGTGGTGCAGAATTTCTTCTGCTGTTCCACAAGGCTTTTTTCTACCAGCGAGGTGATGGGAATTTCTAGCTTTCCAAAATCAAGAACAGGTTTTGTTACCCATCTGAAACCGTTGGGACGGGTTTGTGTAAGAATCGTCCAGTTATTTTTTAAACTGATGGAAGTATTGAAAGACATCACTGTTTCAAAAGTCGTGCTTTGGTATGTGTACAATCCCAGGGTGCCAATTCCTTTTTCTGCCCATATTTTTAAAGGGACTTCAATCAGGACGTTCTGATTGGTGCCGCCAACAAGCCGTATGGGGCGTGTTTTCCAGACTTTTACCTTAAACTGGTCGTTATTATTGTCGGTATAAGAATCATCCTGATAAATGAGATCTTTTACGGAAGCATTGATCATATTGCTGATCTCAGAAAGTGGAATCGTTACCGGCATCGTGATGCTCGATTTTAGCTTCGGAAAATTATAAACAGGCGTCTGGCTGGCAGTGCTTGTCTGTCCGGAAATGCTTATAAAAGCTAAAAGAAATAATATTTTTATGAATTTCAATCTTTGTATAATTTTTAAACGAAAATAATAATTTTTTAATGATCAGGTTTAAAACTCTTTTCGAGTTCAATGCTTGCTCCTTTCATTTCGCCCATCATAGGAGGGGCGGTTTTGGTGATTTTCAGCCGGATGTAGGAAATTTCCGGAAATTTTTCATGGATTTTTGAAATGATTCTTCCGGCAACATGTTCCAGCAGTTTGGATTTAATTTTCATTTCATCATGAATAATTTCATTAACATCTGCATAGCTGATGGTGTCCTCAAGATGATCCGATTCTGCGGCTTTCCACAAATCTGTGTGAATTTCAACATTGAGGAGATAATATGTGCCGATAATGCTTTCTTCCGGTAAAACCCCGTGATAGGCATAAATTTTTACGTCTTCAAGATATATTTTACTCATCTTCTTAAAATTTTAGGCAAAAATCGTTTTTATTCTTCAGAATGTGTTTTAGATATTTTTATTTCTTTAAAACTTTAAGCTAAATTACAGCTAATGATTTTCTTAATTATATTCGAAATTTTTAACCGTAAATATTTATCTTAATTATTATTTTCAATATTTTTATGATTTATTCGGAAATAATATTAAATTTATAAAATTAACCAAATCAATTTATTATGAAAAATTTGAAAAAATTAAACCGGAGAAATTTAGAACAAATTAATGGGGGAGCCGGCCCTAAAAGCTGTAATGAATGTCCTCAAAGCTCTACTTTTACTTGTGATGAATATTGGGCACTTTCGGATTTTTGCAGAAACTGTGTCCTTATCAATTCGGAATGTTATGTTCCCGGTCCGAATGATCTTTAAGTAAAAAAAATAGGATAAATGCCCCAAAAGCCTGACTTCCGGGGCATTCTATTTTACTTTATACTTTTAGAAAGATCAAGCATGGCTTCGATGGGCTTTAATGCCTTTAATCGTAATTCTTCGTCGATAATAATTTCCGGAAGCTCGTATTTCATGCACAAATACAGTTTTTCCATGGTATTTCGTTTCATGTAGAAACATTCTGAACAATTGCAGGTTTCGTCGAAAACCAATGCCGGAATCAGCTCTTTGTGAGGCGCACGTTTTTTCATTTCGTGAAGAATACCTTCTTCTGTTGCAATAATGAATTTCTGGCAATCGTCCTGTTCCACATAATTCAGCAGGGCAGAAGTAGAACCTATAAAATGGGCCAGTTTTAAAACGGCTTCTTCACTTTCCGGGTGGGCAATAAGCTTGGCATCAGGATTTTCGGACAGCTGCTTCGCAATTCTTTCCATGGAAAAAGCTTCGTGTACAATGCAGCTTCCGTCCCAAAGGATCATATCGCGGCCTGTTTTCTGGGATAAATATCTTCCCAGATTTTTATCGGGTGCGAAAATAATGGGGCGGTCTTTCGGAAGCGCTTCAATTACCGTCTCTGCATTGGAGCTGGTTACGATAATGTCACTTTCTGCCTTTGTTTCGGCGTTACAATTGATGTAGGTTGCCACCAAAGCATTCGGATGCTGCTCGCGCATTTTTCGCAGACCTTCTCCTGAACAGCCATCAGCTAAAGAACATCCTGCCATTGTGTCCGGGAGAACCACTTTTTTTGTAGGATTAAGGATTTTTGCAGCTTCTGCCATAAAATGTACCCCACAGAAAACGATCATGTCTGCATCGGTATCTTTTGCCTGTCTGGCCAGCTGTAGCGAATCTCCCAGGAAATCAGCAATATCCTGAATTTCTCCCGGCTGATAATAGTGTGCTAAGATCACCGCATTTTTCTCTTCTTTCAACGCAAGAATTGCTTTTACAAGCTCTTCTCCCTGAGGAATTGCAATGTCTTTTATATCCAAAAATCCTCTTACCGGGATTGCAGATTTGGCTTTTTCTAATGTTTCGGTACTCATATTTACCTCAGTGTTTAGATGGAAATTAAAATCGGAATGTGGAAATTGGAATGTTACATCTTAAACTTCCAGCTTCCATCATCAAACTCTTTCAACTCCCAATAAAATTTTTTATTAAACTTTCTATTTCTCTTTTTGCTTCGTCGAGATCATTATTGATCACAATTTTATCAAATTCGTTGGCATAAGTCATCTCTTCCTCTGCTTTTGCAATGCGGGTTCTGATGGTTTCCGCATCATCCGTGTTTCTGGAGATCAATCTTCGTTCCAGTTCTTTAACGGACGGCGGTTCAATGAAAATCGACAATGCCTGTTCGCCAAAATATTTTTTAAGGGAAATACCGCCTTTTACGTCAACATCAAAAATGACCACTTTCCCCTGATCCCAGATTTTCTCCACTTCGGATTTTAATGTTCCGTAGTATTTGTCGGTATAAACTTCTTCAAATTCTACAAAGGCTTGTTCCGCAATTTTTTGCCTGAATTCATCGGGCGTTAAAAAATGATAGTCTACCGCATGAACTTCAGTTCCTCTCGGTTGCCTTGTTGTGCATGAAATAGAGAACTGCAGTTCGTTAAATGCTTCCAGCGAATGCTTTACCAATGTTGTTTTTCCGCTTCCAGACGGTGCCGAAAATATGATAACTTTATTGTTCAAAGTTTTTAGATTTGGGTTTAAAGTTTATTAGATAATTCAAAATATGTTTTTCATTCAGAGTTCGTCAAAAACCTTGAATTTTAAACATTGAACTTTGAATTTAAAGCACATTTAACGTTTGTTCTTTAATTTTCTCTAAATCATCTTTCATCATAACCACCAGCTTCTGAATTTCAGAATGATTGGCTTTTGAACCTAATGTGTTGATTTCCCGGCCGATTTCCTGAGAGATGAATCCCAGTTTTTTACCGTTGAAATCTTCGTTGTCCATTACTTCCTTATAATATTTCAGGTGTTGGGAAAGCCGTACTTTCTCTTCAGAAATATCCAGCTTTTCCGTGAAATATGCCATTTCCTGGTAAAAACGTGTTTCGTCTACATTTTCAAATTCCTTTAAAGATTTTTGGTAGCGTTCTTTTACGGCAGTGATTCGCTCTTCCTCAAAAGGAATTACTCCGGAAAGGCTTTTTTCAATATTCTGTAAATTTCTTTCCAGCTCTTCGTGTAAGATTTTACCTTCCGTTTTCCTGAATTCTTCAAACCGGTCTACCGCAGCATGTACAATTTTAGCCAATGCTTCCCATTCTCCTTCCGACAGCTCGTCTGGCCTTGAAGTAATGGCATCCGGCATCCGTACTGCCATTTTAAGATATTCGAAATCGGGGCCGTCTGAAGCAATGTGACGAAGTTCGCTGATGTAAGAATCAATTAAATTTTTATTAATTTTTACATCTGTAGATTCTTCAAGATTTTCAAGGTTGATGTAGCAGTCTACTTTTCCGCGAATAATCCTGTCGTTGAGAATTTTTCTGATCTCGAATTCTTTTTCTTTATACCGTAAAGGAATTTTGATATTCAAATCAAAGCTTTTGCTATTCAGTGACTTAATATCGATGGTAATCTTTTTTCCTTCAAAAACATCTTCGGCTCTACCGAAGCCGGTCATTGATAAAATCATAGTTTTTTATTGTTGTACAAAGATAAACATTTAAGTGTATAGTTTAGCTAAAGTAGTAAGGCTGGAAGTTGGATGCAGGAAGCGTGAAGATTGTTTTGGATATAGATCATTATTGTTGACATCAATGCAAATTTCCATCTTTGGTAAAATGAAGATTAATTATCATTAAAAATTTATTTTAAACCATTAAGATTTTGATTAAGTAGTTAAGGTTATTAAGTTGAAGCTTAGCTCTTTAAATAATACTTCTTAAAATCAAATTGATTTTCTTAAATAAACTTAACTTCTTAAATGTTTTTAATGGTTTAATTAAATCACCATTCTTTTAAGTCTTTTACGGTTAAATACAATTCACCCATTTTTGTAAATTAGCATCGTGAAAAATAAAAATGTAATTTCTGTTGTAGGGCCTACCGGAATTGGAAAAACAAGATTGGCAATCGATCTTGCTAACTATTTCAATACGGAAATTATTTCCTGCGATTCCCGGCAGTTTTTTAAAGAAATGAAAATCGGGACCGCTTCGCCATCCGAAGAAGAGTTGGCGGAAGCGCCTCATCATTTTATCGGAAATCTTTCCGTTGAAGAGTATTATTCCATCGGGCAGTATGAAGAAGATGCTTTAAAGAAGCTCAATGAACTTTTTGAAAAATATGATACGGTTATTTTGGTGGGCGGCAGCATGATGTACGAAAAAGCAGTAATTGAAGGTCTAAATGATTTGCCGGAAGCGGATGAAGAAAATCAAAAAAAACTGCAGGATATTTTTGAAAATGAAGGTATTGAAAAACTTCAGGAAATATTGAAAGATCTGGATCCCGAATATTTTTCTATTGTAGATATTCATAATCACAGAAGGCTTTTGCGTGCTATTGATGTCATCTGGCAGACGGATAAAAAGTATTCCGAATTAATTGCTGTTTCACAGGATTCAAGAGATTTTAATACCACCCGAATCGGAATCGAAGCACCAAGGGAAGAATTGTATGACAGAATTAACAGGAGAGTGGATATTATGATGGAGAAAGGCTTACTGGATGAAGCAAAAAGTCTGGAAAAATTTAAACATTTAACAGCTTTGAATACGGTTGGATACGCTGAATTATTCAAATATTTTGATGGAGAATGGGACTTGGATTTTGCCGTTTCTGAAATTAAGAAAAACAGCCGGAGATACGCCAAACGCCAATTGACCTGGTACAGAAAAGCAGATGATATTCATTATTTGCCGTTGGGATATTCGCAGGAGGATTTTGATGGGTTGATTGGGTATATAAATGGAGAAGTTTTAAAATAAGTTTTTATTACCCACGGATTTCACAGATTTGCACAGGTTATTATGGAGAACTTTGCGTTTATTTTAACCATTAAGATTAATTAAGAAGTTTAGAATATTTAAGATGAGCTTCGCTTTTAGTATAATAATGCTTATTAATATCTATTTGATTTTTCTTACTTAAACTTAACGACTTAATTAATCTTAATGGTTTAAAAAAGTTAATTCAGCATTGTCATTCATTCAGAATGACAGAACGGAAAAAGCATTCGTTTAAAGATTTAATTCAAAACAAAAAAATGCAGCCCCGAAAGACTGCATTCCATAACAATATAATTTAAATTTACTACTTCCAACCGCCTCCTAACGCCCGGTACAAGTCTACAATGCTGCTTAACCTTTGTCTTTTTACGGACGCCAGATTAAGTTCTGCCTGCAGAGAATTTCCCTGGGCAGTTATCACTTCTAAATAGTTGGCCATTCCGCCTTTATAGAGCATTTCGGCACTTTTAATTCCGTTTTTTAAAGTCGCAGCCTGTTCGGCAGCTTTCTGTTCCTGAACTTTTAAGCTTTCGTTGGAAACCAATGCATCGGAAACTTCACCCACTGCGTTCAATACAGATTGACGGAAAGCCAGTACATTTTTCTCTCTCTGGATTTTAGCAACATTTAGATCTGTTTTCAATTGTCTTTTCTGAAAGATAGGCTGGGTTATTCCTCCTAACACAGAACCGAACAGTGAAGCCGGGATCTGAAACCAGTTATCAATTTTAAATGAATTGACACCTCCGTTGGCTGTAATTTTTAATGAAGGATACATATTCGCCTGGGCAATTCCTACTACTGAGTTTGATTCCAGCAACACCAGTTCCTGCTGACGGACATCCGGACGGCGGCTCACCATTGCTGCCGGAAGCCCTGCAGAAATTTCCTGTGGCAAAGAGGTTTCAGACATTTCAATAGTCCTGCTGATTTTCCCCGGATTTTCACCCACCAGAATACTCAGTGCATTTTCCTGGATGGCAATGTTTTGTTCCAGTTGTGTAATCAATAATTCTGTTGATTGCTTTTGTGCAGTGGCCTGTTGAACACCCAGAGAAGTTGTATCTCCGCTTTGCCACAATTTTTCTGTAAGAGCCAGTGTATTTTTGCTTAATTCTAAATTAGATTGGGCAATCTGCATTTGTTTATCAAGCATCAATAAATTGTAATATCCCTGCGCAATCGCTGCAACCACCTGCGTCTGAATGGCTTTTGTCGCTTCGTAAGTCTGGAGATACTGCATTCTTGAAACTTCCTGCTGGTTTTTTATTTTACCCCAGATATCTGCTTCCCAAGATAAATTAAACGCAGCGTTATAATCTTCAACATGGCTTTGCCCTAAAAATAAATTCAGGCTTTGTCCGTTCATGCTGTTTTTTGAAGGCCTGGAAATCTGCGCAGAAACCCCGAAACCTACATCAGGATACTGCAGGTATTTTGCCTGTTTCAGCTTTTCCTGTGATGAAGCCACCTGCTTTAAAGCAATCTGCAGGTCGTAGTTGTTTTTAATTCCTTTTTCAATCAGGCTCTGTAAAATCGGGTCGCTGAAAAACTGTCTCCATTCCAGGTTGGCAACGCTTGCTGTATCTGCTGTTGCAGTATATTTAAACGTTTCGGGAAGGTCTAACTCAGGCTCCGTGTATGCCAGTTTCGATACACAGGAGACCGAAGCCAAAGCCAGTCCAAAAGTGATGATAATATTTTTTACTCTTTTCATAATTTTTAAACTTTTAATTGAATGCAAAACTTTAAGAATTCCTTATACAAAGTGGGTTTTAATAGGAAATACTTTGCTTTTTTGTTCCCACAGATTTCACGGACTTTCCCAGATGATTTTATTAATCTTTCGGTTTTGATTTAAACCATTAAGAATTATTTAAGAAGTTAAGTTAATCAAGAAAATCGAATAGATTTTATATTAAGCATCATTCTAAAGCGAAGCGCATCTTATATTCTAAACTTCTTAATAAAAACCTTAATGATTTAAATTTTTAAGCCAAATCTCTCAAAGCTTTGTAATTCATTTTTATTAATGAGTTGTAGCTAAAAGTTCTGCTTCCAGTTTTTGTCTTTGAAGTCTTTTCTTTTTTCTGCTCGGCATTTTTTCATGTAAATACTGGAAGATTACAAACATTACCGGAATAATGAAAATCCCGAAGACAACTCCCGTCAACATTCCGCCAACCGTACTGTATCCTATCGAATGATTTCCTTTTGCGGAAGCTCCCTGCGTGAATACCAGCGGTAACATCCCGACAATGAATGCAAAGGAGGTCATTAAGATCGGTCTTAAACGCAGTCTTGAAGCCTGAAGCGCTGCTTCCAGTAATGATCTTCCTGCATTTCTCCGCTGTACGGCGAATTCTACGATCAAAATCGCGTTTTTCGCGAGTAATCCGACGAGCATGATCAATCCGACCTGAACGTAAATGTTATTATCAATCCCTGCAAGTCCTGTGAAAGCAAATACCCCGAAAATCCCCGTCGGAATCGTTAAGATTACCGCAAACGGCAGGATATAACTTTCATACTGAGCTGCTAAAAGGAAATACACAAACAAAATGCTTAGCATAAAGATAAATGCAGTCTGGCCGCTTGTTTTGATCTCTTCACGGGTAATCCCTGTCCATTCATAGCCGAAACCTCTCGGAAGTGATTTTTCAGCCACTTCTTCCACTGCTTTGATGGCGTCTCCGGTACTGTATCCCGGTTTCGGTGTTCCGTTGATCGTTACTGCGTTGAAGAGGTTGTTTCTGGTCACTGTTTCAGGCCCGAAGGCTCTTTTCAGCGTTACCAATGTTTTTACAGGAACCATTTCGCCTGATTTATTTTTAACGTAAATTCCTTCCAGAGAATTGGCATCTGTTCTGTAAGGAATATCTGCCTGAGCCATTACCCGGTAGTATTTTCCGAATCTGTTGAAATCTGAAACAAAACTACTTCCATAATAAATCTGCATGGTCTGCATCAATTCTGTGATGGAAACGCCAAGCTGATTGGCTTTATCATTATCAACCTCAATCGTAAATTGTGGATTTCCGGCTGCATAGGTCGTGAAAGCAAAAGCAATTTCCGGACGTTTCATCAATTCCCCGATGAAAGCCTGCGTTGTTGTTCCTAAATTTTCCAGGGAACCGTTGGTTTTATCCTGAAGCATGAATTCAAAACCGGAAACGTTCCCAAATCCCTGTACGGTTGGGAAGTTAAAGAAGAATGCGTTCGCATCTTTTACCTGTGACACTTTTCCCGTTAATCCTGCGGCAATCTGATCCGGATCGGTTACTTCGCCACGCTGGTCGTGGTCTTTTAATTTAATGAAGCCGGCAGAATAAGGCGATGCGTTGGCGTTACTGATGAAGTTCAGACCATCTGCCACCCAAAGGTGATTTTTGGCTTTTTCGCCGTTGATGATCTGGTCAATCTGCTCAGTTGCTCTGTGGGTTCTGTCTAATGAACTTCCGGGAGGCGTATTCACTGCGTATAAAATAAACCCTTGGTCTTCTGTAGGAATAAATCCGGATGGTGCTTTTTTAATTAAGAAAATGCTTGCGGCAGTAATTAAGACCAATCCTCCTACGGCAACCCATTTATTTTTAATTAAAAATTTAAGGCTGTAAATGTATTTTTTAGTTAAATTATTAAAGCTTACATTAAATGCATTGAAAAATCTTGCGCCAAAGCCTGTTTTTTTGCCGTGTTCTCCGTGGTCACCCTGAGGATCATTTAAGAACATGGCGCATAAAGCCGGACTTAACGTTAATGCATTCACCGCAGAAATCATAATTGCAATTGCCAATGTGAAGGCAAACTGTCTGTAGAAAACTCCCGCCGGACCCTGCATGAAACCAACCGGAATAAACACGGCACACATCACCAGGGTAATGGAAATAATTGCACCTGAAATCTCATTCATGGAGTTCATCGTAGCTTGTTCTACAGGCATTCCCGTATGTTCCATTTTGGAATGGACGGCTTCTACCACCACGATGGCATCATCCACCACAATACCAATGGCGAGTACCAATGCGAATAATGTTAACATATTGATACTGAACCCAAATAATTGCAGGAAAAAGAATGTACCAATAATCGCCACCGGAACGGCAATCGCAGGAATTAACGTTGATCTGAAATCCTGAAGGAAAATATATACGACAATAAATACCAGGATGAATGCTATTATCAATGTCTCAACTACCTGATGAATTGACGCATCCAAAAAGTCTTTGGAATTGTACATGATGATGGGTTCAACGCCTTTTGGAAGGGTCGTTTTAAACTGATCAACCTGCTTTTCAATTTCAGTTAAAATTTCATTGGCGTTCGATCCTGCCGTCTGCATAATTGCAAAACCTGAAACCGGCTTACCATCCACTCTGTTGGCTGCTGTATACGTATATGAACCGAATTCTACTCTTGCCACATCTTTCAGTCTCAGGAACGAGCCGTCGCTGTTGGCTTTGATGGCAATGTTTTCGTAGTCTTCATTCTTGTTTAATTTACCTTTATACTTTAAAATATATTCATACGTTTCCTTGCTTCCCTGTCCCAAACGTCCCGGCGCAGCCTCTAAGTTGTGATCTTTTACGGCATTCAAAACTTCCTGTGGAGAAAGTCCGTTGGCAGCTAATCGATCCGGCTTCAGCCAGAGCCTCATGGAATAATCCCTTGTTCCGAAAACCTGCGCCTGGGCAACACCCGGAATACGCTGGATTTGCGGAATAATGTTGATTTTTAAATAATTCTGTAAGAAAAGTTCATCATATTGTTTGGGGTCATTACTGGTTAATCCCATGAACATAATCATACTGTTCTGAACTTTCTGCGTGGAAATTCCCGCCTGTACTACCTCCTGCGGAAGCTGGCTCATGGCTTTCGATACACGGTTCTGAACGTTTACGGCAGCGTTATCGGGATCGGAACCCTGCTTGAAAAATACGCTCAGGGTCATGGTACCGTCGTTACTGGAGTTGGAGGTCATGTAGGTCATATTTTCCACTCCGTTTACCGCTTCTTCTATAGGAGTTGCTACCGAACGGGCGACTACTTCCGCGTTGGCTCCCGGATAGAAAGCCGTCACCTGAACACTTGGCGGCGCAATATCCGGAAAGAGGGCAATGGGTAAATTAAAGAGCGACAAGGCACCCAATAATAGAAGTATGATGGAGATGACCGTTGAAAGTACCGGTCTTTCTATAAATTGTTTTAACATAAGAAGTTTATTTTTTAATGTTGTCTGAGCTAATTTCTAAACTGATTTTTTAACATTAAGGATTTAATAACTAAACTTTTAAACAAAGAATTATAAGATTTGACAGGTTAAATAATTGATCTTATGCCTTACAATGTATCTTTGATATTTTTTAATTAATCTTACTAACTTAGAATCCCTTAATGTTTAAATCAGAATATTATCTGACTCCAAACAGTTATAATGGTCTTGCTTTCAATAAGCTATCAGAAGAAATAGCTTTCGGTTGTATGGCAACACCATCTTTCAAGACGCCGATTCCGGTGTATACGATTTTGTCTCCTTTAGATAATCCTTCAGAAATAAAATAGTAATTGTCTGTTTTTCCGGATATGGTTACCGGTTTTCCCGTAACTTTTTTATCCTTCCCAACTACATAAACATACGTTTTATCCTGAATTTCAAAAGTAGACTCCTGCGGAATCACCAATGTTTTATCAAATAATTGCGGCATACGCACCCTACCGGTATTCCCTGTCCGTAATACCCCGTTTGGATTCGGGAATACGGCACGAACACTAATGGCTCCTGTAGTTTTGTCGAACTGTCCGTCAACAATGCTCATTCTGCCTTTTTCTGTATAGATGCTGTTATCGGCGATTACCAAATCTACCAGCGGCATATTTTTCAGTTTTTCATTTAAAGTAGCACCCGGATATTTATTTTGAAAAGCAATGAAATCCAGCTCGCTTAAAGAAAAGTAGGCATAAATTTCGCTGATGTCAGACAATAAGGTTAATGGATTGGGATCTGTTCTTGAGATCAGGCTTCCTTTTTTGTAAGGAATTCTTCCGATGTACCCGCTTACCGGAGCTGTAATCGTGGTGAATCCTACGTTAATTTTTGCGCTTCCGACGGATGCTCTTGCCTGTGAAGCGGCTGCCACTGCGGCTGCGTAGTTGGCTTTTGCGGTTCTCAGCTGTACTTCAGAAACTACTTTTGCGGCAACAAGAGGTTCAAGGCGGTCTACCTCAACTTTTGCTTTCTGGATATTGGCATTGGCAACCTGTAAATTGGCTGTTGCCATGTTCATCTGTTCGCCGTAGCTTCTTGAATCTATTTTAAATAATGGCTGTCCGGCTCTTACGTAAGCACCTTCTTCCACGTAGATCTTATCTAAATATCCATCAACCTGGGATCTGATTTCTACATTGTTCTTTCCTTCCAGGGCTGTCGGAAATTCCTGATAAACAGTAGCTGGTGAAGTGATAACCGTGTAAACAGGAAGTTGCGGAGGCGGCGGAGCTGCGTTGGATCCTTCTGCTGCTTTGGTGCAGTTTTGTAAAAGAATAATACTTGCGATAAGTACGACGATTCTCGTTTTTCCAAATATTTTCATTTTGAGTTTAAATTTTTAATGAAGTGTTAAATAAAATAATATTGTTTTAATTTAATATCTGTTATATTTCCTAACGGTGTTAACAATTTGTTTAAAAAAATATACAGAATTTTTAATATTGGGTCTAAATAGATGTTTCCATAATACTATAAGTTTATCTGGAATTTAAGTGTTAATTTTTCTAACGGCGTTAATACAGAAGGGTAAATAGCTTTAGGTTAATTCTTAATTTTACATGATGTTTTTAATTTTTAAATGTTTTTAAATGAATAATTTATTAATTAGGTGTTAATATTCCTAACGGTGTTAATTTTTAATTCAAAAAAAAATTACAATGACTTAATGAAAGCTGATACAGTTTCATCTAAAGTCGTTTTGTTCATCGTTGAAGGGATATCGTCATTACGCATCATCATGATGGAAATCAGTCCGTGCACCGCAGAAAATAATGCGTGAGACATGTGACAGGCATTTTCCGTTTTTGATCCGTTTTTCTTAATAATTTCATACGTGCAGTCGTACAGCATATCCTGAAAGGAAGAAAATTCTTCTTTCATCATTCCTTTTCCGCTGCATTGCATCCCCAAACCAAACATCAGCTGGTAATACTCTTTGTTCCTGAATGCAAACTTCCAGTAAGCATCAACAATAGCTTTCAACTGATCTTCGGGATTGTCATGTTCTCTCTGAGCTTTAAGCAATTCAATATGTAAACAGTGGAAACCATTCAATGAAATTTCATACAGAATCGCTTCTTTGTTTTCAAAGTGATCGTAAACTACCGGTGCGCTATACTCAATCGCATCGGCAATTTTTCTCATGGAAAGTGAAGCCCAGCCTTCGGTTTTAGCCAAAGAAAAAGCCGCATCCAGAATACTGGCACGTATATTTTCCTTTTCTCTTTGTCGGCGTTCATGTAACCCCATGATTTTATATTACTAACAGTGTTAGCAAAACTACAAACTTTTTGATATTACTTCCAAACAAATTTTAGAGTTTAACTTTTAACATACCTTCTTTAAATAATATTAAAATCGGACGGAGACCGGATGCATGGGAGCTGGAGGAGATTTAGCTTAGGAATTTTCCCGATTATTGTAAAAATGAATGAAGTGAATTGTTCAATTCAATTTTAATGCAATGATCAAGCCTTTAACTTCTTACTGACACGTTTTACTCAAGAAAATCTTTATCTTTGTGGCTAAATAAATAGTTATGAATACGCCATCAAATATGATTGAACTCGGAACCAAAGCACCTTTTTTTGAACTGCCGAATCCGTCAAAAAGTAATGAAATTCAGTCGCTGGATGATCTGAAAGGAGAAAAAGGCACTTTGGTGATTTTCATGTGCAACCATTGTCCGTTTGTTCTTCATATCATAGATAAATTAAATGAACTGTATGAAGATTATTACGAAAGGGGAATTGAGTTTATAGCCATCAATTCGAATGATGTAAAAAAGTATCCTGCAGATTCTCCTGAAAAGATGATCGAATTCCAGATTGAAAAGAATTTTGATTTTCCTTATTTATATGATGAAAGCCAGGCTATTGCGAAAGCCTATAATGCAGCATGTACACCGGATTTCTTTTTCTTTGATGATAAGCTGGATCTTATCTACCGGGGGCAGATGGATGATTCAAGGCCGGGAAATAATAAGGATGTAACAGGGGAAGATTTGATTATTGCTTTCGAAAACCTTCTGGCAGGAGAGCCTCAGGAAGAAATTCAGAGGCCAAGCATGGGCTGCAATATCAAGTGGAAATAAATTGCTTTGGAGTTTTAAAATTAAGATTTTAATTTTTTTGACCTGATTTCCGATAAAGTTTAGCTAATATAACAGGGCTGATTTATTTGAAATCAGGTTATTCATGGTATAAGGGTATTCACTCCATTGAGTACCTTCTGTCTATTTCTAAAATATCAATAAGATTGCTGGTTCCCAGTTTCTGGAAAATCCGCCTTTTATAGGTACTGATGGTAGCTACATGTATTTTGAGTTCGTTGGCAATTTCCAGATTACCATAACCCTTAATCAAAAAATGATAAACCGTTTTTTCTCTTTCGGAAAGATTTTCCAGCGGATTGGTTTTTTTTCTGAAAATAGAATGCTGAATCAGCGCATCGGTAGTTTCTGGCGAATAATATTTACCAGTATTTAAAACTTCTGAAACGGCTCTGGCAATTTCATCTTCGCGAGAAAGTTTATTGAGGTAACCGTCTGCTCCTCCCTTGATACTCTGTATTACTCCGAACGGCTGGTATACCGAAAACACAAGGATCTTCATTTCAGGGGATTTATTCTTAAATTCAGAAATCATTCCCTGTTTGTTTCCCTGAATATTTGTATCTAAAATAAGCAATGTGTACTCCTGATTTTGGGATAATTTTTCTGCAATCTCATCGTAACTTTCAGCGTATTCGATAGTAAGGTTTTTAAAGTAATTTTTCAGAATCATTTTAATGCCTGTCCTAATGACGGAATAATCATCAGCAATAAGTATTCTTTTGTTCATACATTTGGTTTTATATTGTGTTTCTTTTGTGCAATAGCTCATGATGAGAACTATGCAGACTTATATCATACTTAAACAGAATGACTTCAGTTCTGCTTACATTGGAAAGTTAGCTTTAAAAGAGTGTGTTTCCCATACCTTCCTGTGCGCTTTCGGTGTAAACAAAATAACAGTAAAATTAAAAAATATATTTTAAATTCATACTAATCCCATGGCTTTTTTAGTGTACGCAACTACTATCATGATTAGCTTATCAAATTTAGCTGAATTATTTGTTCCAATAAACATTCTCATGGCGTTTAACAATCATGATTGTCATCCGGATAGCGAAGATTTTCCATTATTTTGTAATTAAAAAATTACAATTGTATAATTATTTTATTACAATTTATCAGATTGTATATCAGTTATTTGGGTTTAAATTTGCAATATAAATATAAATGCTATTTATTAGAGTTATTATATCACGAAATAACCGGATATGATAAAATAATAAAGATAATTCCAAAAAAGAAAATTGGAATAGATTTGTTTAAACCATTTTGTAATAAATAAATCTGCAGTATTCAGATTATAAAATTTTTTACAAAAATAAAGGTGATGCATTAGTGCATTTAACTGATAAAAAAATACACAGATAGTAGACTTATTTCTAATATGTCTACTTTACTGCTACCTAATTTGATTAGGAAATACAAATGATGAAACAAAAAGTGATGAAATCTGTGATGCCGCAGGTCTTTCGTTTTTCCGAAAGACTGCTGTGCTTTATCATGGTCATTGCTTCAGTTCTTTACTCCGGCCAATCCTTTTCTACAGATAGCCCTGCAATATATATAAAAGAAGGAACCCTGGTTGCAACAAACTACGAATCAGAAGCTATGGCAGCAGGAGAGAAGCAGAAAGACACTTCTGAATCTCTAATTCTAACTGGTGAAGAATACCTGTATATTGCAGAAGGAACTGTTGTATACACATTGGATAAGGCTCCGGTTAATACATCAGTAAAAAAAGAAACGGCTGCTTCTCTTCCGCAAAAAAGATCTATCGCCGAAAATAAATCAGTCCGCAAAAAAAATGTTACCGGCAATTCTTTAACTTCCCGTAAATCTATCTCTGCTTTTCCCGAACAAAATGCGGTACATTATATTTCTGTATCAGGGCAGGCTGTATGCGCAGCTCCGGGAAATCATCATCAGAATTTAATATATTATCAGCAAATACGGCATATGTCAGCAGGGCAGCCTGATGAATATATTCCTGAAAATTATTACTTTCTCTTCTCTGCGTTTTCATCAAACTGCATAGGCGCAGGAGGCATAAGGCCGCCACCTTTTCATTGTTAAAACTTTTATCAGAAACTCACGATCTACGGTGCTTTTCCCCGGTGTGCAAGATAGTAATATCCTGTGTCATAAGGGGGAGTCGCCATACTGATCAGACAGTACAATGTATTAAATACATACTATTCAATTCTGAATAAAAGCAAGTGAAGAAAACAAATTCTTACAATATACATAACAACAATGAAAAAATATATTTATTTAATTTTATTAAGTTTATTATCCATTTCTTGGGTATGGGCACAAAGCCCCGGCGGGGTAACCGGAGCTTCTCTATGGCTCAGAGCCGATGCGGGTACCAACACTACAACCAACGGCGGAACCATCACTGCATGGAACGATCAAAGTGGCAATAACAAAAATTTCGCTAATGCCAGTGGTACTACAATTTACCAGACTGCGGTAGGCAATAGCAAATTTAATTTTAATCCATCCTTGTATATCAGTACCAGTACAACGGCATTAAGTTCAGCCAGTTCGTTGTTTTCCGGGGCTGGCGCATCAGGTGCTACATTGTTCGGGCTCACAGACCAGACAAATGGTTACTTATTAAGGGTAAGTAATAACGCAGAGCCGTTCAATTCCCAGAAGTATAATTATCCTGCCTTATTGCCTGTTGGACTTGCCGCCAGAAAAGTAGGGGGTACAACTTTGGTGCCAGGCCTTCCGGTTCCAACAGCACCATTTGGAACTTCTCGGATAGCTTCCGGTACCCTGGTAGGTGGTACATCATACGGAATTGCACAAAATGGTAGTGCGTACAATATGCTCACCAACGACTATGAAACTAACTTGGGGCCAATGGTCATCGGATCTGTTCTGTGGGCTGGAGGTAACGAGGCTACAACTGCAGGCAATATACCCGAGGTAATCGCTTATACCACCAACCTTACTTCCGTTCAGTTGCAACAGGTAAATAGCTACCTGGCGATTAAATACGGTATTACATTAGATCAAACCACTGCACAAAATTATCTGGCATCAGATGGAACTACAGTTACGTGGAATGCCACCACTAACAGCGGCTATGCAAACAACATAGCCGGTATAGGACGTGATAATCTCACGGCGCTTAATCAAAAACAAAGCTGCAGTGTAAATGCAAGTACGTCACAAGTGGTCATGGCTCTGGGTACGGCAGCGGCCACCAACCAGGCCAATGCCAACACCTTCGCTTCGGATAAGCAATTCTTTATCTGGAGCGATAACAACGGCTCGTTAACTACCTTGGCTTCGACAGGCAATAGCAACTATCCATACCGCTTTACCCGCGTGTGGAAAACGCAGAACACAAACAGCTTTGCGCAAGACATCACGGTATATTACCCGGTAAGCGCCTTCGGTAACGCACAGGCTTCCACCGTAAGTTTATTATACGGCAGCTCAGCTGCTTCGCTCAGCAACGGTACAGCTTTGACCATCGCCCAAAGCGGAACTACAAGCATCAACGGAGTCGTTCATTACATCTTTACCGTTCCTGCAGGGCAGATTGCCAATATGCAGTTCTTCTCATTTACGGGTACGCAAACAGCTCCGGGTGGGGTTTTGGGAACAAGCTTATGGCTCAAGGCAGATGCAGGCACAAATACCACTACCAATAACGCTTCCGTAACAAGCTGGACGGATGCCAACGGGCTTGCCTCTTCCAGCGGTACCGGTGCAACGTACCAATCGTTGGGAGACAATTTCAACCCGGGAATTTTATTTGGCGGCAGCGGAACCAATTCATTCCAGTATCCTACCACTACCTCGTTTGGTATGGGCGGTACTAACAGCTTTAATGTGTTTGCCACGACCAAAACATCAACGAATGGCAGGACTTATCTTCAGGCTGCTAACAGTGGAAGTGCACCGCAGTTCTGGAATAACGGGGCAGTGCATACCTTATCAACTTTTGCGGCAAGCGCTATAGTCACGGGAACTAAAACAGTAACCGATGGCAAAATACATATTTTAGGAACTAATAGGGCAGGTACTGCGTTTGCTAATAATTTTGATGGCGGATCAGATGGCTCTTCAACAAATTCAGTAAGTTTTGCTACCGGAACCACGGCTTATGTAGGGAATACTTCTAACAATGCCCTGCCTTTCAACGGAAACATCAACGAATTGATTGTATACGGCAATGCATCCCTTACTGCTCTTCAGCAGCAACGGGTGAACAGCTACCTTGCCATTAAGTATGGGGTTACATTAGATCCCCAGAATTACCTTGCAAGTGATGGAACTACCATTTGGTGGGATTCTGCTACCAACGCAGGATACAATAACAACATTGCAGGGATTGCTAAGGATGATGCTTCGGCATTGAACCAGAAGCAGTCGCAGAGTGTGAACAGTGGTATTCAGCCGGTAATCGGAAACATTAATATTACCGATACGAATGCCAATAACACCAATAATTTTACGGTTGACAAATCTGCCTTGGTTTGGGGTTCCGACACCGGAAGCACAAACTTCGCAACATCTTTTGTTTTCGGAGGGCTGAATAACAGGATGACCCGCATCTGGAGAGTACAGCAAACCGGAACGGTAGGAATTGTAAAAGTTGCTATACCGGCAAGCCAGATTAGTGGAAATATTTCACCGCTTAATCTAGTGGTGAGTGCCGATGCCATATTTGACGGCTCCGATACAAGAACTCTGATGACACTGGAGACCTTAGGCAGCGTGCAGTATTATACCGCTACAGTAAATTTTACTTCCGGTCAGTATTTTACCTTTGCCGGTTTCGTAGCATCACCGGGTGGAGTATTAAATGGCTTAACCCGTTGGCACAAAGCAGATGCAGGAGTTACTACCGCTACGGGTGTTTCCGTCTGGGTAGACCAGAGCTCGGCAACGACCATCAGCCAGGCTACGGCAGCCAACCAGCCTGTATATAACACCACGGCTAATCTTATTAATTTTAACTCAACCATTACATTTGACGGATCAAATGATAATTTAACGAATAGCATTACCGGCTTACCTCAGGGAGCAGCAGCTTCTACCTTCTATTTTGTAGATCGCCCTACCGCATCCAATACTTCAAGATATGCGTTTGGATATGGAGCGACTTCGGGTACGGCCAGCTTCCAGGCAGGTCCTGCGGGAACCTTTACTACCAAACAGGGAGGAGGTTCTGCTTTTGCATCCCAAACCAATGCATATACGGTAAATATTCCGAGCATAACCAGAACAGGATATGACGGAACAAGGGCTTATCTTTCCCATAATGCAGCGACAGAAGTGTTGAGTACGGTGTATACTCAGAATGTATCGACCAATGCCTTTGCTATTGGTGCCCGTTCAGACGGTGCCGCCAATTTCTTTACGGGAGACATTCCGGAAGTTATTGCCTACGGAGGTAAAAGCACTGCTTCAGAGCTGATTCGGATAGAATCTTATTTAGCCATCAAATATGGTATAACCAAAACAGGAGACTATCAAAACTCCTCTTCGGCTGTTATCTGGGATGCCACTGCTAATACAGGGTATAACAATAATATCGCAGGTATTATGAGGGATAATGCTTCAGCATTACACCAAAAAGTTTCTCGTTCTGTTAACAGTGGTACCATCTTAACCATTGCTACCAATGCAGATTTTGCTTCTGCGAACAGTGCAGGTACCAGAACCAATATCACCAACGACTTAAGTTCTTTGGTGATCGGGGATGATAATGGTACTGTAACAAGGGTTACTACCAATCTGGCATCTGGGTTCAATACAAGAATAACCCGCATCTGGAGGGTGCAGGCAACCAACTATACCCAGGCGGTAAGCCTTCAATTCAATGGGCTAGATACTTCTAACTTTACCTGGAATCTGGTGTACAAAGCGGCAGATGCCAATTTTACTGCCGGTTCTACCACGCTGGGAACACTGAACAGCAATGGGCAGATTACCTTAGCATCAGCACCGGGGTCAGGGTTCTTATCACTACAGGCGGTTGGTATCGACAGTGACGGAGATGGGGTACTAAATGTTGATGACCTGGATGATGACAATGATGGGATACAGGATGTAGATGAAGTAACCTGCGCCAACTTGTTTACCAATGGTACATTTAATGGAGGAACCACAGGGTGGACTATAAATTCTCCTTGGGAATACAGAGCCAGCATTCCAAATACAATATTACAGGGAACAGCTTCAACAGGTCAAACGGTTAGCCAGACCGTAAACTTCGGTACTCCGGTCTCAGGATCCAACTTTATCTGGAGCCTGGATTATACCAATGTAAATTTTGGAGCTTTTCAGGAAAATGAATTCAGAATCAACGGCGTATTGTATGCCTTGGTAACAAGTGCAGCAGGTACTACTGTTGATGTAACTACTTATAACGGGGCAACTGTTAATGTAACTTCATTTCCACCTGGGCCAAGCACAACGACTTTCCAGAAACTCATATTCACTATTCCTTCTTCAGGGATTTCAGGAAACATGCTTGTTTCCGTATCTTCCAATACCAATGGAGCAGATGGAGATGATGTTTACATTAAAAACATGTACATCGTAAACGATTTCTGCGATACCGATAGCGATGGGGTACCAAACCGTCTGGATCTGGATAGCGACAACGACGGCTGTTTAGATGCCATAGACGGGGATGCTTCAGTAATTGCTTCACAGCTGGTAACAGCAGTAGGTACGGTAACAGTAGGAACAGGTTCAACAGCATCTAACCAGAATCTGGGTAATACTGTGAATGCGAATGGTATTCCTCAGCTGGTCTCCGTACCGTATAATTACAGCAATACTACAGGACAGGGAATAGGGGCTTCTCAAACGGCGTCTATTTCAGGATGTGCCGCTCCGGGTGGAGTATTAAATGGCTTAACCCGTTGGCACAAAGCAGATGCAGGAGTTACTACCGCTACGGGTGTTTCCGCCTGGGTAGACCAGAGTTCGGCAACGACCATCAGCCAGGCTACGGCAGCCAACCAGCCTGTATATAACACCACGGCTAATCTTATTAATTTTAACTCAACCATTACATTTGACGGATCAAATGATGATTTGTTAAACAATATTTCAGGGTTGCCTCAGGGAGCAACCGCCTCAACGTTCTATTTTGTAGATCGCCCTACCGCATCCAATACTTCAAGATATGCGTTTGGATATGGGGCGACTTCGGGTACGGCAAGCTTCCAGGCAGGACCTGCGGGAACCTTTACTACCAAACAGGGAGGAGGTTCTGCTTTTGCATCCCAAACCAATGCATATACGGTAAATATTCCGAGCATAACCAGAACAGGATATGACGGAACAAGGGCTTATCTTTCCCATAATGCAGCGACAGAAGTGTTGAGTACGGTGTATACTCAGAATGTATCGACCAATGCCTTTGCTATTGGTGCCC